>JBOGZL010000385.1:0-23073 GCA_050697195.1 Solirubrobacterales bacterium
GCTTCGGGGCGTCCCCAGCCGGCTTGGCGCGGCCCCTTCCGCGGCCGCCCGACCGCGACCGCGCCGAGCGCTCGGCGAGCGTGTTCCACTCGCCGCACCCCGGGCACTGGCCCGTCCACGTGAGGGCCTCGTGTCCGCATTGCTCGCAGGCGTAGCGTGATCCCGAGCGCGCCATCGGACGACTGACTCTAGGAATCCCGTCCGACGCGACCGCGCCCCCGCCCCCCGCTTCTGTAGATCCCCCGCCGGTCAAGGATGGCGACGCCGAACGGTGGGACTTCGAACTTCGCAGGGCGAGCGGTCGCAGTTGCGACCTCCCTGACCGCTGCGGTCGTGCTGTTCGCGGTCGCCGCGCCCCGCGCCGCCGCCGACCCGATCCCCAGCGCGCTCGGGATCCCGTGCGAGCCGGGCCCGGGCGGGATCCAGGAGTGCACCGGATCGATCGACACCCGGGTAGCGAGCTTCGACGGGGTTCCGCTGGACGTCGACCTGGCCTTCCCGCCGTCGGCGCAGGACGGACCCCATCCGCTGATCGTCTATTTACACGGGTGGGGCGGGAGCAAGAACGGCGCCGCGGTGGACACGGTCGGCCTCGCCCAGCGCGGCTACGCGGTGATGGCGTACTCGGCGCGCGGGTTCGGGAACTCGTGCGGCGCCGAGTCCTCGCGCGTCGGCCCGGGATGCGCGCGCGGCTGGATCCACCTCGCCGACACGCGCTTCGAGGCCCGCGACACCCAGCACCTCGCCGGGCTGCTCGAGGACGCCGGCCTCGTCGAGCCCGGGATCGGCGTCACCGGCGACTCCTACGGGGGCGGCCAGTCGCTGACCCTCGCCGCGCTCCGCAACAGGGTCATGCGCCCGAACGGCAGGCTCGTGCGGTGGCGCAGCCCAGACGGCACCCCGATGCGGATCGCCGCCGCCGCGCCTCGGATCGGGTGGTCCGACCTCTCCTACTCCCTGGTCCCGAACGGAGGAACGCTCGACTTCCGGAGCCGGAACCCGCACCGGATGCCGGCCGGGGTCCCGAAGGAGTCCTACCTCGCGGGGCTGTTCGCGACCGGCCAGTCGAGCGGCTACTACGCGCCTCCGGGCGAGGACCCCGAGGCGAACATCCCGGAGCAGTTCGAGCTCCTCGAGGCCGGTGAGCCCTACGACTCCAATCCCGCCCTGCGCGAGCTGCTGCGCAACACGAAGCGCTTCCACTCCGCGTACTACGTCGAGCAGGGCCTGCGCCGCAGCGAGCGCCGCAGGCCCGCTCCGCTTCTGATCTACAACTCGTGGACGGACGACCTCTTCCCTGCCGACGAGGCGCTGCGGGACGCGAAGCGCGCCCAGGTCCAGCACCCGGGCTCGAAGATCTCGCTCTTCTTCGCGAACGGATTCGGCCACCCCCGCGCCACGTTCGTGGACACGCCCGGGCTCGAGGACGCGCGCGACGCGCTCTTCGACCGCCACCTGCTCGGCGACCGCTCCGCGGCTAGGCTGCCCCGGGTCCAGAGCTCCACCCAGAACTGCGACGGGCCGGCGGCGGGGCCGTTCTCCACCCGGAACTGGCGCAAGCAGCACCCCGGCGAGGTCGACTTCTCGACCGACGAGGCGAAGACCTTCACCTCCGCGGGCGGCGACGAGGCGACCCGCGAGGGCGGTTGACCCGATCTTCGGCGGCGGCGGGAGCTGCCGGACCGTGGACGCCGCCGACGACCCCGGGGCCGCGACCTTCCGGCTCCCTGCCGCCGGCGGCGACGGCTACACGCTGATGGGGTCGCCGACGGTCGTCGCGAAGCTCAACACGAGCGGCGAGTTCCCCCAGATCGCCGCCCGGCTTTGGGACGTCGCCCCCGACGGTACGCAGACGTTCGTGACCCGCGGCGTCTACCGGCCGGACGGCGACCGCAACCACGTCTTCCAGCTCCATCCGAACGGGTGGCGCTTCGCCCCGGGCCACGTCCCGAAGCTCGAGCTGTTGGGACAGGACGCCCCCTACGCGCGGCCCTCGAACGGCGCCGGGTTCACGGTGCCCGTCGAGAAGCTCGAGCTCAAGCTGCCGGTACGCGACCGCCCCGGCGACGGCCCGGTGCGGCGCTACTCGCCGCCGAAGTAGGCCTCGCTCGTCGCGCCCGCGCGACCGACGGGGATTTACCCCGAACTCCGGATCGTCGGCCGCCAGCACCACACGCAACCGCTGCACAGCTCTGCGGCCAATGTGCGTCGCGGCGCTACAGCCCAAGCCTCGACGCGAGCTCGTCGAGCTGGCGCTCGGTCGCATTTGATGATCGGGTCGCGCTCGATAACGAGGCAGATGCCTGTCGCGACCAGCAACGTCTCTGTCGCGGCGGCGGCCGCCGTCAGGGCGATGAACGGGTCGTGGGTGCGGCTGTACTCGCCTGGCAGCTCACCGCCGGCCGGGTACGCGGTGCGCCGGCTGGCGGGGATGTGGGTGTGCTCGGGCAGGAACAGCGACTCGAAGCCACGCTCCTCGACCAGCCGGGCGACGATTGCCGGGTCGGGAGCGTCGTCGGTGAGAAAGATCGCGATCCCGTAGCGCACGGCGAGATCCTAAGTCGGCCAGGTGTCGATCAGGACGGCGCCGGGGACCCTCAACACCATCCCCCGGGCGTGCAGGGCGGTATCACGCGCTCGCAGCTGTTGCCGTACCCGTGGTCCTCGACCTCCACGAAGCACAGGTCGTCGCCGAACCCGCCGTTGACGTAATCGCGCTCGCCGTCATGTGCTCGGACGACGTCGCGGCCTCTTCCCCCTCTGAGCTTGTCCCGGCCGGGCCCGCCGACGACCTCATCGCCGCGATCGTTGCCCTCGATCTCGTCGTCGCCGAGGTTGCCGACGATCTGGTCGCCCCCCCCGAAGGTGAAGTCGGGGCCCTTGCCGCCGTTGCCGATGTCGGTACCACCGTTGCCGATGATGAGATCGCCGCCCTCGCGTCCGTCGAAGCAGTCGTCGCCCGCCCCCGCGTAGATCGCGTCGTTATGCTCGTGGCCATAGAGGGTGCCCTCGCCCTCACCCTCGCAGTCGTCGCCGGACGTGCCGTGGATGGTGCGGCTGTGCCCCAACGCCGTCGCGGCGAACACGAGCGCAAGCACCCCAATCACCGTGTAGAGGGCGCGCTTTCGGCCTCGACTCATGCGACCTCCAGGCAATGGATCCCTACCCGGTCGCTACCCTCCCATTGCGGGGCAAACACGGCGCGGTTCCATACAAGCACCGCTGCGCCGCCACGGGCCAGACTGGTGGCGCTTCGCCCCGGGCCACGTCCCGAAGCGGAGGATTACGCAGGAGCGGCAAGAACGCGCAAGCCGGGAACGCGATCGAAGTGGGAGACGTTGCGGGTGGCGATGCCCAGCTCGTGCGCGAGTGCCGTGGCTGCGATCCAGAGGTCGTGGGCGCCGATCGGCTCTCCGCGCTCCGATAGATCGCTCCAGACATCGGCGTGCACGCGGGCGACCGGCTCGGTGATCGGGATCGCCGGCAGGCCGGCAAGAACGTGCTCTACGAACGCGCGCCGTCGTGCACGGGTCGCTCCGCTTGCTCGCAGGACGCCGTGCAGCAGCTCGCTGACGGTGATGACGCTGATCGCGGACTCTTCATCGCCGAGCAGCTGGTCGACTTCCTCCGCACGCCCGCGCTCAAGGTCGATCAACGTATCGGTGTCGATCAGGAGGCCCACGGGTCGCCGGGCGGTCCGGCGCTCTCGCGGATCGCGCGCACCTCGTCCGCGAAGTCCTCATCGGGATGCGGAGCGCTCGCGATCAGCTCGCGGAAGCGCTCCGCGGAGACGAGGCGCGCCATGGGCGGGGCGATCACGGCCACAGGCGCACCGCTGCGGGTCACCTCGACCTCCTCGCCCGCGGCAACGCGGTTGAGGACGTCCGAGAAGCTCCGGGCTGCCTCTGTCGCGGTCAGACGCGGCATCGTGCTGCCAGCCTATCAGATAAATCAGATTACGTGCTCGTAACGAAACACACCGGCTGAAGCTGGAGATGCCGGTCCGTGATCGGCCCGGCGGCGTCGTGGAGAGGTACAGCCCACCGAAGTAAACGGGGCCGATCGTTCGCGACCGATGAGTTCTCGCTCGGCGCTCAGTCCTATGAGCTGAGCAACAAGGCGCCGGCACGCCGGCGCGAAAGGAGTGCCCAATGGGACAGCCGGTTGTGCATTTTGAGGTGGTCGGGACGGACGGGGACAAGCTCAAGGCCTACTACGCGGACCTCTTCGGGTGGGAGTTCGAGGAGGCGCCGGGCCCGATGAACTACGGGGTCGTGCAACGTGAGGGGAGCACGAACGCCGACGGGATCGGGATCGGCGGCGGAGTCGGTGGCGTACCGGGCGACGCCGGCCACGTCACCTTCTACGTCGAGGTCCCCGACATCGACGCCGCGCTCGCCAAGGCCGAGAGCCTCGGCGGTAAGCGGCTGATGGGCCCCGACGAGGTTCCGGGGACGGGTACCGTGATCGCTCACATCGGCGACCCCGAGGGCCACGTGATCGGCCTCGTCAACGCGACGACCTAGGAGCCGAGGACGAAGGGCTAGTAGCGCAGCAGCGCCGCGACGCCGGAGTGCTCGTCGAGTGCGGCGGCGGCCTCGCCCTCCAGCGGCGTGATCCGGGCGCCGGTCTGAAGCGCGCGCTCGATCATCAGCTCGGCGACCGGGAGCCCGTCGTCGCCCAGCGCCGGGCCCTCGTACGCGAGGCCCTCCTCGATCCCGTGTCCGGTGTAGTCGCGTTCGGCGTCGAACAGGAGGTGCTCGACGCGACCCTGCGCGAGCGCCTCGATCGTCTCCTGGGGGCCGAGCGAGCCGCGCTCCTTGCCCGAGTACGCCGACTCCTTCACCGTCTCGACGATCGCAAGCTCGCGCTCGCGGTTGAGGCCCGGGATCAGCTCGTCGACCCGCGCGGCGATCCGCGACGCCGGCTCGGAGACGACGTTCTTGCGATGCACGTGACGCGGCTCGCGCGAGTCGAGCGCTGCCGCAAACCGGCGCACGTGCTCGTTCTCGCCGAACACGAGCAGGTCGCGCCACCCGCGCTCGGCGGCGCGGGCCGAGGTTCGCCCGCCGGCGTCCTTGAGGAACCGCTCGCGGTGTGCCTCGAGGCGCTGGTCGTGCTGCTCGCGCCCCGACGCGCCGGGGCCGTGAAAGCGCGCCGGATCGGAGGGACGCTGGGCCTTGCGCTCCTTCCAGTCGCCGGTCGTGAGGATCTCCCAGTCGTCGGCCTCGGAGAGCACCCCCAGCTCCCACTCCCAAAGCCTCACCTGGTCTCCCGAGGTCGCGGCCACCCCGATCCTCGCGCCGTCGTCGGCGAGCTCGACCAGGGGCCGGAGATAGGGCCGGTGACCGTAGGTGGCCTCGGTCCTGTGGGGCGGAAGCTGGGACGCGAACCAGCGCTGGCGACCCTTCTTCGCCACCTCGACGAAGCCCATGTGGCCGCGACCCTCGGGCGGCTTGCCGCGCTCGGGGAAGCGCTCGAGCACCGAGTCGACCACCGTGCGCAGCGCGAGCCGGACGTCGCGGGGAGCGTCATCCGAGCCGCCGAGCACCTCGCGCAGCTCGTCGCCGAGCGCGACGTGCCACCCTCCGCCCCGGTCGGCGGGGTCGATCCCGACCGCGATCGAGAGGATGCCGCCCGGCGGGGCCCATCCGAGGAGCCGCTTCAGCTCATCCGGCCCCGGAAGCGTCATCGAAGCTTCCGGTTCCCGCCGCGAGCGGCGGTCAAACCCTCAGCTCTCGGTCGCCTCGCCGCCGTTGCCCTTCGCGACCGGGTCGTCGCCGGATGGGCCGTCGTCGGTGCCGCCGTCGTCGCCGCCCTTGGCGCCGACCCCGACCGGCTCGGGCTTCTTCTTTGGGCGCTTTCGCGGCTTCGCCAGCTTCAGCTTCAGCGGATGCTCCTCGTCCCCGTCGGGGTCGCGATCGACCAGGACCGTGGTCCCGGGCACGATCTCGCCCTGGCGCAGGACCTCGTCCGCGAGCGGGTCCTCGACGAAGCGCTGGATCGCCCGCCGCAGCGGCCGCGCGCCCATCCCGGGATCGAACCCGACGTCGGCGAGGAACTCCTTCGCCTCCGCGCTGAGCTCGAGCTGGAGCTCGTGCTCGGCGACCTGCTCCCGCACGCGCCCGGCCATCAGGTCGATGATCTCCGTGATCTCCTCCTTGGTGAGCTTGTGGAAGACGATCACCTCGTCGATCCGATTCAGGAACTCGGGCCGGAACACCTTCTTCAGCTCGCCCATGATCCGATCCTTCATCTCCTCGTAGGAGATCCCGGTCTCGTCGGAGACGGAGAACCCGAGCGGCGTGTTGCGGGCGATGTCCTTCGCCCCGATGTTCGAGGTCATGATCACGATCGAGTTGCGGAAGTCCACCGTCCTCCCCTGGGCGTCCGTGAGCCGCCCGTCCTCGAGAATCTGGAGGAGGATGTTGAAGACGTCGGGGTGGGCCTTCTCGATCTCGTCGAGCAGCAGCACCGAGTAGGGCTTGCGCCGAACGGCCTCGGTGAGCTGGCCGCCCTCGTCGTAGCCGACGTAGCCGGGCGGTGAGCCGACGAGCCGGGAGACGGAGTGCTTCTCCATGTACTCGGACATGTCGATCCGGACCATCGCCTCCTCGTCGCCGAACAGGAACTCGGCGAGCGTGCGGGCGAGCTCGGTCTTCCCGACCCCGGAGGGGCCGAGGAAGATGAACGAGCCTGCGGGGCGCTTCGGGTCCTTGATCCCGGCGCGCGAGCGGCGGATCGCCTTCGAGACCGCGGTGATCGCGACGTCCTGGCCGATCACCCGCTTGTGGAGCTCCTCCTCCATCCGGACGAGCTTCTGGGTCTCGGCCTCGGTCAGCTTGAAGACCGGGATCCCGGTCCACATCGAGACGATGTCCGCGATCTCCTCCTCGCCGACCTCCGGCCGCTCGCCGCCCTCGCCCGAGGACCACTGGTCCTCGAGCTCGCGCTTCTTGTTCGAGAGCTGGCGCTCGGTGTCGCGCAGGTTCGCGGCCTTCTCGAATTCCTGCGACTCGATCGCCTCCTCCTTCGCGCGCCGCGTCTCCTCGATCTCCTCCTCGAGCTCCCGGTACACGGGGGGCTGGCTCATCGACTTGATCCGCATCCGCGACGCCGCCTCGTCCACGAGGTCGATCGCCTTGTCGGGCAGGAACCGGTCGGAGATGTAGCGATCGGCGAGCTCCGCGGCCGCCGCGAGCGCGTCGTTGGTGATGTCGACGTGATGGTGCTGCTCGTAGCGCTCCCGAAGTCCCTCGAGGATCGCGACGGTCTCGGGGATCGAGGGCTCCTCGACCTTGATCTGCTGGAAGCGCCGCTCGAGCGCCGAGTCGCGCTCGAGGTACTTGCGGTACTCGTCCATCGTCGTCGCGCCGATCGTCTGCAGCTCGCCGCGGGCGAGCGCCGGCTTCAGGATCGAGGCGGCGTCGATCGCGCCCTCGGCGGCGCCCGCGCCGACGAGGTTGTGGAGCTCGTCGATGAACAGGACGATGTCGCCGCGCTGGGTGATCTCCTTCATCACCTTCTTCAGCCGCTCCTCGAACTCGCCGCGGTACTTGGAGCCCGCGACCAGGGCCGCGAGGTCGAGCGTGTAGATCTGCTTGTTCTTCAGCAGCTCGGGGACCTCGCCCTTGGTGATCCGGGCGGCCAGCCCCTCGACCACCGCGGTCTTGCCGACGCCCGGCTCTCCGAGCAGGACGGGATTGTTCTTCGTCCGCCGCGAGAGGATCTGCATGATCCGCTCGATCTCGGTCTCGCGCCCGATCGTCGGGTCGAGCTTCGACTCGGCGGCGAGCTTGGTCAGGTTGCGGCCGAACTGGTCAAGCAGCTTCGAGGACTTCTTGCCCTCGCCCGAGGCGCCGGCGCCGGCGCCCTGGCGGCGGCCGCCGGGACCGGACAGCATCCGGATCACCTCGTTGCGGATCTTGTCCGAGTCGGCGTCGAAGTCGAGCAGGATCCGGGCCGCGACGCCCTCGTTCTCGCGCACGAGCCCGAGCAGGATGTGCTCGGTGCCGATGTAGTTGTGGCCGAGCGACAGCGCCTCGCGCAGCGCGAGCTCGAGAACCTTCTTCGCCCGCGGCGTGAACGGGATCTGGCCGGAGGTGACCTCCTCGCCGGAGCCGACGATCCGAACGACCTGGGCGCGCACGCGCTCCACGGTGATGTCGAGCGACTCCAGCACGCGGGCGGCGAGCCCCTCCTCCTCGCGCAGCAGCCCGAGCAGGATGTGCTCGGTGCCGATGTAGTTGTGCTTGAGAGTCCGAGCCTCCTCCTGAGCGAGGACGACGACCTGCCGGGCTCTCTCTGTGAATCGTTCGAACACTCTCTACCTCAGTATGGCCGACGTTGTGGTCGGGACCCGCCTTTCATTGAGTGTACGAGGGGACGCACGCTCGCCGGCGGTCTCATCCCTCTATTCGGCTCCGAGCTGCCGATCGGATTAGACCCTCCGGTTTCTCGACTACGACGGATAGGAAGTATATCGGCGGCCATCGCGCGGCAATCAAGCCGGGATTCGCGCAAGTAGCGGGCTTTGGCGGCGGCGATCGACCGGATCAGGTCCGCATCGCGGGGAACAGGACGACCTCACGCAGGCTCCTCGCCCCGGTCAGCAGCATCACCAGGCGGTCGATCCCGAGCCCGACGCCGCCGGTCGGGGGCATCCCCTGCTCGAGCGCCTCGAGGAACGGCTCGTCGAACGGCTGCGCCTCGGCGTCGCCCCGCGCGAGCTCCTCGCGCTGGGCGTCGAAGCGGCGTCGCTGCTCGTCGGGGTCGTTGAGCTCGGTGAACGCGTTCGCGATCTCGATCCCGCCGACGAACGCCTCCCAGCGCTCCGTGAACCCGTCGTCGGTGCGGTGGCGCTTCGCGAACGGCGACAGCTCGACCGGGTAGTCGAGCAGGAACGTGGGCTCGGTCAGCTCGGGCTCGACCACCTTCGACAGCACCCGGTCGACGAGCTTTCCCCACCCCTCGTCGGGACCGGGCTTCGAGTCGATCGCCGCGGCGAGCTCGTCGCGGCTCGGGCGCGCGGCGAGGTCGAGGCCGGTCCGCTCGCGGATCGCGTCGCGCAGGGTCAGCCGCCGCCACGGCGGGGCGAGGTCGATCCGCTGTCCGTCGCGCTCGATCGTCGTCGTCCCCAGCACCCGCTCGGCGACGAACGCGACGAGCTCCTCGGTGCGCTCCGCGGCGTCGCCGTAGTCGGCGTAGGCCTCGTACCACTCGAGCATCGTGAACTCGGGGTTGTGCTTCTGGGATATCCCCTCGTTTCGAAAGTCCTTGCCGAGCTCGTACACGCGGTCGATTCCGCCGACGATGCATCGCTTCAGGTAGAGCTCGGTCGCGATCCGCAGGTAGAGGTCGCGGTCGAGCGCGTTGTGGTGGGTGGTGAAGGGACGCGCCAGGGCGCCCCCGTAGAGCGGCTGCAGCACGGGCGTCTCGACCTCGAGGAAGCCGCGCTCGTCGAGCCACCCCCGCACCGCGGCGATCGTCCGCGCCCGGAGCGCGAACAGCTCCCGCACCTCGGGGTTCGCGATCAGGTCGAGCTCGCGGCGCCGGTAGCGGGTCTCGACGTCCTGGAGCCCGTGGTGCTTGTCGGGCAGCGGCCGAAGCGCCTTCGCGAGCAGGGTCCAGTCCTCCACCCGGAGCGACAGCTCGCCCTTCTTGGTCTTGAACGCGACCCCCTCGACGCCGGCGATGTCGCCGAGGTCGAGCCCGACCAGGCCGTCGTGGCGCGCCTCGCCGAGCACGTCGGCGCGCGAGTGGAGCTGGATCTGACCGGAGCGGTCGCGGAGGTCGAGGAACGCCGCCCTGCCGTGGCCGCGGCGGGCGGTTATCCGCCCCGCGACGCGGTACCGCGCGTCGGTCTCCTCTCCCGGCTCGAGGTCGTCGTGTGCGGCGCGGACCTCGGCGATCTCGACCCGGTCGCCGAACGAGGGCGGGAACGGATCGACTCCGTCCGCGCGCATGCGCTCGAGCTTCTCCCGCCGCTCGGCGAGCAGCTCGGATTCCTGCCGCTGCGGCGGCGTTTCGTCGGCCACGGGCCGAGCCTAACGCTCAGGCCGATTCGATCTTCGTGATCTTGAGCTTCTTCTTCGGGCCGCGCGGGACGTCGACCGCCACCACGTCGCCCTTCTTGTGGCCCATCAGCGCGCTGCCGATCGGCGACTCGTTGGAGAGCTTGTCCTCGGTCGGGTCGGCCTCGGCGGAGCCGACGAGCTGGAACTTGCGCGACTCGCCGGACTTCTGGTCCTTGACGTGGACCTTCACGCCGACGGAGACGGCGTCCGTGTCGACGTCCTTCTCCTCGACGACAGTCGCGCGGCGCACCCGCTCCTCGAGATGGGAGATGCGCTGCTCGAGCATCGCCTGCTCGTTCTTCGCGTCGTCGTACTCGGCGTTCTCGGCGATGTCGCCGAACTCGCGCGCCTCCTTGATCCGCTCGGCGACCTCGCGTCGCTTCGCGGTCTGGAGGTACTCGAGCTCCTCCTTCAGCTTCTCCAAGCCGTCATGTGTGATCAGCGACTCCCGTGCCACCAAAACCGTCTCCTCGATAGATAAGCCCGAACGCGGCTCGACCGGATGAGCTCGCCGTCTCGGGCAGGAAGGCGGGGCATTATAGCGATGCCCGAAAGCCGCTCCGCGGCGCGTTTCTCAGGCGTGACCCAGGCGTCACGCGGCGAGCGCGGCCCGCGCTTCCCCATCGACCTCGACGCGCAACTCGTCGACCAGCGCCCGCGCGTCGGTGAGCGTCGTCGTGCGCTGGAACGGCGCGTTCGCGCGCCGCGACATCCCCAGCCGCTCGAGATACCAGGGGTAGAACTTGCGCAGGTACGGGGCGGCGCGCTCGCCGAGGTGCTCCTCCGCGCGATCGATCACCCACCGCAGCTCGGCGACCACCTCGCCGGCGCTCGGCGGGCCGATCCGCCGCCCCAGAAGCTCCTCGAAGATCCACGGGTTCCCGAGCGAGCCGCGGGCGATCATCACCGCGTCGGCCCCGGACTCCAGATACGCGCGCCGAGCGCCCTGCGCGGTTGTCAGCGCGCCGGAGACGATCACCGGGACCCCCTCCCCGTCGAGCCGCTCGGCGAGCTCCCGGGTGAGCGCGTGGTCCGGCGCGCCCTTGTGCTGGACCGCGGCGGGGCGGGGATGGAACGCGATCGCCGCCACGCCGGCGTCGTGGACGAGCCGCTCCGCGAGCTCGACCCCGGAGCGATCGCCGGGCTCGAGCCCGGAGCGAAGCTTCACGGTCACGGGAAGCTCCGAGCCCGCCGCGGCGGCGCGCGCCACCCGGACGGCGAGCGCGGGGTCGGCGAGAAGCGCCGCGCCCGCCCCCGTCTTTCGCACCTTGCGCACTGGGCAGCCCATGTTGATGTCGATCAGGTCGGCGCCCGCCTCGCGCGCGATCGCCGCCCCGGACCGCATCACCTCGGGGTCGTGGCCGAAGAGCTGGATCGAGACGGGGTGCTCGTCGCAATGGACGACGAGCATCTCGCGCAGGGTGCGCTCGTTGCGATGGTGAAGCGCGAAGCTCGACACCATCTCGGACACGGCGAGGCCGGCGCCGTGGCGGCGCGCCTGGAGGCGCACGAACCAGTTCCCGATCCCCGCCAGGGGCGCGAGCAGGACGCGGTTCGGGATCTCGACGTGCGCGATCCGGAACGGGGATGTCAAGGGAGCTGCCACCGCTACGAGTTCCGAACGTAGATCAGCCTCAGGCCGGTGAGCGTGAGCAGGTCGTCGACCTCCTCGATCGTGTCGCAGAACGGCACGATCGCCCCGGCGAGACCGCCGGTGGCGATGAAGGTCGCCTCGCCACCGAGCTCCTCGGCCACCCTGCGGGCGATCCCGTCCACGAGCCCGGCGAACCCGAGCACGAAGCCCGACTGGATCGCTGCCTGAGTGTGCTTGCCGATCGCCTGCTGGGGCGCGGTGAGGTCGATCCGGGGAAGCTTCGCGGTGCGCTCGGAGAGCGCCTCCATCGAGATCTCCGCGCCGGGGCCGATCACCCCGCCGAGATACTCGCCGGCCGCCGACACGACGTCGAAGTTCGTCGAAGTCCCGAAGTCCACCGCGGCGCAGGCGCCCCCCACGCGGTCGTGAACCGCGACCGCGTTGACCAGCCTGTCCGCTCCGAGCTCGTGTGGGTTGTCGACGCGGATCGGCATCCCGGTCCTCACGGTCGGGCCGACCTCCAGGTAGGTGAGGGCACCGGTCTCGCCCCCGAGGTGCCGCTCACACATCCGTGCGTACTCGGGGCCGAGCTGCGGCACGACCGTGGAGACGATCGCGCCGTCGATGCGGCCGCGCTCGATCCCGCGCAGCTCCGCCAGCGCTCGGACGGTCACCGCGAGCTGGTCGGAGGTGGCGCTCGGGTCCGTCGCGAGGCGCCAGTGCTCGACCAGCTCCGCGTCGTCGAAGACGCCGAGGTGCGTCTGGGTGTTGCCTACGTCGATCGCGAGCAGCATCCGGACGCTGATTATCCGGTGCCATAGGATCTGGTGCCGTGGCAGCGACCCTGTACGTGATCCCCGGCTCCCACCCGGCGATGACGGTCCGGCTGATGCTCGAGCGCAAGGGGATCGAGTACAGGCGCGTCGACCTGATGCCGGTGATCTCGAAGGCGGCGCTCAAGGCGCTTCGCTTTCCGGGTGTGACCGTCCCCGCGTTGAAGCTCGACGATCGCCGGATCCAGGGCTCGCTCGAGATCGCGCGCGAGCTCGACCGCCTGCGGCCCGAGCCGCCGCTGTTCCCGGGCGACCCCGAGCGGCGAACCGCGGTCGAGGAGGCGGAGGGGTGGGGCGACGACGCGCTCCAGGGGCTGGCACGGCGGATCCTGTGGAACGCCGTCCGGCGCGACCGCTCCTCAATCGGCACCTACGCCGAGGGGGCTCGGCTGGGGATCCCGATCGCGGTCGCCGTGAAGACGGCCGCGCCGATCATCGCCGCCTCGGTGCGGCTCAACCGCGCGAGCGACGACAATGTCCGCGCCGATCTCGCCGCCCTGCCCGGCGCGCTGGACCGGATCGACGACTGGATCGAGGAGGGGCTGCTGGGGAGCGAGACCCCGAACGCGGCGGACTTCCAGATCGCGCCCAGCGTCCGGCTGCTGCTCACGCTCGACGACCTGCGGCCCGCGATCGTGGGCCGTCCCGCCGGCGAGCTCGCGACGCGGATCGTGCCGGAGTTCCCCGGGCGGGTCGCGCCCGTCTATCCCGCCCAATGGCTCGAGCCGCTGCGCGAGGCGACGCCGGCGGCGCTCTGAGCCAACCTCTAGACCGGACTAACCCCAAGTTCCCCCGACACCTCGGGGGCGGATAGCAGCGCCTTGAAGTCGGACGCCCCGGCCAGCTGGCCGGGGCGTCCGCGCGCTTCCTCAGAGTCCTCCGTCGACCAAAACATCCGACCCGAAGGAGGAGCGCATGTCGCATGATGACGTGCTGTTCGGCTACCGCCTGCGGCTGTTCACCCTGGCCGAGGAGCTCGGCAACGTCTCCGAGGCCTGTCGGCAGATGGGCGTGGCGCGATCGACCTACTACGCCTGGAAGCCGAAGCTCGAGCGCTACGGCCTCGACGGGCTCAGGGTCAGAGAGCGCCGGCGGCCGCGGATGCCGAACCAGATCGGCCCCCACCTCGAGCACCGCATCCTCGCCTTCAGCCTCGGGCACCCGGGCTTTGGGCCGCGGCGGATCTCGGCCGAGCTTCGCCGGCCCAAGTGGGGCGGGATCCGGGTCTCCGAGCACGGGGTCTGGCGGGTGCTCAAGCGCTTCAACCTGAACACCCGGTCGAAGCGCTTCGCGCTGATCGCCCGCCATGCCGAGCCCTACGACGAACGGCCCGAGCGCGAGCCGACCGAGCTGCACATCGACGCCTCTGAGCCCGGCGAGAAGGTGCAGATGGACTGCTTTTACGTCGGCCGGCTCTCGGGCTCGAAGGGCGTCGTGTGGCAATGCACCGCGATCGACGTCGCCTCCGCCTATGTCTGGGCGTTCCTGCGCTCCACGCATCGCAACCCCTCGGCGCGCCACACCGCCGAGCTCTGCCACCTGGTCGCCTCAGAGCTCAAGGCGGCGGGGTGGAAGCTCGCCGAGGTCACCACCGACAACGGCTCGGAGTTCAGGTCGGCCGACTTCGGCGACGCGGTCGCCGCCGAGAAGGCGACCCAGCGACGGATCAAGGCCGGCCGTCCGAACTCAAACGGCTGCGCGGAGCGGGCGCAGCTGACGATCCTCGAGGAGTGCTGGCGTCCGGCTTTCAGCCGCTCGCTGGCGCCGAAGATCACCGCGCTAAGGCGCGACCTCGACGAATACCTGCGCTACTACAACAACGACCGCGCCCACACCGGGCGCCTGACCAAGGGGAGGGTGCCCGCGGATATCGTCTTCAAGGCACGCAAGATGGGAACGGTGCGATGAGGTCGAGTTGTCAGGTCAACTCGGGGTTAGGACGCTCTAGACCCGCACGACGCGCACGCCCGGCATCTCGTCGAAGTCGCTGTCCTGGGTGTAGATCGGGACATCCAGAGCGCGAGCCGTGGCGGCGATCAGCGCGTCGAGGATCTTGGGGCGGCGGCGCTTCCCCCTCGCCTCGACCACGATCTCGGCGAACTCCCTCGCCACGTCATCGTCGACCCCGAGGGCGTCGAGCTGCTCGACCTCGCTGAGCGTGCGCATGCGCTGCGCGCGCACCGAGGGGTCGGTGGCCACGAGGACCCCGACCCTGAGCTCGACGACGGTGATCACGGAGATGCCGCCCTGGTCGGGAAGCTCGGCCAGCGGGCGATCCTGCTCACGGGCCACGAACACCGAGGTGTCGAGAACGCCGGTCAGAGCTCGTCTATCGTCGCGCCGGCGACTGATTCGACGTCGGCGCCGAAGGCCGGGTCGAGAGGAGCGTCGTCAACGATCCGTTGAACCTCCGGCGGACTCAGGTGGTCCTTCCTCGGGGAGAGCGGAAGGAGCTCTGCGACCGGGCGACCGCGCACGGTCACTCGCACGGCGTTTCCCGCCTCGACATCGCGCAGCACGGCGGCGACGTTGTTGCGCAGCTCGCGCTGGGGGATGTCCCGCCTCCGCCTCATGTGCTACGAGTGTAGCAATCACGTTGCCCCGTCAGCGGCGGGAATCGAGCGGGCCGACCCGCTCCACCCGCTGTCCGGGGCCGAGGTCCGCGAGCGTGTCGGCGAGCCTCGGGGCGCCGGGGAGGGCGAGCTCGGGGTCGAGCTCGAGCAGCGGGGCGAGGACGAACCGCCTGCTCGTCAGCTCCGGGTGGGGCAGCGTCAGCCTCTCGTCGCGAAGCTCCAGATCCCCGAGCAACAGCACGTCGATGTCGAGCGGCCGCGGCCCGTGGCGCGGCGCCCCGAACAGCCGCCCGTGCTCGATCTCGATCGCCTTGCACGCGTTCAGCACCTCGTCCGGACCGAGCTCGGTCTCGATCCGGACGGCGGCGTTGAGGAAGTCCGGCTGCTCGGTGATCTCCCCCACCGGCT
Organism: Solirubrobacterales bacterium; assembly: GCA_050697195.1. Lineage (GTDB taxonomy): Bacteria > Actinomycetota > Thermoleophilia > Solirubrobacterales > 70-9 > DASPWW01. The sequence goes on from JBOGZL010000385.1 coordinate 15,485, forward strand.
CGGTCTCATAGAGCGAGGACACGGCCTCCACCGCGATCCCGTGGCGCGGCAGCTCCTCGACCGCGGCGCGCAGGTTCGCCTCCCGGTCGCCCTCGTTGGAGCCGAGCCCGAGGTAGCCGATCAGGTTTCCTCGGCCTCCTCGTCGCGATCCGAGCCGCGCTCGTGCGTGACCTCGACCGCGGCCTCCTCGATCGCGAGCGGGACCGGCGGCTCGGGCTTCGCCGCCCGGACCCTGACGCTCTCCGAGCCGAACCGCTCGGCGAGGCGCTCGCCGACCACGTGGCACAGGCGCTCGAGGGTCCGGTAGCTGCGCTCCGTGGCCGCGAGCGCGACGATGTCGCACACCTCGGCGTAGTCGATCGTGTCCTCGAGCCGGTCGGTCAGCACCGCGTCGCAGTCGGGCACGTCGAGGCTGAGGTCGAACTCGAGCCGCTGCCCGACCTCCTGCTCGGCGTCGGTCGCGCCGTGGTGCGTGTAGATGGAGAGGCCACGGAGCTCGACCTCGACGGTCATGGTGGCGTCGTTGCCCTCGTGCGCCTCCACGGCGGGGAAGCTACCAGCGCGCCGTCGATCATGCCCGATCCGCCCACACGCGGCGCCCGAGGATCACCTCGGCGACCTCGAGCGCCTCGCGGACTGGGCCGACGTCGTGGACGCGGAAGACCTCGGCGCCGTTGGCGAGCGCGAGGACGTTGGACGCGATCGTCCCCCCGAGGCGCTCGTCCACGTCGCGTCCGGTGATCTTGCCGATGAAGCTCTTGCGCGAGGTGCCGACGCAGATCGGCCGCCCCAGCTCGCGCAGCTCGCCGAGCCGGTGCAGGAGCTCGAGGTTGTGCTCCAGGGTCTTGCCGAACCCGATCCCGGGATCGATCCAGATCCGCTCCTCCGCGACCCCGGCCGCGACGGCATGCTCGACCCGCTCCGCCAGGAAGCCCTTCACGTCGTCCACGACGTCGTCGTAGGTCGGGTTCTCCTGCATCGTGCGCGGAGTGCCGAGCATGTGCATCAGCACCACCCCGCACCCGCGCTCCGCGCACACCGACGCGAGCTCGGGGTCGGCGCACAGCGCCGTGACGTCGTTGACGATCACCGCCCCGGCGGCGAGCGCCGCCGCGGCGACCGCGGACTTCGACGTGTCGATCGAGAGCTCCGCGCCCGCGCCGGCGAGCCCCTCGAGCACGGGACCGACCCGGGCGAGCTCGTCCTCCGCCGACACCCCCTCGGAGCCCGGCCGCGTCGACTCGCCGCCGATGTCGAGCACGTCGGCCCCGTCGGCGACCAGCCGCCGACCCTGGCGGATCGCCCGCTCGGGATTGAGGTAGAGCCCCCCGTCCGAGAACGAGTCGGGGGTCACGTTGACGACGCCCATCACTCGCATCGCCGCGTGAGTATGGCGCGGTGGGGCGGCCCCTTGGCGGACGTCCTCGCCTCCGCCTAGATTCCCCGCCATGGATCACGACTGGGTCCTGTGGATCCTCGTCGCGGCGAGCGCCTTCCACGTCGTCGAGGAGCGCGGCCTCGGGTGGCAGGGCTGGGCCGCGGGGGTGCTCGCGCCGCGGATCGGGATGGCGCCGACGTGGCTCGACTTCTGGGCCACGAACAGGTTTCTGATCGTGTTCGGGGTCTCGGCGGCGGCGGTCGGGTGGGGGCGCCGGCGTTCGCGCTCATCTTCCCGGCCGGCGTCCTCGTCAACGCGGTCTTCTTTCACGTCCTGCCGACGGTGGTGGCCCGGCGCCCCAACCCCGGCTTCCTCACCGCGGTGCTGCTCTACCTGCCGATCGGCATCTGGGCATATGTCGCCGCGGCGGACGACGGCGTGCTCAGCGCGGCGACGGTGTTCGTCAGCGTGGTCGGCGGAGCGACCGCGATGGCCGCGGTGATCGCCGTGCCGATGCTCCAACGGCGCTTCCGCTATCCGGACGTGCCCGCGACGCCCCCGCCGGCCCCGCCCGGGGGCTGAGCTCAGGCCTCGTTCGGGGGTCCAGGTCCGCGGCCCGGTGGCGCCGCTAATTGTCTGCCCGTCGACGTCGAACGAGCCGCTGAAGCTGAGGTTCCCCGACACCTTCCTGCTGCGCTGGGTGATCTTCCCCCTGAAGCTGAGCGCCCGGAGGGCGTCGGAGGCGTTGAACTTGAACTTCCGCTTTTGACCTTGGCGGTGCCGGGAACCGAGCCGCCGATCGCGGACCGCGGATCGCCCGCGCAGAACGCGGGCACCGCCTCGAACTCGACCCGCTTCACCGCCGCTTTCCGCTCTCGCGCTTGACGACGTCGAAGGTCAGGCGGGAGTCGGCGCCCTGCACGACCTGGCCCTCGTAGCTGCGCGTTCCCGGGGCCGCGAGCGCCGCGGACGAAACGAGCAGCGCAGCCGCCACGCCGAGGACCCCGCCCGCCTCGTCATGCCGCCCGCCGGTAGAGCACCACTCCGTGCTCAACCTCGGCTCGAAACCGCGGCCGGCAGGCCTCTCGCTCGCGCTCGGTGTAGACGAGGAGGTCCACCGGTGCGCCCGGGTGCGATCTCGGGCGGTACGCGGCGCCGCGCAGGTCGCGAACATGCGCGAGCGCGGCGAGCTCGACGTGCTCACGATGCGTGAGGTGGCGAGCCGAGTCAGCTGAGCCCGCGGAACGCCTTACTAGTTGGCCGCTTCAGGTGCCTCCGACCGCCGGGAGGCGCTGGTCTCATCGTGGCCCTCTAAGGGGCGAGCGAGCCTGGCGCTCTCCCGACGGCGGTCGGCTCTCTGCGCTCCACGCTCTCAGAGGACGGCCTCCCTTCGGTCGGCCTCTCCCTCTCGATTCCGCATAGAGCGAGGAGAGGTTCTCCTATGAGCGCCGCAGCGGAGGGCCCGCGCAGGCGATCGCGTCCGCAAGCCGCGGACGCGGCGGGTGTACGTGGTGGACCACATCGACGCTGCGCTGGGGCTGGCCCACCTGCGCGAGGTGCGAACCGGCCGCGTGGACTTCGCATGGCTGTCCGACCTGCGAAGGGCGCAGCGATGAGCGCGGAGAACGGGCGCGGCCTGGCGGCGGTGTCGGCCCAGTTTCGTCGCGCCGCGGCCCGAGAGCGCGATCGGCTGTTGCGGCGCAGGGCGGGTGCTGTGCGCGAGCGCGAGAGTCGTGCGGGCGCGCTAGAGGAGGTCGAAGGGCAGCTGACCGAGCTCGATGTCCGGCTTGAGGCGCTCGGCGAGCTCGCGGATCCCAAGCGGGACGCGCTCGGGCAGCCCGAGCACGTACACGAACCAGCTCCGCCGCTCCGCGCCGCGGTCCGGCAGCGGCAGCGTCAGGCCCTCGACCCCCTCGAGCCGCTCTCGATACATCCCGGCGACCCGCGCTCGACGCGCGAGGAGCTCGTCGGCGCGCTCGAGCTGGGCCAGCCCGATCGCCGCCGACAGGTCGGTCAGCCGGTAGTTGTAGCCGAGCCGGTCGTGCTCGATCCGGCCCATGTCCGCGGCCCGCCCCTGGTTGCGCTCGCTCCGTACCCGTTCGGCGAGCTGCGCGCTCGGAGGGACCAGGCCCCCACCCTCCCCCGTCGTCAGCTGCTTGTTCCGGCATGTCGGCCGGGTAGCCGAATATGTCGACCGGCAGCACTCCCGCCGTGCGCTCCCCGATCGCCGCCCGCGCCGCCTCGGGGTCGAGGTTGAGCGTCTCGGGGTCGACCTACTGACCTTGACACCCCCCCCCCCGCGTCGTGATATGAAATCGACCGCGTGTGGCGCGCCGAGCGCGGCGGCCTGCGAGACAGGTCGAATGCGAATCAAGGGAGGACTCGAGCATGCAACGCCAAACGTCCCAGTTGCGGAGGCCGCTGGCTCTGACAGCGCGCCTTATGGCAATCGTCCTAGTTCTAGGTGCCGGCGTCTTTCTGTCATCAAGTTTCGCGGCCTCTGCCGCGACGTCTGCGAACGTCGCTGAGGCCGGAGCTGATTCCGGCTCAGCGGACCCCGGACAGGTTCCCGCCCCAATCAACGACGAGATACTCCCTCCACCGGCCGAACCGCGTGTAGCGCCGGAGAATGCCCCCCCGAACATCCTGGGCCACCACGGCTGCGCAGTACATACGGCGTGCATGTGGCACTACGCCCACTACGATGGCAAGAAGCATTATGCGTATCCGTGGATGGGGGGTACCGGATGGCGTAGTGACTATCCGGGCTATGTTTTTAATTCGGCTAAGAACCGGTTGGGAAACCGCAAGTTCGAAACCGGCAATGCTTTCTTTGTGACGAGTTGCATCAACCCCGGTGGTAATCGGGCCAATCTCGCTTCTAGCGATCGATACCACGTAGGCAACGCCGGCTCACGCTGCTGACGGTTTCGGAATCTTGAATGGAAGCCTGGCCGCGAGGGGCCCGGTGACGCTGCGCGCCAAAGCGGCGAGGAGGCCAAGTTCCTTCGGATCGGCGAGAAAGCGAGCGCTGACTCATCCGAGCCTCAGCGCTCGGTGCCCAGCGGGTGCGCGCCAGATGGCCGGGGCCATCGACCTCGCGAAGCGCCACGGCGCCGAGGTGGTAGACGTGGCGCTCGCCGCCGCGGATGCCAGGCGCTTCGGCGACCGCGCTGCCGCCTCGATCCTCGTTCCCAAGCCTCGGTCGCGGTCCCGAACCCCGAGGTGCTGCGCCTGGCTTCCCTGGCGCGCCCAGTGGCCGGCAGGACAATGGGTGTCACATCCCAGGCTCGTTGCGGCACTTAAGGGACGTGATCGATAAGAACCCGGCGCAAGCGCTGCGGCGCTCGACCCGCGAACCGGAAGTCTTTGCCGAGTTCTACAAAGGGCATTTCGAGCGTGTCCTCGCCTACCTAGCACGCAGGGTGTGCGACGCGGATCTCGCGCTTGAGCTGACAGCTGAGACGTTTGCGCAGGCGTACCTGTCCCGTGGTCGCTTTCGCGGCTCGACGGCCGAGGAAGCAGAGGCCTGGATCTATCGCATCGCGAGGCGCCAGCTCGCGCGCTACTTCCGGCGAGGAGATGCGGGGCGCCGGGCGATGAAGCGCCTCCGGCTTGAGCTGCCGCCGATTGACGCGGATCGGCGATCCGAGGTCGAGGAGCTGGCCGATCTCGAAGGCCTTCGAAGCGCCCTCCGAGCCGAGCTCCGGCGCGTCCCCCGCTCCCAGCGAGAGGCGCTGTGGCTCAGGGTGGTCGAGGAGCACTCGTACGCCGAGGTCGCCGAGCGCCTGGGAATTTCGGAGCAAGCGGCCCGAACCCGCGTCTCGCGCGGCCTGAAGTCGCTTGCGGTCGCGCTGGGTGGAAACCCTACGTTTGAGGAGGTACGAGCATGACGCACAAGTTCGAGAGGCGGGACCGCCTGCCTGCGCTTGAAGAGTTCCGCAACGAGCTCGGCGATGAGTTCGTGCGGGTGGCGCGCGCGCGGTCGGGATTGCGTGGGGGTCAGCGGCTGCGACGTGGCGGTCTTGCGATATTGGCCGCAGCGATCGTGGTTCCTGGTGCCATCGCCGCCGAAAGGGAGCTCGGCGGATCGGCCGCGCGGGTGCCGGCGCCGGCGCTCAGCCCTCAGTCCACGTGTCCTGAGGAAGTCCAAGACTTCCTCCGCGGAGTGCTGGCCGGTGAGAAGACGCTGTCGGATTACCAGCAGTCCCCGGGCTATCCCGTCGAGGGTTGTCCGACGGTTGAGGAGATCCAGCCAATCCTTCAGGAGTATTTGGCCAATCCTCCAGGAGAGAGCTCCAAGTGACGAGTGAACATCCAGGTTAGTTTGGCAGCGCCGACGGCTTACGCGGCAGATGGACTCGTGAGCTAGGCTAGGTCAGGACCGACAGCGGATCGGTTCCCTGGGTCGAGGTGGAAAGCCGACAGGGGATCGGTTACGTCCCGGGGCGCCCACCGCCGCTTCGGAGCGAGCCGGAGGCGGGCGTCGAAGCGGCGGTGGCGACGGCTCGAATTGGCTGGGTCAGCTACTAATGCTCCGTTAGATTGGCGCCCCCGGCGCTGCTCGCACCAACGGCGATGATGCTTTCAGGGGCCGCTCGCAGGTGGGGCAGGTGCCGAACCAGCATGCGAGCAGCCGCTGAAGGCGGCGCAGGACCTCGAACAGGCTCAGGCGGCTCTCGCGAAAGGGCGGGGACGCTCCTCGCCGTGTGCCTCGTCAACCTGCTCTGCGCACCCGACCGGCCCCGCGAGCTCGGCCTCTGCCAACTCGGCCTCGAGGCGAAGCCGCTCGGTGGTGAGAAAGGCATGGGCGACCGAGACCAGGGTCACGTGATGGTTCCAGCCCCGATAGCTTCGGCCCTCGAAGTGGTCGAGCCCGAGGGCGTCCTTTAGCTCGCGGTAGTCGTGCTCGATCCGCCAGCGTAGCTTCGCCAGGGCGACGAGCTCTGTGAGCTCGGCGTCGGCTGGCAGGTTCGAGAGCCAGTACTTGATCGGCTCCTCCTTGCCCTCGGGTCACTCGCAGATGAGCCAGCGGGCGGGCAGCTCGTGGCCCTCGCGATTCGCCCGGTTTCGCAGCTCGATGTTCGCCGGGCGGACCCGGAGCGCCAAGAAGCGCGAGCGAAGCTCGCCCTTGGTCCCCTCGCGCCATGAGACAGAGACCGCAGCTTCGGCGCCTGCCTCGAGCGCGAGTGAGCGCAGCGAGGAGGGCTTGCCTCGGTAACGCGGCTTCGGCGGCCGGCCGCGGTCCGGATAGTGCGGTCGTGTGGGGCGAACCGCTTCCGCGTAGGCAGAGGTCCCGCCCTTCGTCTGGACCACGTAGCGAAGCTCGCGCTCCTCGAGGCTCTCCCGGAACTCGGTCACCTCACCGAAGGCGCCGTCGCCGAGGATCGCCGGCGGCTCGAGGCCCCAGGAGCGCAGCTCGTCGATCATCTCGAGCGCGAGCTTCCACTTCGCGACGTGGCGGATCTGGGCGGGCAGGTGAGCCGTGGCCCGGCGCTCCGCGTCTGCGTCCCATTCCGAGGGGATGAAAAGGCGCCAGTCAAGCGGGCAGGAGGCCTCGTCGGTGGCGGCCGAGATCGAAACCCCGACCTGGCAGTTGGCGACCTTGCCAAGCGCGCCGCAGTACTGGCGCGCGACGCCGACCGAGTGCCGCCCCGCCTTCGGAAAGCCGGTGTCGTCGACGATCCAGGCACGGGGTGAGATTTGCTTGCTCATCCCCAGCGCGAGTCGCTCGCGAACCGGAGTCGGGTCCCAGGGGGACTGGTTAACGAACTGCTGCAGGCATGGCCGCTCGCCTGCCCGATGGCGACGAGCAGTGCTGCGTCTATTTGCGCGGGCTGATGCTCGATGCCCAGCCACGCTGGTCCTTGCGCGCCATCGGCTCGAACAGCTCGGCCGCGAAGGACTCGAGGCGCTCCCTGACCTCGACCAGCTCGGCGTCGGTCACGAGGCCCTCGCAGGTTGACCGCCGTTATCGGGCACGGGCGACATGTTCGCCGGCGCGGTGGCGGTTCCTGCAAGAGCTAACGGAGCATTACTAGTGGACCTTCTCAAAAGACGTTTCACCGGAAGCGACGGCCCCAGATCGCCGCCATGCCGTGTCCTCAGTCGCCCGAATAGCGCTGCTCGTGCGTATCCGGTTGGCTCAGGTTCGTGCCGGGATGTGCACTGAGGCGCTCCGTATTGTCGGCCAGTCGCGACCCCGCCAAGT
>JBOGZL010000386.1:0-4662 GCA_050697195.1 Solirubrobacterales bacterium
CCCGCCGCGACCAGGCGCTCGGCGAGCGCGCGGCCCAGCGCCACCGGGTCCTCGGGGTCGCCCTCGACCGTGTCGCGGACCCACTCGCTCCCGTCCGGGAGCCCGACGAACGCGTCGGCACGCAGCCGCCCGTCCGAGAGCTCGGCGCGCACCCCGACGGGCGTGCGGCAGGTCGCTGCCAGCTCCCCCACGGCCGCGCGCTCGGCGGTCACCTCGACCAGCGCGGTCGCGTCGCTGATTCGCGCCGCTGCCGCGGCGGCCGGCTCGTCCTCCCGTCTGGCCTCGAGGGCGAGCGCCCCCTGTCCCGCGGCCGGCGTCATCGCCCGAGCGTCGAACCGGAACGCGATCTCGTCCTCGCGCCCCAGCCGCCGCAGGCCGGCGGTGGCGAGGACGATCCCGTCGAAGTCCCCGTCGGCGAGGCGCCCCAGCCTCGTGTCCACGTTGCCGCGCAGCTCGGTGACCTCGAGGTCGGGGCGCACGGCGAGAAGCTGGGCGCGGCGCCGCAGGCTCGAGGTCCCGATTCGGGCGCCCGCGCGAACCTCGTCGAGCGCCGGCGCGTCGCCGACGAAGGCGTCGGCCGGCGCCTCCCTGGCGGGCACTCCCGCGAGCCGGAGCTGGTCGGGGAGCTCCGCCGGAAGGTCCTTCGCCGAGTGGACCCCGACGTCCACCTCCTCCGCGAGCAGCGCGTCCTCGACCCCGCGCACGAACCGCGCCTTGTCGCCGCCCCCGGCGGTGGGGGGCTCGCCGCGCACCGCGACGATCTCCGCGCCCCCGAGCGCGTCGGCGACCAGCTTCGCCTGCGCGAGCGCGAGAGCGCTGCCGCGGGTGCCGAGCCGGATCGCCGAGCTCATCGGCTCATTCTCGCGTCTGGTAAATTAGTCCGATATAGGACTAATACTGTGTCCGGTGAACGGAGGGCGGCGTGCGACAACTCGGAACCTCGGATTCCTCCTCGCGAAGGCCACGCAGCGCTGGAACGAGGTTCTCGCGGAGCGCTTCGCGGAGCGGGGATTCGCCGAGGTTCGTCCCTCCTACGGATCGGTGCTCGTTCCCCTTCTCGAGGAGGACGGACTGAGGATGGGCGAGCTGGCGGCGCGATCGCGACTCGCGAAGCAGACGATGACGACGCTCGTGAGGCTCGTCGAGCGCGACCGCCTCGTGGTGCGTCGCCCCGATCCGCAGGACGGTCGCGCCGCCCGCGTGCACCTGACCGACCGGGCGAGGGACTTCCGGCCGATCGCCGAGGAGACGCTCGCCGAACTGGACGAGCTGGTCGAGGGCCGGCTCGGCCGCCAAAGGCAAACCGCGCTTCAAGAAGCGCTCCAGGAGGTGATGAGCCTGTGAGGTCACGCACCGTGACCACCGTCCTCCCCGCGCCCCGCGAGGAGGTGTTCCGCTACCTGTCCGACGTCGAACGGCTCCCCGAGTGGGCGAACGAGTTCGCCCGCGAGCTGAAGCGGGAGGGCGACCGCTACAAGGTCGTCAACAACCTCGGGGAGTACTTCTTCGACATCGTCGCCGACCCCGACACGGGCGTGATCGACATGTACGCCGGGCCGGAGCCCGGCGCGATGGCTCTGTTCCCGACGCGCGTCGTCGGTCTCCCCGGCGGGAGCACCGCTTATACGTTCACGATGTTCCAGGGGCCGGATATGCCGGACGAGCTCTTCGGGTCGCAGTACGAGTCGCTGAAGCGTGAGTTCCGCAACATCGAGGCGGTCTTCTCGCCCGGGTGACCGGCCGCTACGCCGCGTAGCTCTCGGCGCCCAGGAAGTGCAGCGAGACGTACGGCTCCTCGCCCACGACCCAGCTGTCGTGTCCGGGCGGAACGTGGAATAGATCGCCGGGGCGCATCACGAGCTCGGTCCCGTCGTCCATCAGAACGGCGGCCTGACCCGAGACGACGAGGCCGACGTGCTCGACCTGACAGCGGTCCTCGGGCCCGGACCCCACGTGGTCGGACCAGCGCCAGCCCGGCTCGTAGGTGGCGCGACCGACCGTGAGCCCGCCAATCGAGACGAGCTCGAAGCTCCCCCGCTCGAACTCGCGTCTCTCGTCGGCCTCCTCGAACCGCTTCAGCACCGTTTCGATCAGCTGTTCTCCCTCCGCAGGCGGCGCTGATCCCGAAGCGGTGTCACGTCGGCGTCCTCCTCGGCGAGCGGCGCGCTCGACGCGTCGAGTCCGAACAGCTCACGCAGGGCGTGGACGTAGGGGTACGCGGCCTCGTCGTCAGTGGAGCGCTTCAGCCGCACCGTCGGCTCGTGCAGGAGGCGGTTGGCGATCGCCCGCGCCATCACCCGCATCCGATCGCGGTCGGCAGCGGACAGGGACTCCCAGCGCGACTCGTTCTCCGACAGCACCCGCTCCACGACGTCGTCGGCCCGCCGTCGCAGCGCCGCCACCGTCGGCAGCACCTCGAGCGAGCCGAGCCAGCGCTCGAACCGCGCCACCTCCGCCTGGAGCAGACGCTCGGCTCGGCGCGCCTCGGCCTCCCGCCCCGACGCGTTTCGCTCCGCGATCGACTGGACGTCGTCGACGTCGTGGACGCTCACGCCGACGACCTCGCGGCAACCGGGTTCGATGTCGCGCGGGACGGCGAGGTCGACCAGCAGCAGCGGGCGGCCCTCGCGACGCTCCATCACCTGCTCGAGCTCGTCGCGCTCGACGATGTGATGCGGGGAGTTGGTCGAGGAGACGACGATGTCGGCACCCTCCATCTGCGCCGGGAGCTGGTCGATCCGCACGGCCCGCCCGCCGAATCGCTGCGCGAGGCCGATCGCACGCCTGTAGTGGCGGTTGGCGACGAAGATCGCCTCCACGCCGCGCGCCGAGAGCGCCCGCGCGGTCAGCTCCGCGGTCTCCCCGGCACCGACCAGGAGCACGGTTCGCGAGGCGAGGTCGCCGAGCGTGTGCTGGGCGAGCTCCACCGCGACCGAGGGAATAGAGAGCCCCTTCTCGCTGATCCCGGTCTCGTGGCGGGCGCGCTTTCCGGCCGCGAGCGCGCCCCGGAAGAGGCGGTTGAGAATCGGCCCGGTGGCGCCCTCGACGAGCGCGAGCTCGTAGGCCCGCTTCACCTGGCCCTGGATCTCGACCTCCCCGATGATCATCGAGTCGAGCCCCGCCGTGACCGAGAAGAGATGGTCGGCGGCGGCGCCTGAGCGAAGCGAGTAGAGCCGGCCGAGCAGCTCGGTGGGCCGGATCCCCGCCTCGCGCGCCAGCACGCCGAGGGCGAGGCTCTCGGCCTCGACGGGCTCGGAGACGACCAGGTACAGCTCGGTGCGGTTGCAGGTCGAGAGCGCGGCCGCCTCGTGGACCTGGTCGGAGGAGACGAGCTCGCCGAGGACCCCGACCGCGCGGCCCTCGGGAAGCGCGAGGCGCTCGCGCAAGTCGAGCGGCGCCGTGCGGTGCGAGACCCCGAGCGCGAGCAGCTCGCTCATCGCGCTCCCTCCCGCTCGGCCCGGCGCTCCTCCGCAAGCGCCGACAATGCACGGAGCTCGCGCTGGATCCGCTGCAGCTTCGCCGCCATGATCGCCACGTACACGAGCACGAGGGCGAGGAACACGAGGTACGCCCCCGCGACGTACTTCCCGGCTTCGTCGAGTGGCAGCGCGGGCATCAGGAGTCAAGCGCCCGATCTGCAAGCAGATCGGGCCGTTTGGGAAAGCTCGGGGATACTCCGGCCGCGGGGCGGGGCGCGCCCTCGAGCGCGCGCCGCAGCCGCGCGAGCTGCGCCGAGGTGTCCTTCGCGACGAGCTCGAAACGGACCAGGGTCAGCCACAACAGGCCGATCCCGACGAGCGAGACGCCGAACGTGAGCCACATCGATCCCGGCATCCCGCCCTCGGCGGTCGCGAAGACCCGCGGGTGAAGGAGGCTCTCGGCGAGCCGCACGGCGAGGAAGTTGAGCGGCACGAACGCCCCGGCGGTGATCGCGAACACCGACGCGTAGCGGGCCTGACGGTCGCGGTCCTCGATCGCGTACCGCAACGGGTAGTAGGTCGCGTAGAGCAGGAACACGATCAGGAAGCTGACCAGCGTCGGTTCGTCCCACACCCACCACTTTCCCCACGAGGCGCGCGCCCAGATCGAGCCCGTGACCAGGACCGCGACCCCGAAGATCACCGAGATGTGGATCGAGACGTAGGAGCGGGCGTCGTGAATCGGGTCGTTGGTCCGCAGGTGGCGGATCGCGTGCACCGCGGCGACCATGAACCCGACGAGCGCCGCGATCGCGAGCGGCACGTGGAGGTAGAAGATCTTCTGGATGAACCCCTGGTCGGCGTCGAGGGGGGCGTAGAAGAACACGAGCGAGAACGCCGCGACGACTGCCGCGACCGTGGCGATCGAGAGTGTGAGGAGGCCTCGCATTCAGATGAGCAGAACCATGGCCGCGTGCGCCCGGGGGCGCGCGTGGCCGAGCAGATCAAGGACGCAGGGCGCGAAGTGTGCTCCCTGCACACGAGCGCCCGAGGACGCAGAGATGCGACGCGCCACGCGCGTCACCCGGGTGTGCGTGGTCGTGGATCTGCTCATCTAGTCCTCGAGGACGAAGTCGAACACTCCGTATCCGACCAGCAGGAACACCACATCGTAGAGGCCGAGCACGGCCAGCCAGCTTCCAACGTCGCCGTACTGCGGGCCTCCCGCGGCGAGCAGCGGCTC
>JBOGZL010000387.1:0-6163 GCA_050697195.1 Solirubrobacterales bacterium
CGGCCCAGCAGGTCTGATCAGGACAGGCGCCGCTCGAACTCCAGCTCGAGGTCGCGCGCACGCGCCGCCGAGGCCACGTTGCCTTTGCGCTCGTAAAGGCTCGCGGCTTCGGCTGCGCTCGCGCGCGCATCCTCCACCCGACCCGCCAGGTCGAGAACCTCCGCCAGGTCGAGCAGGACGTCCGCGTGCAAGACGATGAACTCGCTGTCCGCGGCGACCGCGACGCCCTCGCGGGCGAGCTTCTCCGCGTCAGCGAGTTGCCCACGCCTGGCGAGCAGCCGCGCGGGAATGCCCGTGCGCTTGATCTGCCACTCGCGATCGGTCGGTGCCGGCGCGTCATCGATCGCCCCGAGCAGGGCGAAGGCGTCGTCGTAGCGCCCCTGCTCGTACACGGCGCGGGGTAGATCGACCGCGACCGTGGAGAGAAACCACCCCTCGCCAATCTCCCGAAAGGCTTGCTCGGCCCTTCGCATATCGCCTTCCGCCGCGACCGGGTCGCCGGCCATCAACTCGATGTACCCGCTGAGGAGCTCCTGGACCGCCGCCTGCCACTTGAGGCCGAGGTCTCGCGCGAGTGTGCGGGTTTGCTCGATGTGTTCGCGAGCCTCGTGGATGCGACCGCTCATCGCCTCGAGCACCGTCACGAACCCGGACAGGTTGGCGTCCAGCGTGCGGTTCTCCGGCTCCGCTCGAAGCAACCGGTCGAGCCAGCTCAGACCCTCGGCGACCGGCATCGGGCCGTGGATCGCGCAGAGGGCATTCTGTCCCAGGGCCCACCCGACCTCGCGTCGATTGCCGGTACGGCGCGCGTGCTCCGCGGCCCTTGTCGCCGCATCGCTCGTCTCGCGAAGCCGACCCTCGCTCCAGTAGAGGTCGGAGAGAACCATCCACGCCCGGGCCAGCCCCGCCTCGTCGCCGAACTCGCCGAGCACGTCGATTGCCGTAGCGGTATCCGCCGCGAGGGCATCCAGGTCGCTCGCCGTTGGGTCGCGGTACATCTCGACGCGCACGCGTGTGATCGTGATGCGCCACTCCACGCGGCGATCCCCCGCGGCCCGCGCTCTCGCTCGAGCGTCGGTGAGCACGGCGCTCGCCTCGTCCACCTCACCGATCTCGAACAGCGCATAGCCAAGCTCCGGTAGCACGGCCAGGCCGGCTTCTCCGTTCGAGGTCGGAAGCGAGGCGGCGCGGCCGAGCAGATTGACGGTAGCCGGCATGTCTCCGCGCTGGAACGCCCGCTCGCCTGCGGAGCCGAGATGATCGGCGGCCCGGCGCGCAAGCTCGAGTTCCCCCTCGCCGACGGGCCCCAGCTCGGCTCGGAAATGGAACGCCTGCTCGAGGTGGTAGCCGGCGGACTCGGCGTACTCGGTGCTCCCCCGTCCAATGCTCTCCTCGGTCCAAGCCGCGGCTCTTTCGTGGAACGCCGCTCGCTGCCGCTTGGGAATCGCGCGGTAGGCCGCCTGCTGGATGAGCACGTGCCGGAACCGGAAGGCGTCCCGGCCCGCAAGGTGCGAGCGAGCCCGACTGAGGAGCTCCTTGTCGATCAGAGCCTCGAGGTGCCGCGAGGCGAAGGGGCGGGCGTCGCGCGGAAGCTGATCGACCACGGCATCCCGCCAGAACTCTTTGCCAACCACGGAGGCGCGCTCGATCACGGCCCGCTCGCCGGGGCCGAGTCGATCCAGACGGGCCGCCAGGACCGCCTGGATCGTCGGCGGAATCGGCACCTCGTCCTCGGGCGCCGCGCCCTCGGCGAGCATGGCGAGGATCTGCTCCAGGAACAGCGGATTGCCCTCCGCCGTCTCGTGCACCCGCGCCCGCGTTTCATCGGGAAGGCGGGCAGCGAGGGCGTTGATGAGCTGCTCGGACTCCGCATCCGAGAGCCGCTCCAGGAAGATCGTGCTCGCGTTGTCCCTTCCGTCCGCCCATCCCGGGCTTTCCTCGAGCAACTCGGGTCGCGCCATGCAGAGCAGCAGGATCGGGGCCTCGCGGCCGCGCTCGGCCAGATACTCGACCAGCTCGAGCAGGGTGGGCTCGGCCCAGTGGACATCCTCGAACAGCAGCACGAGCGGCCGCTCGGCGGCGACCGTTTCGAGCAGGCGACGGAACGCCCAGAAGATCTCCTCCAGGCTGCTCGACGCCTCCGCCTGGCCGATCGCCTCCGTGACACGGTCGGCCACCGCCCCCGCATCCGCCGCGCCAGCGAGCAGCTTCGAGAGCGGGACTTCGGCGGTGAGCCGGCCGACGATCTCGCGCAAGGGCCAGAAGGTGATTCCCTCCCCGTACGGGACGCAGCGTCCCGCGAGCACGGTCGCGTCGCCGGCGATCTGCGAGGCGAACTCTTCGGCCAGCCGCGTCTTGCCGATCCCTGCGGCGCCAAGGATTGTCAGCAGGTGCACCCCGCGCTCTCGAGCCGTTCGGTCGAGCGTGCCGGTGAGTTGACCCAGCTCGGTCTTTCGGCCGACGATCGGGATCTGCGGCGGCCGCGAAAGGGGCGGGGGCCGCGGCACCAGCTCGACCAGGCGCCACACGGGTTGATCCCCGTTCTCGGCGCGGTCCGCTCGAACCGCGTCTCCGAGCAGCCTGAACGTCTCCTCGGCGAGCATGATCTCGCCATTGGGCGCGGCATCCGCGAGCTTCCCCGCGTGTGCGACAGGCTCTCCCGCCAGCGTCGCGCCCGCGGACTTGGATGCACTGGTCACCACCTCGCCCGTGGCGATGCCGGCCTGCCCGCCCGGCAGCTCGGCAGCGGCGCGAGTCGCGCGCAGGGCGTCGTCCTCGTGGACGAACGGGATGCCGAACACCGCCATCACCCTGTTGCCCAGCACGCTCTCGATGCTGCCACCGTGGTGTTCGATGGCATGCTTCGCCGCGTCGAGATAGCGCTCGTCGAGGCGGCGGAGCTCCTCCGGGTCGACGCTGGCCCGGGGCGGCGCACCGGCGACGAGGATGGTGACCGTCTTGCGGGTCTCGGGCGCACGCGTGGCGACTTCGACCGGGGGAACCGGCTCAGCCGCCGCCTCGGCGGGCAACTCCAGCTCGGCGTCCTGCCGCAGGATCGCCCCCTCGAGGCCCTGGAGCTCCGGTCCGGGATCGATCCCGAGCTCCTCCGTGAGCGTGCGCCGCGCGTCCCGGTAGACCTCGAGCGCCTCCGCCTGGCGCCCGTCGCGATACAGGGCGAGCATGAGCTGAGCCCGGAGCCGCTCCCGCAGCGGATGCTCGCGGACGAGCGCCTCGAGCTCGCCGACGATCGCGGCGTGGCGGCCCAGCACGAGGTCGGCGTCGAGCCGCTCCTCGAGCGCGACCGTTCGCAGCTCCTCCAGGCGGGCGATCTCTCCCTGGGCGAAGGGCTCATAGACGAAGTCGGCGAGCGCGTGACCCCGCCACACGCCGAGGGCGGCGCGAAGCGCCTCCGCGGCGGCCGGGTGCTCGCCTGCCTCACGCGCCCGACCGCCGTCGGCGAGCAGGGTCTCGAAGCGCTCCACGTCGAGCTGACCCGCCTCGACGCGAAGCAAGTAGCCGGGAGCTTGGGTGATCAGGAGCTCGCCGGGGGCACCCCGCACGCGCCCCGGCTCGAGCGCCTTGCGGAGCTTTCCGACGTAGACCTGGAGGGTATTGGGGGCGGTTTCAGGCGGGTCTGGCCACAGCTCCTCGATGAGGCGATCGCTGGACACGAGCTCGTTCGCGTGCACGAGCAGGATCGCGAGCAGGGCCCGCTGCTTAGCCGGGCCCAGCTCAACCCGCCTCCCTTGGCGGCGCACCTCCAGCGGCCCGAGGATCCGGAACTGCATCGCTCTCCTCTTCGGTCGCAAGCTACCACCAAGCCTCGGCTGTCTCCAAGCGGCCGCCCGGGGCGGTATTTCAGCGCGGTTTCAGCGCCCCGGCGCACGCTTGGCCTCCATTGGGAAGCGGTTCCCACAACGGAGAGGGGACGTGATGAGTAGCTCGATGTGGACACGAATCGCGATCACCGCCCTCGCGGGGTGCATGGTGGCGGTGCTCGCCACCCCGGCCTGGGGCCAGGGCGACGACCTCACACTGCGCCGCGACGGCTCCAAGGCGGTGCCGTTCGTGGCCGACGTCAGCGGCAAGGGCGGCGCCGACTCGTCGAACGCCCCCGTCATGCGCCGCGACGGCTCCAAGGCGGTGCCGTTCGTGGCCGACCTCGATCCGGAGCCGGCGGCCGCCGGTGACGGGTTCGACTGGAGCGACGCCGCGATCGGGGCCGGACTCGGCGCCGCGGCCGTCGCGCTCGCGGTGGCCGGCGCGGTCGCGATGCGTCGCCGCCGGCCAGTTCAAGGCCGCCGTCGGGCTCAGCAGGCCTGATCGGGACAGAGACCCCTTGATGTTGGACGCCCCGGCCAGCTGGCCGGGGCGTCCGCGCACCCCGGGGCCGGGGGGAGAGATTCCCTCGCGGCCACCTCATCACGGGCATGCTGCCCGACGTCGATCCGCTCGCCACGGTGGTGGTCTGCGAGGACGACGAGCCGACGCTCGAGCTGCTCTGCGACCACCTCGAGGCCGACCGCTACCGGGCGCTGCGCGCTCCGTGCGCGTCGGACGCGCTGCGCCTCTGCCATTTCGACCACCCCGACCTGCTGCTGCTCGACCTCCGCCTTCCCGACGCCTCCGGCCTCGACGTGCTGCGGGAGATCCGCGCCGCCGATGGGTCCAACGGGCGCTTCGACCCCGGCCTCCCCGTCGTGGTTCTGAGCGGGCGCGGCTCGCCGGCGGACCGCGTCCGCGGCCTCGCGGAGGGCGCCGACGACTACGTCGTGAAGCCGTTCGCCTACGACGAGCTGGTGTGGCGGCTGCGGGCTGTCCTGCGGCGCCGCGACCGCGGGCGGGCGGGCCCGCGGCGGGTCGGGGACCTGTTCATCGATCCCTCGACCCGCGAGGTCAGGGTGGGGGGCAGGCGGGTGGAGCTCGCGAACAAGGAGTTCGCGCTCCTGCGCGCCCTCGCCGCGGAGCCGACGCGCGTGTTCACGAAGCAGGAGCTGCTCCGCGACGTGTGGGACTTTCGCTCGCTCGGGAAGACCCGGACACTGGACTCGCACGCCAGCCGGCTGCGACGGAAGCTCGATCCCGAGGCGGCGCGCTTCATCTTCAACTGCTGGGGCGTCGGGTACCGCCTGATCGAGCCGTGAGCGGGGCGGCGGACGCGGTGCTCGCAGGGTGGCCGATCGCGATCGCGCTCGCCGCCGTGCTGGCTCGCGAGCGGGCGCGGGATGGGTTGCGCCGCGGGGCGCTCAACCGCGCGCTCCACGAGCTCCGGCGGCCGCTTCAGGCGCTCGCCCTGGTCTCGGGCGCGGAGGGCCGCAATGGAGAAGCCCGCAACGGCGCGGCCCCGGGCAGGCTCGAGCTTGCGCTGGCGGCGCTCGACGATCTCGACCGCGAGATCAACGGCGGCGAGCCGCCGCTTCGACTCCGTCCGGTGGCCTGCCGAGCGTGGGTCGAGGGGGCACTGGGGCGGTGGCGAGCGGCCGCCGGCCGGGCCGGTTCGCCGGTCGCGCTGCACTGGCGCGCGGGGTCGGCGACAGTGCTCGCCGACTCACGGCGCCTCGCCCAAGCCCTCGACAACCTGATCGTGAACGCGATCGAGCACGGCGGTCCTCCGATCCGGGTCGAGGCGACCGTCGCAGCGGGGAGGCTGAGGATCGCCGTTGTGGACGGTAGCCGCGGCGAGCTGGGCGAAGGCGCCGGCGTTGGGGCGCCTGGGGAGAACGGCGCGGTTCGACCGCTCGTGCGCCGGTGGCGCACCCGGGGCCGGCGTGGCCACGGCCTCCAGGTCGTGGCGCGGATCGTCGCCGACCACGGCGGGCGATTCATGCTCCACCGCGGTTCGCGGGGAACCATCGCCGCCCTCGAGCTCCCGCTCGCGCGGCCGCCCACGCCGGCGCTCGCCACGCCCGCGGCAGCATGAGCCGCCGGGCGCGCGCGATCGCCTTCGGGGTGGTCGCCGCGATCTGCGCCGCCGTGGCCGCGACGATCGCCGACGGCTACGGGACGAGCGTCGCCAACCAGTACGGGGAGTTGCGGCCCGTGGTCGTTCCCCGGGACGCGCTCGATGCCGGTGACCCGATCGGGCCGGGGGACCTCCGCGGGCTCGAGGTGCGCCGCGTCCCCGCCCGGTTCGCGCCCCCCGACGCGCTCGCCGCGCCGGAGG
>JBOGZL010000388.1:0-5372 GCA_050697195.1 Solirubrobacterales bacterium
GAGGCTGTTGCACAAAGCCTTTGGCGCGAGTCTTCTATTGCCGGGGTGGTTCGGCGGTGCGGTCGCTCCGGGGTTGAGGCTGGCGGGTGTCCGTCAGGCAGCGGCGGGGGCGTGCCCGGCGCGCCAGAGCTTGAGGAGGTTGTGGGTGGCGGCGATCAGCTTCCATTCGGCTTGACAGGCGCGTAAGCCTCGGCGTTGGAAGCGGTCGATCCGGCGGAGGTACTTGGTGTTGGCGAAGACCGGCTCGACGATCTGTTGCCGACGTCGGTAGAGCGCGTGCCCCTCAGGAGTGTCGAGAATCGCTTCGATCCGATCGGCTTCGTCGCCCTGGCGAGGGCCGAGAGTGCGTGGCTTGCTGCGTTTGCGGTTCTTGGCCGGGATCAGCACCTCGATCTGTCGCGCTCGGACTTCGCGTATCTGCGACGTGTTCCAGTAGCCCCCGTCTGCGAGGACGGTGCCGACGGGCTCCTCGATGCCGGCGCGGACGAGCTCGTCGGCGGCGCGGGTGATCATCGGTGCGAGCTGGTTGCTGTCGTTGACCGACTGAGCGACCTGCGCGGCGAGGATGATCTGCTTCGGGCTCGCGACAACCTGGACGTTGTAGCCCTGCACCGATCTCCCGCCGATGCGTTTCATCATGCGTGTGTCGGGGTCGGTCGTGTTCATCCGTCGCTTCGCCAGCGACTCGGGATCGGGCGGGGTCGGTTTGCGCCCGGTGAGCTTGCGGCCATGCTCGGCCTCCCACTCCGCCCGCCAGGCAAGGTTCGCCTGGTAGCTGGCCTGAGCGCCGGCCTCCTCCCGCTCGAGTTCCTCGCGGCAGCGGCGAAGCCGTTCACGACGCGAGCGTCGATCAGCAAGCGCCGCAGGCAGCTCATCGCCACGCGCCTCCCCGAACTGCTCGTCCTCGGCAGCGTCCGCCTGGGCCGCCTGCTCGAGCATCGCGTCGACCTCCTCACGGATCGACGCGTACGTCCGCGTCGCAGCAGGCGACGCGCTCCCCGAGATCAGGCTCCCGTCCAACGCGACCAGACCGACCGACACCAACCCCGCCCGCGCGCACAGCGCCAACACCTGCGTGAAGGTCGCCGCCAGCGCCTGCTCATGGCGAGCGCGGAAGCGCGCGATCGTCGCATGATCCGGGAGCCGGTTCGCGGCGATGACGCGAAACGCGACGTCCTCGCGGCAGCACCGCTCGATCCGCCGCGACGAGCGCTCCCCGACGGCGTAGGCGTAGAGCAGCAGCGCAACCATCATCGCCGGCTCGAACGCCGCCCGCCCCCAGCCGTCCTTCCGGTAGGCGCCATAGAAGGCGCTCAGATCGATCTCCTCGACCGCGTCCAGCACGAACCAGGCGAGGTGATCTTCGGGCAGCCACTCCCGCAAGCTCGGCGGCAGAAGCAGCTCTTGCTCGCGGTCACAGGGAAGGAAGTTCTGAGCCACCGAGCACCTCCGGTCGAAGAGGATCCTCGATGCATCGTCGTAGCCCGCCCGGACGACAAACCCCGCCTCAGCGGGGTTTGTGCGACAGCCTCAAAACGGCGCTTTCCGGTTCGGATTCACTTGCACAATCTCCAGCGTGCGCCAGGTATGGAGCCGTTTATGGAGCTTTCAGATCCACCCGAGTTCCGCACGAGGTAGGGCGATTCGGCGGTTTCGCCGGCTCGATTTGGCTTGGTTGAGCGGTTTCTGCCTGCGGAGGGTTGAGATCGTGTAGGCACACCGATTTCGACTACCGCCGTGTGTCCGTCCGGTAGTGGTGTCATCGTGTAGGCATCGTGTATCTGCGCGCGACGGTGAAGCGGACGAAGCGGGGCGAGTCGGTGCGCTACCTGCAGTTGGCGCACAACGAGCGCAACGAGCGCGGGGTGCCGGTGGCGCGGGTGATCCACAACTTCGGCCGCGAGGACCAGCTCGACCGGGAGTCGCTCGGGCGGCTGGTGCGCTCGATCCAGCGCTTCCTCGGCAGCGAGGAGACGCGACGCGCCCAAGCGCCCGCGGGCTTCCGGTTCATCTCGGCGCCGGAGGCGGGCGGCCCGCACCTGCTCGACGCCCTGTGGTCGCAACTCGGGGTCGGCAAGGCGATCGCGCGCGTCGCGGGCGGGGGCCGCGGCCGCTCCGGGGTGGAGCGGGCGATCTTCGCGATGGTCTGTCAGCGCTGCCTGGAGCCGGCCTCGAAGCTGGAGGCGACCCGCTGGCTTGGCCGCGACGTCGTCCTTCCGGGGATCGCGGCGGTCAGCGACGACGAGCTCTACCGGGCGATGGACTTCCTGCTTGCTTGCGCGGAGCGGGTGCAGGAGTCGGTCTTCTTCTCGCTCGCCAACCTCTTGAATCTTGAGGTCGACGTGATCTTCTTCGACACCACCTCGACCTATTTCGAGGTCGACATCGACGGCGACGACGACAACGACGAGGGTGAGGGCGGCGAGCGGCCGCTGCGGCGGCTCGGCCACTCCAAGGATCACCGGCCCGACCTGCCGCAGGTCGTGATCGGGCTCGCCGTCACCCGCGAAGGGATCCCGGTCCGCGTCTGGGTGTGGCCCGGCAACGCCAACGACCAGACGCTGGTCGAGCAGGTGAAGCAGGATCTCGCCGGTTGGCGGCTCGGCCGCGCGATCTATGTCGTCGACTCCGGCTTCTCCGGCCGCGACAACCTCCGCCACCTGCGCGCGGGCGGCGGCCACTACATCGCCGGCGTCAAGCTCCGCTCGGGCATGCCCGAGACCCAACAGGCGCTCTCGCGCCAGGGCCGCTACCGCAGCGTGCGCGACAACCTGCGCGTCAAGGAGGTCCGCGTCGGCGAGGGCGACGCGGCCGTCCGCTACGTCGTCTGCCACAACCCGGCCGAAGCCGAGCGCGACCGCCTCCACCGGCAGCAGCGGATCGCGCGGATCGAGGCCGAGCTCGCCCGCCTCGCCGAGCAGCGCCAACGCGCCACGACGAAGAGCGAGCGGCAGGCGCACCTGCGCGGCGAGTGCGCGCTCCGCGACCACCCGAGCCTGTCGCGCTACCTCCGCCAGACGCGGAGCGGCCGGCTCGCCCTCGACCGGGCGAAGATCGCCGCCGAAGAGCGGCTCGACGGCAAGTACCTGCTCACCACCAGCGACCCGACCCTCTCGGCCGAGGACGTCGCGCTCGGCTACAAGCAGCTCCAGGAGGCCGAACGCTCCTTCCGCGACCTCAAGGGCACGCTGCTGCTGCGGCCCGTCTTCCACCGCAAAGACGACCGGATCCGCGCGCACGTGCTGATCTGCTTCCTCGCGCTCGTCCTCGTCCGGCTGGCCGAGACGCGCACCGGCGAAACGTGGCGCACGATCCGCGCCGAGCTCGGCCAGATCCGGCAAGGCCACTTCCACTCCAGCGACGGCGACTTCACCCAGACCAGCGAACTCACCCGCCGCCAGCACGACCTCCACACCGCCCTCGCCGTCCCCGAGCCGCCTCGCTTCGGCCGCATTACCCCCACCGCCACCGACGCGGCGTAGGCACACCCCTTCACGCGCCCGGAACAGCCGCAATCCCAGTATTCATGCGGGATTTCGGCCTCAACGGGCGCCTACCTCGTGCGGAACTCGGGGGCTCGAGGCCCGCCCAGTTCACGTTCGCGCGGATCCAGCGGACGCCGGCGGCGCGTAGGAGCTCGATCTCATGGTCGACGTCCTCGCGGGGCTGGCCCCAGGTGACGTCGGCGACGACGCCCACCTCGGCCGTGCCGGCCGGGTGCGCAAGCACGAGCGCCCCCAGGGCGGCCACCAGGGCCGCGACCCTCGCACGAAACGGGGCGTGCGAGCAGACGGCGTGCCTGACCATTCCCCCTGCCTTCCAGTCGTCCACGATCACGAGGATCGGCGGAAAGCCGGAAAGTCTTGACTCCGGGCAGGTTAGCGGCGATAGCGCCGGCCGCCCAGGACGCCCTCCACGAAGCCGTGCATCTTGGCCACGTCCACGACGAGCCTGAGCGGCGGAACCCACGTGAGCGCCGCGTCCCAACCCAGCGAACGACGAGCGGCGAGGACGAAGAGCGACAGGTAGCCCACGCCGCCCGCGAGGAGGAAGGCGCCGGCCGTGCGCGAGCCGAGCGCGAAGAGGACGGCCAGCGCCGCTCCCGCCGCGTAGAGGCCGATCGTGACGAGCTCGTTCTGACGGTCCACGCGCGCGAGCGCATCACCGCGCCCGTAGTTGCGATACTGGGCATAGATCGCTCGGAATGAGCGCCTGGGGCGCCAGCGAACGACCGCCTCGGGCACGACGACGACCTCCGAGCCCGCCGCCCGCAGGCGCTGCAGGAAGACCTTGTCCTCCCCCCACGGCAGCTCGGGCGGGTAGCCCCCGGCGGCTTCCCACGCCTCCCGCCTGAAGCAGACGCCGTTGCGGCCGGCCGGCAGGTGCTCACCGGCGATGGGGCCCGGCCCCTCCTGCGGCTTGAAGGCGCGTAGCGTGAACCAGCCGGCGGCGCGCTCGAAGGACGTATGTGCGTCCGCCTCGCTGACGCCGACGGCGACGGCTCGCCCGTCTGCGGCGACCGGCCCGGCGAGTGCGGCGACGAAGGCGGCTTCGACTCTGCTACCGGCGTCGAGGGTCACGGCGAGCGGTGCCGAGGCGGCGCGAACGCCTTCGTTCCGACCCCGGCCCGGCGTCGCCCCCGGGGCCTCGACCACCCGCAGCGCGGACAGGCTCTCGGCCCGCGCGCGCAGGAGCTCCAGCGTCCCGTCGGTCGAGCCGGCGTCCACGACGACGATCTCCTGGACCGGCGGCTCCTGCGCGGCGAGATCGGCGAGCAGCGCGGGCAGGCTCTCGACCTCGTCGAGGACGGGCACGACGACGGCGACCCGCTCAGCCACCGACAGCCTCCTCGATCGCCGCCTCCATCTCCCCGACGCGCTGATCCCACGAGTAGGGGCCCACGCGCTCCACCCGGCTCGTACGGCTCTCGGGGGAGTCCTCCCGCTCGGCCGCACGCACCGCCGCGGCGAACGCCTCCGCCCCCTCGGCGAACGCGACGGCGTCGGCGAAGCCGTCGGCGCCGCGCATCAGAGTCGACACCACCGGCCGGCCGGCAGCCAGGTACTCGACCAGCTTCACGGGCACGAGCATGTCGTTGAACTCGTTCACGAGATAGGGGACGACGCACACACGACCACGCGCGAGGAGCCGCGGCAGCTCGTCGGGCTCGAAACGGCCGGTCAGGTGGACGTTCGGCCGGCCGCCGAGAGCCGCCTCCGCTCTGGGCCCGACCGGGCCGGCGAAGACGAACGTCCAGTCGGAGAGCAGCCGCGTGACCTCGGCGGCGAGGTGCTCGTCGAAACGAAACCCGAGCTCGCCGGCGAAGACCGCCGTGCGCTCCTCTCCCTCGACCGCGGCGACCGGGGCGAGGC
>JBOGZL010000389.1:0-2667 GCA_050697195.1 Solirubrobacterales bacterium
CCCGGACGACAGCGCCGGCGCGCTCCGCGATCAGGCGCGCCGTGAGTTCGAAGCGCTCGCGCTCGCGCGGGTGCTGGCCGCTGTCCTCGAGGAAGACGGCACCGAACCCGGCGGAGCGGTCGGGCGAATGCCAGCCGACGATCTCGTTGTGGTCGAGCTCCGGGAGCTCGTGGGAGAACGCGGGCGCCTTGGCGTTCTCGTTCAGCTCGCACTTCCACCGGTATGCCACGGGCGACGTCAGCGCGCCGCCGTAGATCACCGGGACCAGTCCGTCGAGCTCAGCGGCGATCACGGCGGCGCGCTCGACGAGCGATTCGCGTTGAGCCTCGAGGTGTGCGGCCGAGCTGTCGATCTCCGGCCGGATCGGCACCGCGGCGCCGCACAGCGCCGCGAGCTCGACCGCGGCCGTGAACATGTAGCCGACCGCGGCGCGAGGCGAGGGCAGCGTTGCCGGGAGGCCGATCACCGGAACTCCGTCCCGGCGCGCGGCCTCGGCCAGCCTGCCGCCGGTGGACGCGACCACCCTCCGGGCGCCGAGCGCCTCGGCGGCCGCGTAGCAGGCGAGAGTCTCCTCGGTGCCGCCCGAGTAACTCGAGCACAACACGGTGCGGTCGGGCGGCGTCCAGGCGGGGAGCCCGTACCCGCGAACGGTGGTGAGCGGGAGGCTGAGGCGGTCCCCGAGCGCCGCGGCGGCGAGGTCGCCGCCGATCGCGGAGCCGCCCACCCCGCAGACGACAAGCCCCGAGCTCTCCCACGGCTCCAGCCTCGCGGAGTCGACCCGCCACAGCGCGTCCCGGAGATGGTCGGGAAGCGCGAGCACGGCCTCGAGCTGATTCCCGGAGTCGAGCGAGCGGATGTCGAGGGCGTCGTTCATCCGACTGCCGTTGCGGGCTCGATCCGCTCGCCCTCGGAGACCTCGGCGCCGGCGGCGATCCGGGCGCCCTCGCCGACGACGGCGCCGTCGCGGACCCGCGCCTCAGAGCCCACCTCGACGCCCGCGGCGAGAATCGCCCCGGTGACCTGAGCCCCAGCCCCGAGCCGGCAGCCACGCAGCAGAGCGGAGCGCTCGATCGCGACGTCCTCGGCGATCTCGCATCCCCGCCCGATCACGGCACCCGGCCCGACCCGTCCGTCGGGGCCGATCGAGGTGCGCGACTCGATGAACCCGGGCGCCGCGACCTCCGCTCGGTCCGACATCCGGGCGTCGGGATCGACGAAGAGACCGTCATCGTCGAGCAGCTCGCCGACCTCGGTCTGCACGCGACGCTCGAGGATGTCCCAGCTCGCCTGGAGGTAGCGCTCCGGGGTCCCGATGTCCATCCAGTACCCGGGCAGGCGGAGGCCGTGGAGACCGGTTCCCGCCAGCTCCGGGAACACCTCGCGCTCGATCGACACCTCGCGGCCCTCGGGAACCAGGTCGAGCACCGAGCGCTCGAGCACGTACGCACCGGCGTTGATGTCCACCGTGCCGGTGTCGTCGGGATCCGGCTTCTCGAGGAACTCGATGATCTCGCTGTCCTCCTCGAGTCGCACCACCCCGTATCCGGACGGGTCATCGACCGCGTACAGGGCGAGCGTCGCCTCGGCGTCGCGCTCCTCGTGGAGCTCGATCAGCGCCGAGAGGTTGAGATCGGTCAGCACGTCACCGTTCAAAGCGAGGAAGCGATCGTCGAGGAACCGCGCGGCGAACTTGATCGCGCCCGCCGTCCCCCGCGCCTCAGGCTCCTCGACGTACCGTAGCCGCGGGCCACCGTCCCCGCCCTCGCCGAGCACGTCGCGCACCCCGGCGGCGAGAAAGCCGGACGCCATCACGATGTCGTCCACGCCGTGCCGGGCCAGCCACTCGATCATGTACCGGATGAACGGCCGGTCGACGAGAGGGACGACCGGCTTCGGCACGGTCAGGGTGAGCGGCCGGAGTCGGGTCCCCTCGCCCCCGACGAGGATCAGGGCCTGCATCAGCCGACCCGCGCGCCCCTGCCCGCCGCGCTCGCCCGCCCGATGCCCTCGTACGTGAACCCGGCCTCACCGAGAGCCTCGGCGTCGAGGAAGTTGCGGCCGTCGATCAGCAGCGGGGTCGCCATCCGGTCGCGAAGCGACGCCCAGTCCACCTCGGCGAACTCGGGCCACTCGGTGACCAGGATCGCGGCGTCGGCGCCCTCGAGCGCTTCCTCGACCGAGTGGCAGAACCTGACGTCGGGGAGAAGCTCACGCGCGGGCTCTTCGGCCACCGGGTCGTACCCCCGGACGGTCGCGCCTTCGCCCTTCAGCCGGGACGCCAGGACGAGGCTCGAGGCCTCGCGCATGTCGTCGGTGTCGGGCTTGAAGGCGAGCCCCAGCAGGGCAACGGTCTTCCCCGCGAGAGCGCCGAGGTGCTTCTCGAGCTTCTTCAGCACCCGTCGCTTCTGGAGCTCGTTGACCTCGATCACGGCGGTGAGAAGCTGGAAGTGGTAGCCGGTGTTGCCCGCGAGCTGTTTGAGGGACTTCAAATCCTTCGGGAAACAACTTCCGCCATAGCCTATGCCCGCCTTCAGGAACGACGACCCGATTCGCTCGTCGAGTCCCATCCCCCGGGCGACCTCGGTGACGTCCGCGCCGACCTCCTCGGACACGTTTGCGATCTCGTTGATGAACGAGATCTTCGTCGCCAGGAACGCATTCGAAGCG
>JBOGZL010000390.1:0-21862 GCA_050697195.1 Solirubrobacterales bacterium
TACGGGTCCATGGGCACGTCGCGGGCCCCGAACTCGACCGGTGCCGCGAGAAGTGGCAGCTCGAACCGGTGCTGGTGGGCCCTCCGCAGCCGCCCAAGCATGTCCCGCGTCTCAACGACACGACCCGGCTTTCCTCGCCACCGGTCGTCCGGCGTCCACACGCGCCACAGATGCTCCGAGCAGCACAGCGTCGAGGCCCCGTCCTGCGTGCGCACCCGGAAGACTTCCTTTCGGCCCTGGGGATGGACACCGAGGACCGGCGTGGGAAGCCCATTCGACCCCATCACCAGATCGCCGATCTCCAGGCTTCCGATCGGGCGGAAGCCGGCTGGCGTGAGCACACGACTGGAAAGCGGCTGCGCCCTACCCCGCATGAACGCCAGCGGGGCGACCTCGATCACCCCGTTGTCGAAGTAGGTGTTGACCCGGTCGGGGTCGAGCATGTCGTACAGGGCATCGAACAGCGGCCGCAGGTAGGGATCGACCTTCGCCTGGATGTCACCGGGTAGGAACCCGAGCCGCTCGCCCGCCTCGACGGCGGGGCGGGTGAGGATCACCCGGTTCACGTCGCGCGCGTCCAGTGCCGCGACCGCCATCGCGACGGCGAGGAAGGTCTTCCCGGTGCCGGCGGGTCCGATCCCGAACGTGATCGTGTGCCCGCGAATCGAGTCCACGTAGCGCTTCTGGTTCACGGTCCTCGGCGCCACCTTCGTGTTGCGATGGCGCCAGATCACGTCCTCGAGGATCTCCGACGGGCTCTCGCTGGCGTCCAGCGCGCCCGTCACCGCCTCGATCGTCCCCGGCGCGATCTGGTTTCCGCGCTCGATCAGGTCGACGAGCTCTCCGACGACCGATTCCGCGGAGCGCACCTCCGCGGGGTCGCCGTCCAGGGTGAGCACGTTTCCCCGCAGATAGAGCTCACAGTCGAGGTGGTCCTCGAGCGCCCGCAGCACGGAGTCCTCTGAGCCCGCGAGCTCGGCGGCGACCGCGTTGTCGAGCGTCAGCTGCTTACGCGCCAAGCCGCTCCCGCACCGCTTCCGAGACCCGCTTGCCGTCGGCGCGCCCGTCGACCTTCGGCATCACGATGCCCATCACCCTTCCGATGTCCCCTGGTCCCGCGGCATCGGACTCCTCGACGGCGTCTGCGACCAGCGCATCGAGCTCGTCGGCGGCGAGCTCCGGCGGGAGGTAGCCCTGGATCAGCTCGGCCTCGGCCTCCTCGGCCTTCGCGCGGTCGACGCTGCCGCCGTCGCGGTACGCCTCGGCGGCCTCGAGCCGGCGCTTGCGCTCGCGGCGCAGCGCCGCGACCTCGTCGCCCTCGCCGGACTTCGCCTCCTGCTGGAGGGAGTTGGCGACCATGCGCAGGGCGCCGACCCTGTCGCGCTCACCGGCCCTCATCGCCTCCTTGGTGTCGGCCTGGACCTGCTCGAGGATGCTCACCGCTCAAAGGGTAGCCTCCGCCCATGCGTGCGGAGGCGGCCGCCGGCTACTGGGCGACGCGTCGGGATTTCGCCTACTACCGGGAGGTCGTTCACCTCGCCCGCGGGCACGCACCGGCGGGGGGCGCGGTGCTCGACGTGGGTGCGAACGAGACCGAGGTCCTCGAGCGGCTCGACTGGTTCGGACGCCGGGTGGCGGTCGACGTGCGCGAGATCCCCTCGCGGCCGGGGGTCGAGGCGATCGTCGCCGACTTCGAGGAATTCGAGCCCGACGCGCCGTTCGACCTCGTCCTCTGCCTCCAGGTGCTCGAGCACATCCCCGACCCGGCGCCGTTCGCCCGCAGGCTCCTCGACTGCGCCCGGATCGCGATCGTGAGCGTCCCGTACCGGTGGCCTGGTTGGGTGACCGACGAGCATCTGCACGACCCCGTGGACGCGGCAAAGCTCCGGCGCTGGACCGCCCGCGACCCGATCGCAGCCAAGGTCGTCGAGGACCTCGGGATGGAGCGGCTGATCTCGGTCTACGGGGAGAGCGCGACCCGTTCGACCTGACCGAGCGGCATCTGTAGGAATCGCGTCCCGAGCTCGCGGAACGACTCGAGGTCGCCGGTGCACAGGAATCGGTAGGTCCCCTCGCCGTGGTTGGTCGACTCCAGCCCTCGCGCCTCGAGGACCCGCTGCACCGTCGCCGCCACAGCGTGCCCCGCGGTCACCAGGCGCACGTCGCGGCCGAGCATGCGCTGGAGCATCGGCGCGACGAGCGGGTAATGGGTGCAGCCGAGGATCAGCGTGTCCACCTCGGCGCGCTTGATCGGGGCGCAGTACGAGCGCACCTTGGCCACCACCCCCTCGTCGAACGGGAACCCGTTCTGGATGATCGGCGCGAGGTCGGGCGCCGCCACCTCGGTCACGTCGAGCGCCCGGCCCTGGCGCTCGAGCGCGCGGCGGTACGCACCGCCCTCGATCGTCGTGGGCGTGGCCAGCACCCCGACCCGGCCCGAGTCGGTGATCGCGGCGGCGATCTCCGCCTCGGGGTCGATCACCGACACGACCTCGATCTCGTGCCGGGCGGCGAGCTCGCGCGCCGCCTGGGCGCCGGCCGAGGTGGCGGCGTTGCAGGCGATCACGATCAGCTTCGCGCCCCGGTCGAGCAAGAACCGCGTGTCCTCGACGACGTATCCGCGAAGCTCGTCGAGCGGCGTCGTCCCGTAGGGAAAGCGGGCGTTGTCGCCGAGATAGAGGAAGTCCTCCTCGGGGAGCGAGACGAGGCACTCGTGGAGCACGGTCAGCCCCCCGACCCCGGAGTCGAAGACGGCGACAGGAAGCGAGCGGCGTTCGGCGGCCATTCCCACCGATTGTGCCTGGTCGAGGCACCCGCCGCTAAGGTGCGCCGCGAGTTTGTTCGAGGCCTGGGAGACCGAGCTGCACGGCCACCGCGTGATCTACCGGATCGCGGGCAGCGGGCCGCCCGTGGTCCTCGTCCACGGGATGGTGAACTCGTCGCGCCACTGGGAGGCGGTCGCGCTGCGACTCGCCCGCGAGCACACCGTGATCGCGCCCGACCTGCTCGGCCACGGCGACTCGGCCGCGGTTCGCGGCGACTACTCGCTCGGCGCGCACGCCGCGAGCATCCGCGACCTGCTCGCCGCGATCGGGATCGACCGGGCGACGCTAGTCGGCCACTCGCTGGGCGGCGGGATCGCGATGCAGTTCTTCTACCAATTCCCCCAGCGAACCGAGCGGCTGGTGCTGGTCTCGAGCGGCGGGCTGGGCCGCGACGTCGGCCCGCTGCTCCGCGGCGCCGCGCTTCCGGGCGCGTCCGCGGTCGTGTGGCTTGCCGCCCACCCGGTGCTGATGAGGGCGCTCGAGGGCGCGGGCACGCGGCTCCGGACGAGGGGATCGGCGAAGGGCGCGCTGCTGCAGGCGATCGTCCGCGCGCTGCGTCCGCTCGAGGACCCGGGGGCCCGAAAGGCGTTCCTCCACACCCTGCGCTCGGTGATCGACGTCCACGGCCAGCGCGTGAGCGCGCGCGACCGCCTCTACCTGCTCGGGCCGGTGCCGACGCTGATCGTGTGGGGGGAGCGCGACCACACGATCCCGCTCGCGCACGGTCGCGACGCCCACCACGCGATCCCCGGGAGCCGGTTCGACACCCTCCCCCGCGCCGCCCACTTCCCCCACCTCGAGGACCCCGACGGCCTCGCCGAGGTCCTCGGAGACTTCCTGCGCACGACCGAGCCGGTGGTGATCGAGGACGCGGACTGGGGGGACGTGGTTTCGCGGCGCTCGCCCCGAAGCCGCAAGCTCCGCAGCGCAGCCGCGTAGCCCCTCAGCGGGCGAGCGCCAGCGCGTGCCACTCGCCGTCGGCAACGCGCTCTCGCTCCGCGAGCCCGGAGGCGCCGAACGCAGCGACCACCTCCTCCACCTCGCTGGCGAGCAGCCCCGAGCAGATCAGCGAGCGCGGCACGTCGCCCTCGCCGTCGCCCAAGCGCTCGGCGGTCGCGACGAGTACCGCCGCGGTGAGGTTCGCCGTCACCGTCGGGGCGATCGGCGGCGGCTCCTCGCGCAGGTTGACGCGCGCGAGCTCCAGCTCGACGCCGTTCGCGGACGCGTTCGCGCCCGCGGCCTCGAGCGACGCGGGCTCGTGGTCGCACGCGAGCACGGGTGAGAAGCCAAGCTTCGCCGCCGCGATCGCGAGCACCCCGGAGCCGGTGCCCCAATCCGCGAGCGCACCCTCGGCGCCCCGGGAGCCGGCGACCCCGAGCAGCAGCTCGAGGCACAGCCGCGTCGTGGCGTGGGCCCCGGTGCCGAACGCGCGAGCGGGGTCGATCACGATCTCGACCTCGCTCCGGGCGTCCCCGGGGTCGATCCACGACGGCCGCACCCGGATCCGCCCGCCGACCTCCACCGGACCGTGGAAGTCGCGCCACCGGTCCGCCCAGTCGTCGGGGACCTCGGTGGAGGTGACGTCGACCAGCCCTTCGCCGGTCACCGCCTCGAGGTCGGGAAGCGCGGGCAGCTCGCCCGGCGCACCGTAGATCGCGAACTCCGCATACGTCTCTCCGCGCTCCTCCTCCACCCCGCCGGGCGCGAGCTCGAGCAGCTCGGCGAGCACCCGCTCGGCGCGCTCGGGCGCACAGCGGACCGCGAGCCGGATCAAGCCTTGAACGCGCGACGCACGCGGGAGAAGAGCCCCTCGTGCCCGTCCCGGCTCAGGTTCTCCTCGCTCAGCGTCCCGTCGAGCCGCTCCGCGAGCCCGCGCTGCTCGTCGCTGAGCTTGCCCGGGACGATCACGTTCACGAACACGTGCTGGTCGCCGCGGTGCGAGCGGCGGAGGTCCGGCAGGCCCATCCCGCGCAGGACGACGCGCTCGCCGGGCTGGGTCCCGGGCTCGACCTCCACCTCGCGCTCGCCGTCGAGCGTCGCCACCGTGGCCTCGGTGCCGAGCATCGCCTCGGTCGCCGGAATCTCGATCACGCTCACGAGGTCGGTCCCCTCGCGCCGGAAGCGATCGTCGTCGGCGACGTGAACCCTCACGTAGAGGTCGCCCGGGCGGGCCCCCGCCTCGCCGGCGTGCCCCGCGCCCGCGATCCGGATCCGCTGTCCGGACTCGATCCCCGGCGGGATCTCGACGCCGAAGGTGCGGGCACCGGCGATCCGGCCCCGCCCCCCGCACTGCTCGCACGGCTGCTCGGGGATCCGCCCGTCGCCCTCGCAGCGGGGACACGTCCCGGCGCGGACCAGCTGGCCGAGCGCGGTCTGGGTGACGCGGCGGATCTGGCCGCTGCCGCCGCACTCCTCGCAGGTGCGGATCGGGGTCCCCGGCTCGGCGCCGTTGCCGCGGCAGCGCTCACACGCGGTCACGGCCTCGAACGACAGCTCCCGGGTCGCGCCGCTCAGCACCTCCTCGAGCGACAGCTCGACCTCCGCGGCGACGTCGCCGCCCGCCGCGGGACCCGCGGGGCTGAATCCGAACATCTCCCCGAACATCGGGTCCCCGCGGCCGAAGAACGACTCGAGGATGTCCTCGAGGTTCCCGAACCCGCCCGCGCGGGGACTCCACCCGCCGCTGCGCAGCCCCTCCTCTCCGAACGCGTCGTACACGCGGCGGCGCTCGGGATCGGAGAGGACCTCGTACGCCTCCGCGGCGCGCTTGAACTTGTCCTCCGCGTCGGGGTCATGGCGGTTGACGTCCGGATGAAGCTCGCGGGCGAGCTTGCGAAACGCCTTCTTGATCTCCGCTTCGCTCGCCCCCCGCTCGACGTCGAGGAGCTCGTAGTAATCCTGGGGCATCGATCAGCGCTCGTAGACGGCCTCGAAGAAGCGTGACAGCTCGCCGGCGGCGTTCTGAACCGAGGCGATCGCGGTCGCGTAGTCCATCCGCAGCGGGCCGACCACGCCGACCGCGCCGAGGTTTCGGTAGCCGAGCCCGTAGTTCGCGCCGACGACGCTCATCGAGCGCAGCACGGGCTCGGGGTTCTCGCCCCCTATCCACAGGAACACCGAGCGCTCGTCGAGCGCGGAGCGCAGCATCCGCAGGATGCTCGCGCGGCGCTCGAGCGCCTGCATCAGGGCATCGACGTGGGGTACGTCCGCCGCGCGCTCCTCGGAGAGCAGGCGCGCGGCGCCGTCGACGTACAGGATCTCGTCGGCGCGCCGCTCGAGGTCGGTGAAGGCGCCGGAGATCTCCTCGAGGAAGCGGCGCTCGGTCTCGTCCAGCTCGGTGTCCGCGAGCCTGCCCGCGATCATCCGGGCGCCGAGCCCCATGTCGCCGAGCCTTTCGTTGAGGTAGCTCGCCGCCCACTCCACGACGCCGGGATCGACGGGCTCGGCGAACGTGAACACCCGCTTGTCGACCATCCCGTTCGACGCGATCACCACCACCATCACCACGCGCGGCTGGAGCATCAGCACCTCGACCCGGTGGATCCGGGCACTCGACGGCGGCGGCGCCGTGACGAGCGCAAGCAGGTCGGTCACGCGCGACAGCGCCGAGGTCGTCTCTCGCATCGCCTCGTCAACCTCGTGTCGCATCCGCTCGAGCTCGAGCCCGGCCTGGCGGCGCGAGGGAAGGCGCTTCTCCTCCGCGAGCAGCGAGTCCGCGTACAGCCGGTAGCCGCTGTCGGTCGGGACCCTCCCGGCGGATGTGTGGGGATGGTTGAGGTAGCCGGCCTTCTCGAGCGCGGCCAGCTCGGCGCGCACCGTGGAGGCGCTCCACTCGATCTCCTCGCGGTCCGCGATCGCGCGCGATCCGACGGGCCGGCCCGACGCCAGGTAGGCGTCGACCGCAAGGCCGAGGATCCGCTCCTGGCGCTCGCTGGGGGTCATGCTGAGCGGCAAGCTCGCGATCGGACCTGCCGCTGGTCTCGGGTGCGCATGACCCTCGATTCTAGGACCGCCGGTCGGCGTTCCCCGGCTACGTCAGTCGAGCTGCAGCACGGCCTCCGCGTTGCGGATGATCCCGTTCCCGCTCTGCTCCGCGATCGTGTCGGTGACGACCCTGCCGTCGTCGGCCTCCCTGACAGTCGCCGTGACCACGATCTCCTCCTCGGGCGCGCCCATGCCCCGGAACTGGACCGAGAGCCGTCTCAGTGCGCGAGGATCGCCCCCGGCCGCGTCGGTGTGGGCGCGTGCGACCTGGGCCATCGTGTAGAGGCCGTGGAGGATGTTCCCCGGCAGCCCGACCGCCTTCGCGAACTCGGGGTCGATGTGGATCGGGTTGAAGTCGCCCGATGCGCCCGCGTAGCGGTGGGGGAGGTACTTGTCCGGCGTCACCCGGAGCTCCGGGAGACCCTCCCCCGGCTTCATGAAACGGCCCGCAACTGACGGATCTCGACCGTGTTACGCATGAGGTGGTGAGATCTTACGTCCTGGCGGTGGTGGCGCTCGCGTGCGCGCCCCTCCTCGGCGCCGGCCCGGCTCCGGCCCGCGCCGCGCCGCTCGACGGCAACGGGATGTGGATCTGGTACGTGAGCGCATCCGGGGGCTCCGGCGAGGCGATCGCGAGGAAGGCCAACCGGCGCAACATCGACGTGGTGATGATCAAGAGCGCCGACGCCGGCAACTACTGGGAGCAGTTCTCGCCCGAGCTCGTCGGCGAGCTGCACGACGCCGGGCTGGATGTGTGCGCGTGGCAGTTCGTTTACGGACGCGGCCCGCGCACCGAGGCGCGGCGGGGCGCGGAGGCCGTCGAGAACGGCGCCGACTGCCTGCTCATCGACGCCGAGGGCCACTACGAGGGACGCTACAAGGCGGCGGACCGCTACATCGACGAGCTCCGCGACCGGGTCGGCCCGGACTACCCCGTGGGGCTGGCGAGCTTCCCCTACGTCGACTACCACCCGTCGTTCCCATACTCCGTGTTCCTCGGGGAGGGCGCGGCGCAGTTCAACGTCCCGCAGATGTACTGGAAGACGATCGGGACTTCGGTGCGAAGGATCTACGCGCACACGTACGAGGTCAACGCGCCCTACGAGCGCCCGATCTTCCCGCTCGGTCAGACGTACCTGAACGTGAGCCGCAAGTCGGTGATCAGGTTCCGCAAGTACGCGCGCCGCTACGACGCCGGCGGGGTGAGCTGGTGGTCGTGGCAGGAGACGAAGGGGAGGGAATGGCGCTGGGTGGGCAAGCCGCTCGGCGACGGCGGCGCCGGGTCGCGCGCCGCGCGCAGGCCGCCCGCGTACGCCGACCTCGGGCCGGGGGATGCCGGCGACCTCGTCGTGTGGGCACAGCAGCACCTCGCCGCCCACGGGTACACGGTCGCGATCGACGGAACTCTCGGCTCGGAGACGGTCGCCGCCGTGCGCGACCTCCAGTTAGCAGAGGGGCTCACCCCCAGCGGGGCGATCGACGACGCGACATGGCGCGCGCTGCTCGCCCGCGATCCCGTGCCGGTCGACTGGTCGCGGGTCCGCGGTCCCCGCGGCGCCCGCGCCGCGGCCGCACGTCCCGACTCCGCATCCCTCGACGCGCTCCGGTTCGAGCTCCCCCTCACTCCGGGCCGGCCGTAGCCCGACGCCAGCAGCTAGTCTGCGCGCCCGTGAGGGGGCTCGCATCGTTGGTATCCGGACGTCGCACGAAGTGGCTCGTGCTCGTTGCCTGGATCATCGTCTTCGCGGCGATGGCGCCGCTGAGCGGAAAGCTCCAGGACGAGACCGAGGACGACACCGCCTCTTACCTGCCCGAGAGCACCGAGTCGACCGAGGTGGTCAACATCCTCGACGAGGAGTTCTCCGCTGGAGAGACGACGATCGGCCTGATCGTGTACCAGCGCGAGGGGGGCCTGAGCGACGCCGACGAGCAGAAGATCGCCGCCGACGCGAAGGAGATCGAGGCCGCCGGCGACGAGGTCCCGCTGACCAGGCCCCCGTCCGTCCCGTTCACGGCCGGGGCCCCGCCGGATCTGGTCTCGCCCAACGGCGATGTCGCGTACACGGCGCTCACCGTGCCGACCGATTTCGAGCGCTCGGCGGACTGGGGCGAGAGGGTCCGCGAGATCACCGGCGAGGAGGCCGACGGGATGCGGATCCTGCTCACCGGCGATCTCGGGTTCGGGGCCGACGCCGAGGAGGTCTTCGCGGACCTCGACACCAAGCTGCTCGCGGCGACGGTGCTCCTGGTCCTCGTCCTGCTCGGCTTGATCTATCGCGCCGTCCTGGTCGCGCTCACGCCGCTGGTCGTCGTCTTCCTCTCCTACACGGTCGCGAGCGCCTTCGTCTACCTCTACGCCGACTCCGGCGCGTCCGTGTCCTCGAACGGGACCACGATTCTGATCGTGCTGATGTTCGGGGTCGGCACCGATTACAGCCTGTTACTCGTGTCCCGCTACCGCGAGGAGCTGCGTCGCCGCGAGGACAAGCACGAGGCGATGGGACGGGCGTTGCGGCGCACCGGACCGACGATCCTCGCCAGCGGCCTCACGGTCGCCCTTGCGATGCTCGTGCTCGCGCTCGCCGACACCCGGCTCACGAGCTCCCTCGGTCCCGTCGCCGCGATCGGGGTGGCATGCGCGATGGTCGCGGGGCTAACGCTGCTGCCGGCCCTGCTTACGATCTTCGGCCGGGTTGGCTTCTGGCCGCGTCGCGCGCTGGTCGATTGCGACCCCGAGCACCCCGAGACGGGGCGCCAGGGCGTGTGGCGGCGCTTCGGCGACAAGGTCCTGGAGCGGCCGCTTCCCGCCCTGCTGGTTACCGTCGTTGCGTTCGGCGCGGGCGCACTCGGGTTGCTCGCGTACAAGGTCGACTACAGCACGACGAACTTCTTCAAGGAGTCCGTCGATTCGGTCGAGGGCTTCGACGTCCTGAGCGAAGCGTTCCCGGCCGGGACCCTTGCACCGACCACGGTGCTGGTGGAGCGCTCCGACGGCAAGGTGAGCCGGGCGGACGTCGCTGCTGCGGTGGACAGCGTGCAGGGAGTGGACGGGGTTGCGCGGGCGACCCCGACCGGGCTCAGATCGGACGATGGTCAGTTCGCGTCCATCGACGTGATCCTCGAGGACGACCCGTACAAGGAGTCCACCCTCGACGTCGTGCCGGAGGTCCGCGACAGCCTCGATGACCTCGGCCCCGGCGTCCAGGCCCTTGTGGGAGCGGGCACGGCGATCCAGTACGACTACGACCAGACGATCCAGAGCGATCTGAAGCTGATCGTGCCGATCGCGCTCGCGGTGATAGCCACGATCCTCGCGGTGCTGCTGTGGTCGCTGGTCGCCCCGCTCGTCCTGATCGCGAGCGTGATCCTGTCGTTCTTCTGCACGCTCGGGCTCTCGATCCTGTTCATCCGCTACGTGGTCGGTGACCCCGGCTTCGACGCCTCGCTTCCCACCTTCGCATTCATCTTCCTCGTCGCTCTCGGGATCGACTACACGATCTTCCTGATGGCGCGCGTGCGCGAGGAGGCGCGCCGCCACGGGACCCGGGAGGGGACGCTGCGAGCGCTCGCCGCGACCGGTCCGGTGATCACCAGCGCCGGGATCATCCTCGCGGGCACCTTCTCGGTCCTGATGACGCTTCCCGTCACCTACACCTTCGATCTCGGGTTCATGGTCGCGCTCGGAATCCTGCTCGACACGTTCATCGTCCGCACGATCATGGTCCCGGCCGCCGTGGAGCTGCTCGGCGACCGGATCTGGTGGCCGTCCTCGGCGAGCCGCGGCGGCACCCTGCGCGAGGAGACGGGCGAGCACCCGGTCCAGGCGCCGGCCGGCGCCTCCGGTTCGTAGGCTTCACCGGCCGCGAGCCTGACCTCGGCGCGGCCCCACCGGTGACTCGCCGGGCAGGGTGAACACGAGCAGCGCCGCCCCTGCCGCGACCAGGACCGTGAGCGCTGCTGCGTACGCGGCGCCCTCGCCTCCCCCCTCGAGGTCCGAGACCGTCCTAGCCGCGGCGACGAGCGCGCCGGCGGGGAGCGCGAGCAGCGCCAGGGCGGGCAGCCACGCCTCGTCGCGACGGTTGCGGGTCGCGGCCCAGCCGCACAGCGTCGCGAGCAGCGCGATCCAGGAGCCGGCGAACCGTCCCCCCAGGGCCGAGAGGTCGAACGGGCTCGCGCTCGAGACCCCCGTGGGATCGATCCACAGCGCGAGCGCGAGCGCGCCGAGCAGCGCCGCGACGACGGCGAACGCCGCCCGGATCGGGGGCGCCAGCGGGATCGCGCTCGCCTCGCGGCCCTCCGGCCGGCTGAGCGCGAGCAGCGCGAGCATCAGGAGCGCGAAGGCGCCGAACAGGACGACCCAGGCCCACGCCTGCATCCGGTCCCAGTCGAACACGTCGGTGTGGGTGAGGGTGATCGCGAACACCGAGACCGCGAGGACCACCGCGCCGACGACGAGCTGGCGAACCTGCGGCCAGGGTCGGGGGAGCCCGACCGCGTACAGCACCGCCGCGCCGATGTACACGCCGCCGGCGAACGCGGCGAGGGGCGCGGGCGCGAGCCCCCAGGCGAAGAAGTTCGCGGAGGCGTCGGGGACCGCGAGCAGCCCGAGGCCGACGAGCCCGGCGGCGAGCACGAGGACGAGGAACGCGGCGCGCCGCACCAGGGTGACGAGCGCGACCCCGTTCGCGAGCGCAAGCCACAGGCCAAGCACGAAGATCCAAAGCGTCTGGGCGCCGAAGGCGATCGTCGCGCCGATCTCGAGCGCATCCACCCCCGAGAACGCCCCGAGCGGCGCAATGGCAAGCGGCGCGGCGATCGCGCACGCCGCCCACCCGAGCCAGCGGGGAAACGCCCCGGAGCGCAGCGCCGCCACACCGACCCCGAGCAGGAACAGCGCGACGAACACCCCGGAGACGAGGCGGGCCGATCCGAAGAAGTCGAACAGGGACTCGACCTCGTCGTCGGACAGTCCCCCGGCGTCCGCGATCAGGATCGAGTCGGCGGCCACCCCGGCCGCGGCGACCACCGGCCCCGCGATCCCCCCGACGAGGCCGAGCAGCGCCCACGGCTCTCCTCGGCGTTCGCGCTCGCGCAGCAACGCGAACAGCGCAACCGCGAACGCGACGTAGAGGATCAGCGAGACCGCGCCCCCGAACTGGGTCACGATCGCAAGGGCGTGGTCCGCGTACTGGGGTCGAATGTCCTCGGCGGGGCTGTCGAGTCCCGGCGACTCGAGGATGTCCATGTTCTCGATCGACACCCCGAGCACGTATCCGAGCGCCGCGACACCGGCGATCCTGCGCAAACCCCAACCTCCCCAGCTCAATGCCGACACGGCGGCTGGCGGTGCCCTATCCGCCTCGCACTATGTTCGTCCACGTGCCCTTCACGGTCTCGAGCCCGTCCTGGTTCACCGACACCGACTCGAACTCGTAAAAGGTCATCCCGGTCTTCTCGCGCAGGTCGGAGAGCCGCGCGGTCGTGGTGACGAGATCGCCGGCGCACACGGGCTCGCCCCACTCGAACACCTGGCTCCCGTGGACCATCGCCGCGAGGTTGATCCCGACCTCGGGATCGACGACCGCTGGGCCGACCGCCGCCGCGCTGTACACGACGCAGAACATCGGCGGCGCGACGACGCCGCGAAACCCGGCCTCCCTCGCCGCCTCGGGGTCGTGGTGGATCGGGTTGGCCTCGCCGACCGCGTTCGCGTACTCGCGGATCTTCTCGCGCCCGACCTCGTACTCGACGGCCGGCCACTGCTTGCCGATCAGGTCCTCGTTCACGGCCACGGCGGGCGGGAGTCTATTGCTCGATTCCCTCGCGTTCGCGCGCCACCCCGGCGTTGTACCGCTCCCACGTCCGGCGCACGAGCTCGACTCTCTCGTCCGGACTATTTCTCGCCATCCAGCTCCAGCACCGACAGGAACGCCTCCTGGGGGACCTCGACGCGGCCGACCTGCTTCATCCGCTTCTTGCCCGCCTTCTGCTTCTCGAGCAGCTTGCGCTTCCGCGTCACGTCCCCGCCGTAGAGCTTCGCGGTCACGTCCTTGCGCAGCGCCTTCACGGTCTCGCGCGCGAGCACGCGGGCGCCGATCGCGGCCTGGACCGGGACGTCGAAGAGCTGGCGCGGGATCGTCCTCTGGAGCCGCTCCACCAGCGCCTTGCCTGCCGGATACGCCTTGTCGCGGTGGACGATGATCGACAGCGCGTCGACCTGGTCTCCCGCAAGCAGGATGTCGAGCTTGACGAGATCGGAGGCCCGCATCCCGATCGGCTCGTAGTCGAGCGACGCGTACCCGCGGGTCCCCGACTTGAGCTGGTCGTAGAAGTCGAGCACGATCTCGGCGAGCGGAAGGTCGTAGGTGAGCTGGACCCTCTCCGGCGAGAGGTAGTGCATGCCGACGTGGGTTCCGCGCCTTCCCTGGCACAGCTCCATCACCGCGCCGACGTACTCGCTCGGGGCGA
This sequence comes from Solirubrobacterales bacterium, assembly GCA_050697195.1. GTDB lineage: Bacteria > Actinomycetota > Thermoleophilia > Solirubrobacterales > 70-9 > DASPWW01. The sequence goes on from JBOGZL010000390.1 coordinate 13,278, forward strand.
CGATGGTGGCGCGGATGTAGGGCTCGAGGATCTCCTCGATCTCGCCCGGATCGGGCATCTCCGCGGGGCTGTGGACCTCGACGACCGCGTCCGCCAGGCGAGCTTCGTAGCGCACGTTGGGAGTCGTCGCGAGGAGCTCGAGGTCGTACTCGCGCTCGAGCCGCTCGCGGACGATGTCCATGTGCAGGAGGCCGAGGAACCCGCACCGGAAGCCGAACCCGAGCGCCTCGGAGGTTTCCGGCTCGTACGAGAGCGCGGCGTCGTTGAGGGCGAGCCGGTCGAGCGCGTCGCGCAGGTCCTCGTACTGGTCGGTGTCGATCGGGAACAGCCCGCAGAACACCACCGGCTTCACCTCGCGGTAGCCGGGCAGGGGCTCCGAGGCCGCGGCGGCCCTCGCGGTCAGGGTGTCGCCGACCCGCAGCCGGGCGACGTCCTTGATCCCGGTGATCACGTACCCGACCTCGCCCGCCGCCATCGCCTCGACCGGGCGCAGCTCGGGCGTAAGGTGGCCGATGTCGTCGATCTCGGCGTCGATCCCCGCCTGCATAGCGGCGATCTTCTCGCGGCGGGCAAAGCGCCCGTCCACCATCCGCACGTACGCGACCACCCCTCGGTACTGGTCGAACTCGGAGTCGAAGATCAGCGCCCGCGCCGGTGCGTCGGGATCGCCCTCGGGGGGCGGGATCCGTTCCACGATCGCCTCGAGCACATCCGCCACGCCCTCGCCGGTCTTCGCCGAGATCCGCAGCACGTCCGCGGGGTCTCCGCCGAGGAGGTCCACCATCTGCGCCGCGACGGTGTCGGGCTGGGCGCTCGGGAGGTCGACCTTGTTGAGGACCGGGATCAGCTCGAGCCCCGCCTCGATCGCGGCGTAGGTGGTCGCGACGGTCTGCGCCTCCACCCCCTGTGCGGCGTCGACGACCAGCAGCGCTCCCTCACAGGCGGCGAGGCTGCGCGACACCTCGTAGGAGAAGTCGACGTGCCCGGGCGTGTCGATCAGGTGGAGGCGGTAGGTCTCGCCGTCGGACGCCTCGTAGGCGACGCGGACGGCCTGCGCCTTGATCGTGATCCCGCGCTCGCGCTCGAGCTCCATCGAGTCGAGCATCTGGGCGCGCATCTTCGCCGGGTCCACGGCGCCGGTGAGCTCGAGGACGCGGTCGGCGAGCGTCGACTTGCCGTGGTCGATGTGGGCGATGATCGAGAAGTTCCGGATGTCTTTCATCGGGGACGCGTAGGATCGCAAGGGTGCGCTCGGCCAGGGTTCTCACGCTAGCGGGGGCGCTCGCGCTCGCCGCGACGGCGGTCACAGCGACGCAGGCTCGCGCCGTGACTCTGCCCGACCCCGCCCCCTGCGCGGGTGGTGCGTGCTGGGACCCCGAGCCGACGACCGAGCCGTGGCAGTGGCAGCTCCAGGGCCGGATCGACCTCTCGGTCCCCGCGCCGGTCTTCGACATCGACATGGACAACCCAGTTGGGGTGGTCGATCGGATCCACGCCCAGGGGGATCGAGCAATCTGCTACCTGAGCGTCGGCACCCACGAGCCGTTCCGCGACGACGCGAACCGGTTTCCCCGGCGCGTGCTCGGGAAGCGCCTCGCGCGGTTCGAGAACGAGCGCTGGCTCGACATCCGCAAGCTCGATCTCCTGCGCCCGATCATGGAGGCGCGTTTCGACCGCTGCCGAGAGAAGGGCTTCGACGCCGTCGAGCCGGACGTGGTGGACGGGTACCAGAACAGGACGGGCCTGCCGCTCAAGGCGCGCCATCAGCTCGCCTACAACGCGTGGGTCGCCAACGCCGTCCACGAGCGCGGGATGGCGGTCGGGCTGAAGAACGATCTCGGCCAGGTGGACCGGCTGCTTCCCTACTTCGACTTCGCGGTCAACGAGCAGTGCTTCCAATACAGGGAGTGCGGTTTGCTCGACCCGTTCATCGCCGCGGGAAAGCCGGTGTTCGGCGCCGAGTACAAGCTCGGGCGGGCGAGGTTCTGCGAGCGCTCGATCTCACATCGCTTCAGCACGATCAAGAAGCGATTCAGCCTCAGGGCGTTCAGGCGGACCTGCGGGTGACCAACCGCCGGATCTGGTCGAGCTCGGGGACCCGCAGCACCGCGAGCGCGGCAAGGTAGATCACAACCCCGGCCGAAAGCGCCACCGTCATCTCGACGATCTGGTCGCCCGTCGAGCGCCCGAGCGCATCGTCGAGCAGGGTCCAAACACCGTACGAGACCCCAGCGAGGGCGGCGGCGCCGATGCCGATCCGCATCGAGCTCGACGCGAGACTCCCAAGGTCGAGGCCGCCGAGCGTGTTGCGCAGGATCACGCTCTGCGCGACGACGCTCACGGCGGTCGCGATCGCCGTCCCGGCGACGATCCCGCCGACCCCGAAGGGCGCATACAGCGCGAGCGCCGCCAGCGCCGTGATCGCGAGGTTCGCGGCGGCGATCACGGTCGGCACCCAGGGTCGTTGGAGGCTGAAGAACGTCCTCGTCAGGAGCAGGAAGAGCCCATTGAAGGGAAGCGAGAACGCGAACCAGAACAGCGCCGTCGCCACGAGCTGCGTCTGCGAGGGGCCGAACTCGCCGCGCTCGTAGACGAGCCGGATCATCGGCTCCGAGAGGACGAGGATCGCCGCGGCCGCCGGAAGCAGGAGCAACACGATCTGGCGCATCCCGTTGGTCATCGTCGCCCGCAGGTCGGCGTACTGGCCCCGCGCCGCGAACCGCGACAGCGTGGGGAAGATCACCGTCGCCACGGCGACCGAGAACATGCCCTGGGGAAGCATGTAGATCCGGAACGCCTTGTCGATCGCCGCGGGCGCGCGGTCGGACACCAGCGTGCCGAAGAAGCTGTTGATGACGAGGTTGAAGTTGATCAGCCCGAGGCTGATCGTCACCGGGAGCATCAGCACCAGCACGTGGCGGACCGCGGGGCTGCGCCAGTCGAAGACGAGCTGGAGCCGGAACGGCGTGTTGCGGAGGTCGATCGCGACCAGCGCGAGCTGTACCGCGGTCCCCACCAGGACCCCGATCGCGTAGGCGTAGATGCGATCGCGCTCGGGGAACGCCGGTGCGAGCCCGACGAGCACGGCGATGATCGCAACGTTCCAGAAGAACGGCGCGATCGCGAACACCGCGAAGCGGTCGTAGCTGTTGAGGATCCCGACGACCATCCCCGAGACGCCGAGCATCAGCAGGATCGGGAACAGGAGCTTGGAGAGCGTGACCGTGAGATCGTCGAGCCGGCCCTCGAATCCGGGGGCGAAGACCTCCATCACCGCCGGCGCGGCGAGGATGAACAGCGCCGTCAGCGCCCCGATGACGAGGATCACCATGAAGATCAGGGTCGACGCGAGCCGGAACGCCTCTCGCCTCTCGCCGCGCTCGAGGTGCTCGGTGAACACGGGCACCAGCGCCGCCTGAATCGCCTGGTCGGCGAACAGGCTGCGGACGAGGTTCGGGACCTGGAACGCGATCGTGAACGCCGACATCGGCCCCTTCACCCCGAAGTAGCCCGCGGCGACGATCTCGCGAACGAGCCCGGCGATCCGCGAAAGGCCGGTGGCGAAGGAGAAGAACGCCGTCGAGCGCGCGAGGCGGCCCGGCGCCTCGCGCGGCGGCTGCTCCATGGGGCCGGCGACGGGCTCGCCGACCACAGGCTCGAACGTGCCGGCGCCCGGGTCTCGCGCGTCCCTCGCGCCGCGATCAGGCTGGTTGCGTTCCATCATCTATAGTCACCCGCCGCCGATGGCCAACATCGCCTCGCAGAAGAAGCGGATAAGGCGCACCGAGCGCGAGCGGCTCGAGAACCGCCGCCTGACGGGCGCGGTCGGCACGCACTTTCGCCGCCTCGAGCAGGCGGTTTCGGACGGGGACACGTCCGCGATCGATCGCGAGCATCGGCTGCTCGTATCGCGGATCGACAAGGCGGTCGCCGGCGGCGCGCTTCACGCGAACGCCGGCGCGCGAAAGAAGAGCCGCGCGGCGAGGCTCCGCGCCGCGTCATAGGGCGCTCACGGCTCAGGTCGCGCCGGCGGCCCGCCGGACGGCGAGCGTGAGCGCGACCTGCTCGTCGTAGTCAGAGCCGCCGCGACACCAGATCTCCAGATCGGCGATCGCGGTGATCGCCTCCCGCAGCTCGGCGAGCGAGGTGCCGCGGAGCCGGCGGACCAGCAGCTTCGCCGCGTACGGGTGCATGTCGAGCCCCGAGGTGACCTCGCTCGGCGAGCGTCCCGCCTCGAGCTGGACGAGGGCGCCGTGGGCGCGACGCAGCCGCGACGCGAGCGCGTACACGAGCCCGGTGACGTTCTCCCCCTGCGCCGACAGCCGCTCGGCCGCGAGCATCGCGTCGCCAGGGCTGCGCTCGATCATCGCGTCCGACAGCGCCCACGTGGCCGCCTCGGAGGTGTCCGCGACCATCGCCTCGAGGTCGGCCAGGGCGACCTCGCCCTCCGGTCCCGCCCACAGGGCAAGCCGGTCGAGCTCGTTGGCGAGCCGCACGGTGCTCGTGCCCATTCGCTCGACGAGGAGTCGCGCGGCCGCCGGGTCGAGGCGAAATCCGCGCTCCGCGGCGTCGGCCACCAGCCGCTGCGGAAGCTCGCGCTCCCGGGGCGCGTCGTACTTGAGCACCTCCCCGCCCTTCTTCTTGACAGCCGGGCCGAGCTTCGCCGGCGCCTTCCCCCGCGCGACCAGGACGACGGTCGTCTCGGAGTCGAGGCCTCCGAGGGCCTCGGCGACCTCGGACGCCCGCCCGGTGGGCCAGCGCTCGACCCCGTCGGCGAGCAGGTAGCGCCGCCCGGCGGTCAGGGACATCGCGGGGATCGCCCCGATCAGCGCCGCAGCGTCGGGCGGGCCCGCGCCTGAGGACTCGAAGACCTCGAGCGCGCCGGGCCCGCTCTCGCGCTCCGCGCGGGCCCGCAGGCGAGCCAGCGCCGCGTCGATCTTCGCCTCGTCGCTTCCCGCGATCAGGTACGCGGGCTTGATCTCCGGCATCGGCCGAGTGTATTCGCCGCCGCGGCCGGTTCTTGCCGGGTTCGAAGGACGAGCGTGTGGCTAGTACCCCCCGCCGCCGGGCCCGCTGTTGCTGCCGCTGCTGTCGTCGCCGCTCTCGTCCTCGTCCTCGCCCGTGGTGGTGGTCGTCTCGCTGCCGGTCTTGGTGGTCGTGGTCGTCGGCTTCGTCGTCCCGCCGCCTCCGCCGCCGCCACCCTGCGGCTCGATGATCGTGGTCGTCGTGTCGTCTCCACCACACGCGGAGACTCCGATTCCGGCACCGATTCCCAGCGCCGCCGCCGTTGCGGCAATGATCGCTGCGCGCCTCATCCTGCCCCTTTCGCTCGCATTCGCCTCCAGGGTCGCGGAGCGTACCGATCACCGAGATCAACGCGGCTCGGAGCCGAGCGGAACCACGCTCGGTATGTCTCCCAGCCGATGGCCTCGAACCGGTTGAAGGCGTCGGCGTCGATCACGCTCGGGCGGCGTCCGCGCCGGCCCAATGCGAGCGTAGGGCGGTCGCGAAGCGCTCCGGCTCAGCGCGGTGCGGAGGGTCGAAGTGGTGGCGCCCGTCGTAGACCTCCGAGGTGAAGTCGGCGAAGACGCGGGCCAGCCGCTCGCCCATCCGTCCCCAGTAGTCGGGGTTGCTGAGCTCGCCGCGGGCGAAGTACACCGGACGGTCGAAGCCCTCCAGCCGGCCCCGGTCGAGCCCGCCGCTGCGGAACGCGGCGAGGAGCGCCTTGATGCCGGCGGGCCGCTTCGCCATCCACGGGGGCGCCGGCCCCGAGGGCGGGGGCGGCGGCTCCACCCCCGGGCGCAGCTGCATGCGCACGAACTCGCTCATCAGCTCGTCGTCGGGCAAGCCGGCGTCGGAGAGCTCGAAGAAGCGGCGCCACAGCGCCTCCTCCTCCGGGCTCAGGTCCCAGTTTCCCGCCCATGCGGGCTCCGCCAACGCCAGGCTTCGAAGGCGCTCGGGATGGCGGCACGCTAACGCGAGCGAGACCGCGCCGCCGCCCGAGTAGCCAACCAGGTGGAAGCGCTCGAAGCCCGCCTCCTCGGCCGCCCGCAGGACGCCGTCGACCTCGACGTCGATGGCGTACCCGGGTGGAGGCGCGTCGCCGGCGTACAGCTCCAGGTCCTTGGCCACCGCATCGACCTCGTCACCGAGCGCGTCGAGGAGCGAGCCGTAGGCGAGGGCAGCGGGCAGGACGACGCCGGGGAGCAGGATCGCATTGGTTCGGTCGTTCACGGGCCTGACCCGGGATCGTCGCACCTGGTCCGGCATTCGCAAATGGGGCATTCGCACCATCCGCCCTCGGAAGCGCCGAGCCCGGCCACGAGGGGTGAACGGCGCGGAGCCCCTCACTCGTCGGGGCCGGCGGTCCAGCGGCCGTGCTCGACCTCGAGCTCGACGTCGCCATCGCGATCGGTTCGCAGCACCGGAACGTCGTGCACAGCCAGCGCGGCGAGCGTCTCGGGGGCGGGGTGGCCGTAGGGATTCTCCTCGCCGACCGAGATCACGGCCGCCCGGGGGACCGTCCCCTCGAGCAGCCGCTCGAGGCCGGCGTCCTCGCTGCCGTGGTGGGCGACCTTCAGCACGTCGACGGGGCCCGGGGTCACCGGCGAGCCCTCGGCCTCGGCATCCCCGGTGAGGAGCATCGAGAAGCCGCGCCAGCGTGCGAGGAGGACGAGCGAGAGCGCGTTCGGATCGGCGGCGGGGCCGGTGAGCAGCCCGCGCGGCGGCCACAGGACGTCGAGCCGCAGGCGACCCGACGCGAGTCTCGCTCCCTCGGCGAGCCGCGCGGTCTCCGCGCCGGCGGCCCGCGCGATGCCGGGCAAGTCTCGGCCGGCGTCCGCGTACACGAGCGAGGCGACGCGGACCGAACCAAGGATCTCCCCCGCTCCCCCGGCGTGATCGAGCTGGTCGTGGGTGATCGCGAGGGCGGCGAGCCGCTCCACCCCCTCATCTGCGAGGCGCTCGACGATCTCGGACCCCGGCGGCCCGGTGTCGACGAGCACGGGATCGCCGTCCGCGGGCTCGAGCAGGATCGCGTCCCCCTGGCCGACGTCGAGCACGGTGATCTCGAGGCCGGGCGCGCCCGCTGATGATCGAGCCACCGGCTCCCCCCCGCGCCACCCGATCGCTCCGATCCCCCCGATCGCGAGGAGCACGGCCAGGGCGGGGATCGGCGCGCGCGGGGCGAGCCCCCGACGGCGCCGCGAGATCATGCGCGCGAGCGATCCGGCGCAGAGGACGACGGCGTAGGTGATCAGCACGGCGGGCGCCGAGAGCCGGATGTCGGCGAGCGCCCAGTCCGGCGCGGCGGTCCAGTGCGCGACCTGGGCGACGTACGCGATCAGGAGAGCGTTGACGGCGTTGAGCGGCTCGACTGGAAGCGCCGGGAGCTGTCCCGCCATCGCGACCAGCATCCCGAGCCACATCACCGGTGCGACCGCGGGAAGGGCGAGCAGGTTGGCGGCCAGCGTCGTGATCGAGACCGACTCGAAGTGATGCGCCATCAGCGGCGCGGTCGCGAGCGTCGCCGCGATCGTCATCGCCGCGCCGTCCGCCAACGCCCGCCGCCACGACACCGGACCGGCGGTCCGCCGTTCCCCGAGGCGGCGAAGCAGCCATCCGCTGATGCCCTCCGTCCACAGCAGGATTCCGATCACCGCGGCGAAGCTGAGCTGCCAGCCGATGTCGCCGCTCGCTCGCGGGTTGGCGGCGAGCGTTACAAGCGCCGCGAGCACCACGGCGTACCACCGCGACCGCGGGCGGCCTGCGAGCGCGGCGACGATCCCGGCGGCGCCCATCACCCCGGCGCGCTGGATCGAGGGGCCGGCGCCGGTGACCGGCACGTAGAGCGCGATCAGCGCGAGCACGCACAGCAGCCGCGTGCGCAGGGAGAGGTTCAGCGCGGCGAGCAGGGGCATCGCGAGAAGCGCGAGAAGAATCACGTTCTGCCCGCTGACCGCGAGCAGGTGCGCCAGGCCCGAGCGCTTGAAGTCGTCGACCGTCGCGGCGTCGATGCGATCGTCCTGGCCGAGCACGAAGCCGCGCGCAAGCGCCGCCTCGCGATCGTCCATTCCGCGCTCCAGGGCCTCCTCGGCCCGGTCGCGAACGCTGTCGGCCAGCGCGGACACCCCGCCCCGGCGCCTCCCGGTCAGCTCGATCCGCTCTGCCTTCAGGATCTCCCCGATCCCGTGGCGCTCCAGGTAGGCGGACTGCCATGGGGCCGGCTCGCGCAGCGTCCCCGTCGCGCGGACCTCGCGGCCGACGGGCAGCTCCTCGACGGGCTCCGGGGCCTCGACGAGCACCCGCCCCGCGGCGGTCTCGATCCGGACCGAGACGGTGCCGTCTGAGCGCCGGGGGACGGCGGTGACGATGCCGCGAGCGGCGGCGCGGCTCCCGTCCCGCGCCTCGAGCGCGCCCGCGTCGATCGCCCCAAGCCGCTCCGTCCCGACCACCAGGCCCCCGGCGGCGGCGAGGAGCGCGACCAGGCTCAGCCAGATGCAGGTGGCGAACCGGCCCCGGCGAGGCCGCGCGGCGGCGAGCACGAGCGCGCCGGCGACGGGCACCGGGACCGCGGCGGGTACGGG
>JBOGZL010000391.1:0-5698 GCA_050697195.1 Solirubrobacterales bacterium
GCGGGGGGGCGGTCGGCGGCGCCGGCTCGGTCGGCGGCGCCGGGGCGGCCGGAGCTGCCGGCTCGGCGGCTCCCCGACCTCCGCCGAGGTCGAAGAACATCACGCTGACCGCGAGCGCGAAGATCGGCGCCGTTATCGCGCTCGAGATGATCGAAGCGACCACGGTGGCGCCGCCGCTGATCGGCGTCGCGATGATGCCGAGGATGACGCCGATCGCGATCACGATCAGCAGGACGACCACGAGGGTGCCGAAGACCGACCATCCCTCGCCGCGCACCAACTCCCGGCTGCGCCCGAACGCCTCGATCGGGCCCGCTCCCTCGGCGACGATCGCGGGAGCGCCGACCGACCAGATCGTCAGCAGGATCAGGCCCGGCACGATCAGCAGGAGGAAGCCGATCCCGACGGCGATCCCGAACAGGATCCCGAACACGATCAGGGAGAGGATCGCCGGAGCGGCCGCGGAGAACAGGTCGCCGACGGATTGATCGCGCCTGCCGTCGCGCGTGTCCTGGACCAGCTTGACCACGAACCCGGTGTACAGCGCCTGCCCCGCCAGGCGGATGATCGCGGCGATCAGCCCGAGCACCACCCCGCCCGCGGCCTGGAGCAGACCCGCCACCACGCCGACGATCACGAACACGACGATCGCGCTTCCGAGCAGGGCGACGACGTTCTGGCCGTAGAGCGAGAAGGTCTCGTTGATGACCTCCCCGACGCTGATCCGCTTGCGGGGCGCTCCAGCGGCGGCTTCCATCTGCGCGATCCTATGAGGGCCGTCGGACGGCGTCAACCGCGGGCAGCGAGTAGTCCAGCCACCGGTCGTCGCGCTCGGCGCCGATCCGGTCGTAGACGCCCTGCGCGCGCTCGTTCGTCTTCGCAGTCTGCCACGTGAGGTCGCGGGCGCCGTGCTCGCGGGCGCGCTCGAGCGCGTCGCGAATCAGGTCGTCGGCCACGCCGGTTCCACGCGCATCCGGGGCGACGAACAGGTCCTCGAGCACCGCGACGCGCGCCGCGTACATCGTGCGCCACGTCCAGTAGATCGTCGAGAACCCGATCGCGGCGCCGGCGTCGTCGCGGGCGATCACCTGGATCCCGTCCTCGGGATGCCCGAGCAGCCACCGCGAGAGCTCGAGCAGGTCATCGTCGCCGGGATCGGTCTCGTAGAACTCGCAGTACCCCCGCAGCAGCGGCAGGAGCTCGTCGAGATCGTTCGCCGTGACTGGTTCGATCCTCACGGGAAAAAAGAAATGGCGGGGCGGGGCCGTGGGAGGCAGGGGGTCCGCACGGCCCGCGCACCGCCTGCGCGTCGGTAGCCAGGGAGGGATGCCGACGCGATCGTCCCCGGAGGCGGGACTGGCCGGGGACGAGCTTTACAAAGTATCGCAGGTTCTCCCCGCCGCGCCGCGATTGTCCCCCATCCCTGTGTGAATTGTCAACCCGCTGTTGGCGGGCTCAGAGCAGCTCGCGCAGGACCCGCTGGAGGATGCCGCCGTGCTGGAAGTAGAGGACCTCGTTCGGCGTGTCGAGCCGCACCCGGGCCTCGAAGCTGACCCGATCGCCGTCGCGCTTCGCGGTCACCGTGACCGTCTTCGCCTCCCCGTTGCGGAGATCGGACACGTCGAAGACCTCCTCCCCCGTCAGCCCGAGGCTGTCCGCGCTCCCGCCGTCGGCGAACTGAAGCGGGAGCACCCCCATCCCGATCAGGTTGGACCGGTGGATGCGCTCGTAGCTCTCCGCGATAACCGCGCGGACCCCGAGCAGATCGGTTCCCTTCGCCGCCCAGTCGCGCGACGATCCCGACCCGTACTCCTTGCCGGCCAGCACGACCAGGGGCACGTCGTCTGCCGCGTAGCGCATCGCCGCCTCGTAGATCGCCATCTCCTCGCCGTCCGGGAAGTGTCGGGTGAAGCCCCCCTCCCGATCGACGAGCTCGTTGCGGAGCCGCACGTTGGCGAACGTCCCTCGCGTCATCACCTCGTGGTTGCCGCGGCGCGACCCGTACGAGTTGAAGTCCCGCGGCTCGACGCCGTTCTCGATCAGCCACTGCCCGGCCGGGCTCTGCTTCTTGATCGCTCCCGCCGGGGAGATGTGGTCGGTCGTGACGCTATCTCCGAGCTTCGCGAGCACGCGCGCGCCGGCAATCGGCTCGACCGGCTGTGGCTCGGCGTCCATGCCCGCGAAGAAGGTCGGCTCCCTCACGTAGGTCGAGTCCGGCCACGTGTAGCGGTCGCCCTCGGGCGTCTCCAGCTCCCGCCAGCGCTCGTCGCCGGTGAACACGTCCGCGTAGCTGCGCGTGAACATGTCGGCGCGAACGGCGTCCGCGACGGTTTGGCGGATCTCCTCCGAGCTCGGCCAGATGTCGGCCAGGTGGACGGGGTTCCCATCCGAGTCCTCGCCCAGCGGGTCGGTCGCGAGGTCAATGTCCATCCGCCCCGCGAGCGCGTAGGCGACGCACAGCGGCGGGGAGGCGAGGTAGTTGTTGCGCACGTCGTGCTGGATCCTGCCCTCGAAGTTGCGGTTCCCCGACAGCACCGAGCAGACAACGAGCTCGTGCTCGTTCACGGCCTCCGAGATCGCCTCGGGAAGCGGGCCCGAGTTGCCGATACAGGTCGTGCACCCGAAGCCGACGAGGTTGAACCCGAGCCGGTCGAGGTACTCGGTGAGCCCGGACTGGTCGAGGTACTCGGTGACGACGGTCGACCCCGGGGCAAGCGAGGTCTTGACCCAGGGCTGGGTGTCGAGCCCGCGCTCCACCGCCTTGCGCGCGAGCAGGCCCGCCCCCACCATCACCGACGGATTCGACGTGTTGGTGCAGCTCGTGATTGCGGCGATCACCACCCGCCCGTGGTCGACCGTCGTCTCGGTGCCGTCCTCGAGCGTCACGGCGACCGGCTCCGCGGTGTGCTCCTCCACCATCGTGGTGCTGGCGCGGCGAGGCTTGCCGCGCTCGTCGTTGTGGTCCTCGGCGGGCGGGTCCGAGGCGGGGAAGGTCTCCGCCACCGCCTCGTCGTATCCGTTGCCGAGGCTCTCTGCCGCGTCGGGGTCGAACTCGCTAAGCGACTCGAGGAACGCCGACTTCGCGTCGGCGAGGGCGATCCGGTCCTGGGGGCGCTTCGGGCCGGCGATCGAGGGTCGGACCTCCGAGAGGTCGAGCTCGAGCGTCTCCGAGAAGCTAGGGTCCTCGGACTCCTCGTCGTGGAACATCCCCTGCTCGCGGGCGTAGGCGTCGACAAGCTCGATCGTCTCCGTCGGCCGGCCGGTGAACTCCAGGTAGCGCAGCGTCTCGCGATCGACCGGGAAGATCGCGCAGGTGGAGCCGAACTCCGGCGACATGTTCCCGATCGTCGCCCGATCGGCGAGCCCGAGCGTGTGCAGCCCGGGCCCGAAGAACTCGACGAACTTCCCGACCACGCCGTGCTCCCGAAGCATCGCGGTGACGGTCAGGACGAGGTCGGTCGCCGTCGAGCCCTCCGGCAGCTCGCCGTCGAGCCGGAAGCCGACCACCTGGGGTAGCAGCATCGAGATCGGCTGACCGAGCATCGCCGCCTCCGCCTCGATTCCGCCCACTCCCCAGCCCAGCACGCCGAGGCCGTTGATCATCGTCGTGTGGGAGTCGGTGCCGACGAGCGTGTCCGGGTAGGCCTGGACGACGCCATCGCGCTCGCGCTGGAACACGACCTGGCCGACGTACTCGAGGTTGACCTGGTGGCAGATCCCGGTGGCCGGCGGGACGACGCGGAAGTTGTCGAACGCCTGCTGGCCCCAGCGCAGGAACGCGTACCGCTCGCCGTTGCGCTCGTAGTCGCGGTCGGCGTTGATCTCAAACGCGCGCGCGTTGCCGAACGCGTCCACCTGCACCGAGTGGTCGATGATCAGGTCGACCGGGACGAGCGGGTTGATCGCGCCCGGGTCGCCACCGAGCCGCTCGATCGCGTCGCGCATCGCCGCCAGGTCGACGATCGCCGGCACGCCGGTGAAGTCCTGCATCAGCACCCTGGCGGGCTGGAACGGGATCTCGGCGCTCGGCTCGGCGCTCGCGTCCCAGGTCGCGATCGCCTCGACGTCGTCGCGGGTGACCGCGTCGCCGTCCTCGAGCCGCAGCGCGTTCTCGAGCAGCACCTTGAGCGAGTAGGGAAGCCGCGCGACGTCGAACCGATTCTGGAGCGCGTCGAGGCGATGGATCTCCAGCTCGCGCCCACCCACCTCGATCGTGGAACGCGCCTTGAAGCTGTCGCGTTCGCTCATACGTTCAGTATGACTTTCCGCGCCGGGCGGCCGCGAAACGTGCTCAGCGCTTGTCCGCCTGGCCCTTTGCGACCTGCTCCGCGATGTTCGTCCCGCTTCCGCGGCGATACGCGATTCGGGCGGCGAGCTCCGGCCGCCGCATCGCGAAGTTCGACAGCAGGCGCTGAATCATGGGCGCCACATCGACCTCGTGCCGGTTGCGCTCGATCGCCGTGACTACCGCCTCGGCGACCTTTGCCGGCGTCGTCGTCCCGAATCCGGGCGGGGGCTTGGCGCCGCTGTCGTGGAACATCCCCGCCTCGCGCACGAACCCGGGTGTGACGAGCGAGACGCCGATGCCGCGCTTCCACAGGTCCTCGCGAAGGCCGAGCGCGAATCCGCGAAGCCCGAACTTCGTAGCCGAGTACAGCGATGCGCGCGGGCTGACCGCCTTTCCCGACAGCGAGGTGACGTAAACGAGATGGCCGGTGCCCCGCTCCTGCATCGCCTCAAGGAGCTCGCGCGTGAGCCGGATCGGGGCCTCGAGGTTCACCCGCAGCACCCGCCCCAGCTCCTCGTGGCTGAAGCCGTCGAGCCTCCCGGTCCCGGGCAGGCCCGCGTTCGCGACCAGCGCGTCGATCGGGCCGGCGTCGGCCGCGAGCCGCTCGGCCGCGCCCTCCTCCGCAAGGTCTGCGACGGCGATGCGGTGGTCGGCGCCCGGGAGGCCGGCGGCGAGCGCCTCCAGGGCCTCGCGCTTGCGCGAGCTGAGCACGAGGGTCGCTCCGCGTGCCGCGACGGCGGTCGCGATCGCGCGCCCCAGCCCGCCCGTCGCGCCGCTCAGAAGCACCGTCTTGCCGGCGAGCTCCACGCCGTGAACCTACACCCCGGCTACCGATTAGGCTCCGCCCGACGATGAAGCTGTACGTCTGCTGGGGAACGTTCTGGACTGCCCGCCCCGGAGGGCACCCGTGCCGCAACGCCCACGAGGCGCTGAAGGCGGCCGGGCACGACCCGACCGTGGTCAAGGTCCAGGGGCTCGGGGTCGGGCCCGAGTTCATGCACGTGATGACCGACGGGCGCAGGGAGATCGAGGAGCTGACCGGCCAGCACGCCGTGCCGGTGCTCGTCACCGACGGCGGCGAGGTGATCCACGACTCGCGGCGAATAGTGGAGTGGGCGGAGGAGAACCCCGCCTCGCGTGCCGATCGGCACTACTAGAATATTAAGGTTCTCTTAGCATTCGTCTTGCGAATCGTGTAGGGTCCTCACCCTCGATAACCGGTAAGCCGAGTCCCCGCCCTTGCAGGAGGCGGGGAGCGGGGGAACCGAGAAGTTGGGGCGAACCCACCGCGGTGGGGGCGCAGGCTCCTTGAGCGCCAGCCCGTCAGCTAACCCCGTAGGCCGACGAAGGAGGCTGGTTCTTCTTGCGTACGCCAATCCACCGCCGCACGGGTCTTACGCTCGCGCTCGC
>JBOGZL010000392.1:0-1505 GCA_050697195.1 Solirubrobacterales bacterium
GAACATGATCCACAAAGCGCGACGGTAGGAGCTCGGGATCGACCATCCGGGGCTGGGCCGGAGCCGGCGCCTCAGCTATCGGTCGTCGGCCCGGCCAGTCCCAGAAACACCACGATGGCGCGGTTCAGTCGCAGGATGTCCTCGTCGTCGAGGCGTCCGAGACGAGACCCGATCTTCGACTTGGGCACCGTCGTGACCTTGTCGACCATCAGGCGGCACCGCGTCCGCAGCCCGTTGCTCGCATTCGGCTCGATCAGCAGCCGGAACAGGGGAGCCTCCGTCGGGTCCGTGGTGAAGGCGCAGATCGTGATCGAGGCCGTGGCGTCGAACCGATCGTCCTGCAAAATGACCACGGGCCGCGGCTTGCCCGCGTAGTCCTCGCCGCGCCTCATCCGGCCTGCGGCTCCGAGATGGCGTCGATGAAGTCCTGATCCTGGTCGGCGTGCGGGCTGCCGGCCACGGCAAGGGACTGCCGATGCGCCTCGGCCTCGAAGGCCGGCGAGCGGACGTCCGGCACCCAGATCTGGATCGGCCGCAATCCGCGTCGGCGCAACCGCTCGCGGTGCGCTCGGACCTTGTCGCGCGCTGGTCTGGACCCTGCCATGCCCGGCTCCGCAGTGGTGACATGTAACCTACCATGGACCGACTCGCGAGGCGAGAGCGATCCCCATGGCTCGGCAGGCACGACCGTGGCGTGGGCCCGGGCGCCCGCAGATGGGCCGGGCGCTCGGCCGGGGTCGCCATTGCATGTCCCGTCGGGGCAAGATCAGGCAAGCTCAGCCCGGGCCAGGCTCAGCCGGAGACGGCCCGCTCGAGGCCGATCCGGGCAAAGGCCTCGTCCGGCGCATCGGTCGCGGTCATCAGCTCGGCCATCAGCCCGCTCAGGCGCCCCTCGACCTCGGCATCGTGGATCGGGCTCAGCTGGTCCGGGTCGTTCTGCAGATCGAACAGGACGGTCTCGCGGTCGACCAAAGCGCCCGGACCGTAGTTGGCGTACATCGGCGAGCTCGGGATCACCGGCACGCGCAGCAGCGGCACGCCCTTGGTGAACGGGAACGGCGGGGCGAGCGTCGCGGCGCTCAGCTCCTCGGGCGTGAACAGATCGCGCAGATGGGTCGGCATGACCGTGTATTGGTAGACCTCCTGGGACGCCACGTCGCCCGGATAGCGGAAATAGGTGTAGCGCCCGTCGGTCAGGTTGACGGCGCCACCGAAGTAGCCGAACAGCGCCGCCGGGCGCAGCGCCTGGTCCTGCGCCAGGACCGGCAGGAGCGATCGGCCCTGGACCTCGGGCGGGCGCGCCACGCCGAACAGGTCGAGGAAGGTCGCCATCAGATCGATGTTCTGGGTGAGCGCCGAGCGCCTTTCGCCCGCCTTGCCGGCGAAGTCGGGGTGCCAGACGAACAGCGGGATGTGCGCGACCTCCTCGTACATGTTCATCCGGTTCTTGGCCCCCCAGTCGTGCTCGCCGAGCAGGAAGCCGTGGTCGGTGGTGACCACCAGCG
>JBOGZL010000393.1:0-6206 GCA_050697195.1 Solirubrobacterales bacterium
CGGCCGTGCTGCCGTTGCTATCGCACGAGCCGACGGCGCACACGAGCCGAACCCCGAAGCTCGACCGCCCGGAGCCCAACGGGAAACCACGGCCCTGCCAGCCGATGTTCGCGTCGGCGATCAGGAGATCGGTGCCGGTGGTGAAGATCCGTGCGGAGTACCCGTGGGCATTACGGAGATCCTCGAGAAGCGAGGCCTGAGTGATCGAGGTCCCCGGCGGTGCGTACCAGGTCCAGCTCCCCTGCTGGCCCTGGCTGGCCTTGCCAGGGTTGTGGACCCCGATCGCCGAGCCGCACGAGTTCTGAAGCGTGAAGCCCCCACCGTGGTCGACGACGTACGGATCCGCACCCGGGTTCCCGGCACCAACCGGCCATGGTGAACACTGAAACACCTTGTAGCTTCCGGCGCGGGCTGTGTTGGGGGATGCCAGCCCCGCCAGCGCACCCATCATGCAGGCAAGCGCTGTGCAGCGCCACGCGAATCCTCCGATCACTCTTGCCCAGTCCTCCTCTCGATCGGCATCCAGATAGTCGTCACGGCCCGAACTCCCGGCTGACCGCCCCGGAGCTCCCGTCCGTTGCGCCGCCGCCTGTTGGCGTCGGGCTGGAGGAAGCGGCACCGGCCGCCGGTGCCGGTGCAAGCCCGAACTCCTGCTGCACCGGCGGCGCCGGGGCCGGGGCCACCTCGGCGGGGGGCGCCACTGTCGATGTCTGCTCTGTGCCAACGTCCTCCGGGACTCCGCCTGAGGGATCCGGGGGTCGCGGCGTCTCGTGGCCGACCTGGCTCGGAAGCATCTGCGGTGAGGGTGCGACGACGTTGCTGCCCTGGCGCTCGCCGGTGTCCCGCTGGACCTCCGCCCTCCCCGTCGTCTCCGGTAGGTGCACGGGCCCGATCCCCGCAGCGATGCACGCCGTGGCCGCGGCGCCGGTGCCGAGGCACGTCGCGATCAGCTTCGGGACCGCGCCTGCGCCCGCGAGCTTGGCGATTCCCCCCGCGGCGCCGGCACCAGCTCCGCGCGCCCCACCGGCGGCCGCGACCTGTGCGACCGGCTCCGAAGGTTCCCCGCCGCCTCGGTTGAGAACCCCGAGCGTCGACTCGCGCGCCCGGTCCGCCATCTCGCCGAGCCGATCGCCGAGCGAGCTCCGATCCCCGTCGAGCGCACTGGCGGCAGTCGTCCACGCCACCGCGCTTCCGATCTCGTGCAGATGCTCGTGGAGCTTGCCGACGTACTCCGCGCAGGGTCGACAGTGGGCGAGGTGGTGCTCCGCTTGGCGGCGCTCGTCCTCGTCCGCCAGCCCAGTCGCGTACGCCTTCAGGATCGGCTCCCGGCTCCCACACCAACGCCCCTCTTCGACCAGGCGCAGCTTCGAGCTCACCTCGTCCACACCGCGGGTGATCTCCTTGCGGTAGGCGCGGTGCGAGAGGCCGGCGACGAGCCCGCATACCTCGCTGGGCTCGAGCCCCCATCCGTACCGAAACATCAGCACGGCGCGCCGCCGTGGGGGGAGCGTGCCCAGCACATCGCGGGCGATCTGCGACTCCTCCCGCCGCGTTGCACGCTCTTCGGGAGGCGCGGCATCATCCGCGACCCCGCGCGCCATGTCGAGCGGAGCCGTGGGCCGTCTGCCGCGCCGTCGGAGCTCCTTGCTGGCCTGGTTCGCGACCGCGGTGAGGATGTACTTCCTCAGCTCGCCATCGCTCAGCTCATCCTTGCGGCGTTCCAACGCCCGCAGCGTTCCCAGCCACGCGTTCCCGTACAGGTCCTCGATCTCGTCGCGGCCGAACGCGTTCCCGAACGCTCGCCTGATCATCGCTAGTGCCGGCCGGCGCAGCTCCTCGAAGAGCTCGCCATATCGCTGATGCCACGACGCTGGTTCCGCCGGCCGCGCGACAGGCTTCGCCCGGGCGCCGGCCTTGGCGGTATCGCCGGAGTTCGCTGTCACCGCGGATCTCTCCACTCGTCGTCCCAAACCCCGCGAGACGCTCGGGCGCCCCCCGTTGCGCGCGACCGCTTCCTTTCGCTCAGCCCCCAAGGGCAAGCCGATTCCAGCTCGCCCGTTGCAATTGCTTGTCGACTCCCCTCGCCCGTCGGTATGCCTCCTGTGACGAAAAGCACAACGAACGTAGTCCAGGACGCCGGCATGCGCGCCGACCCGAGTCGCAATTTGCGGCTTTCGGCTCAGGGAATCAGCTCAATTCTCCGTGAGCATGCTCCCCCGATCACCGCGGGGTCGCGGCGATCCCGGGCGCGACGTCCCAGCAGCAGGCGGGTGAGGCCGGTCAACCGCGTTCTCTCCGGTGTCGCCGTCAGCCGATGTCGATGCCGCGCTGCCGTGGTACGAGCGGCTCTTCGGACGGCCCGCCGACGCGCAGCCGATGGCGGGCGCGATGAAGGAGCGCGGCCTCGATGCCGGCCCCCTGGACGACACGACATCCGACAAGGTGCTGATCGCGATGACGGCCGACCCCGAGGGCAACGCGATCACGCTCGTCGAGCAGCGATAGGGCGACCGAGTGGTCGCCAGCGCAGCGGGATCCCGCTCCGCGATCCCTTGACGCGTGTCGTCGGCCCGCGCGGATCGCCTACGATCGGGCGCGGTGGAAGCGCGCGGAGCCGAGCGCGAGCGGTCGGGGGGCCGGCAGACGAAGCTGCAGGCGGCGCTGGCGGACGGGTCGGCGTCGGGGAGGCCGCTCGAGGCGTTCAAGCTCGCGCGCCGCAAGTGGCAGGGCGGCGAACGGATCGACATGAGCGCGCTCGCGCGCGAGCTTGGGGTGAACCGGGTGACGCTCTACCGCTGGGTAGGCTCGCGCGAGCAGCTCCTCGTCGAGGTGATCTGGTCGCTCGCCGAGCGCACGCTCGAGGACCTCGACGGGCGCACCCGCGCGCGGGGCGCCGAGCGCGTGGTACGGGTCGCGAGCGGGTTCATCGACGCCGTGATCACGAACCCCGGGATGCGGTTCTGGCTCGCCGAGGAGGGCGAGGCGGCGATGCGCCTGCTGACCGTGCGCGAGCCCGGCTACCAGGTGCGGCTGGTCGGGTGGCACGAGCGGCTGCTGCGCGAGGAGGAAGAGGCGGGGCGGGTCGAGCTGGGGGCCGACCCGCACGAGGTCGCGTACGTGATCGTGCGCCTGATCGAGTCCTACGTCTACCTCGACTTCATCACCGGCGAGGAGCCCGAGCCGGGGCGCGCCGAGCCGATCCTGCGGATGCTTCTGCGCTGATCCGCAAACCCGGAGCGAGCCGCTCGTTGGCGCACATGATCTCGCTGCGAGCTAGCGCGTGACGACGAGCTTCGAGCGGTGGCCGGCGACCGCCTCGGCGGCGGCGTCCCACGACGCGGTCTCGCCGGTCACCCGCTCCGGATGCAGCCGGCCCGCGACGATCAGCTCGAGCAGCGGCTCCATCGTCGGGCGGGCGTGGACCCGACCCGTCGCCACCCGGATCCCTTTCGTGTACATCTCGAGCAGCGGCACCGGGGTGGACGGCTCGAAGTAGATCGCGTTGATCGTGCAGATCCCCTCGGGCTCGGTGGAGCGCAGCGCGCACCCAAGGCCCTCGTGCGTGCCGCTGAAGTCGACCGTGATCGGGTAGGGCCCGAGCCGCTCCGGGAACTGCTCGTCGACGAGCGTCGCGCCGAGGCGCTCGGCGAGCTCGCGGTGCTCGGCGGTCCCGCCGGCGAAGTCGACCCGCTCGGCACCCAGGGCGAGCGCGATCGCGATCGCGTAGTGGGCGATCGACCCCGCGCCGCCGCAGACCAGGACCGTGGCGCCCCGCTCGGCCTCGAGCTGGGGCGCGACCGCGCGCCACGCGTCGGGGATGTTGTCGGACAGGCTCGCGATCGTCGCCGGCTCGACGCCGTCGGGGACCGGGACGAGCATCGCGTCGGCGAACGGCACCCGGACCACGTCGCTGAGAAAGCCGCCGTGGTTCTCGCCGATCGGGATCCCGTAGGTGGCCATCCTCCCCACCCGCTCGCAGTTTCCGGTGTGGCCGCGGCGGCACGTCGGGCACTCGCCGCATGACACCTGGAAAGGCACGCTGACCAGGTCGCCGGGCGCGACGCCCTCGACGCCGTCCCCGACCTCGGCCACCTCGGCCACACCCTCGTGGCCCGCCGGTAGCGGGCCCTGGTAGGGGACCATGCCGCGGACCAGCGCCAGGTCGAGGTCGCAGGTGGCGACCGCGACCGGGCGCACCAGCGCCTCGGCGTCAGACTCGAGCCGCGGGTCCTCGGCCTCGCGCCACTCGAGCTTGTCGGCCTCGATGTAGTTGAGCTGCCTCAAGCGGGCGCTTCGGCGCGCTCGCGCTCGCGCTTGGCGGCCTCGCGGAGCTGCTCGAAGCGCACGATCTGGCCGCCGGCGCCCCAGTGGCCCTCGGGGACCTCGTTGACGATCACCCACACGCGCAGGCCGGCGTCGGGGCCCCACCCGGCGGCGTCGAGGACGAGCCCGGTGACCTCCTCGACCAGCGACGCGCGGCGGCGATCGTTCAGGGCGCCCTCGGGCACCGAGACGTCGAGGATCGCGCGGGGCTCATCAGCTACGCCGTCGGCGTTGTGGACCGCCCCTTCCGGAAGCTCGTGCAGGTGCACCCAGGTGATGGAGCGGAAGAACTCGGTGTCGGGCGCGCCCTCGGCGCGCAGCATCGCGGCGCCCAGCTGGCGCGGCAGCTCGGCCTTCGCGTCGGCGGGCAGGGCGTCCTTGGAGATCGTCAGATCAAGCTTCGGCATCGGTTGTCCTCCTGACGTCGGGGTGGGAAGCGGAACGCAACATAGCGGTCCCGCCTGCGGCCGCGCCGCGGGCGATTTCGGTCACCGGCGCCGACGCGCATCTACGACCCGGTGTCCTGCCGCGGCTCGCGGTGCATGAACCAGTTCGGGACGCCGATAACGTCCTGTTCACCGATGACGGCGAAGCCGAAGCGTTCGTAGAAGCGGATGTTCTCGGGCCTGTCCGTCTCGAGATAGCCGACCTCGCCGGCCGCGTCGAGCCGGCGGCAGTGCTCCCGCATGATCAGCGACCCGATCCCCTGCCCCTGCAGGCGGGCGTCCACGGCCAGCGGGCCGAGGTGGACGTGCGCCTCGCTCGGGTCGCGCTCCGACCAGACCGATATCCACCTCCCGACGCGGCCGGCGGTGCGCGGGCCGAGCGCCACCGTGCCGGGGAGCAGACGGAGCCGCTGCCCCGCGGTGGGCTGGCACGTCCCCGGGGGCGCCACGCCCGTCACGCCCTCGAGCGTCCCTTCCCGGGTCGCGCAGATTGGCTCCTGGGCGGGGAAGGCGCGGAACAACCCCCTCATCAAGCGGGCGTGGCAGCGCAAGCGGCGTTCGGGGTCGTCGCCGTACGCGGCGACATGAAGCGGGTTGTCCCGCATGCCGCGGGCGAGCACGCCGACCGCTTCGGGGATCTCCTCCCGTCGCAGGTCGCGGACCTCGATCGAACCCGGCTCGGCCACGGCCTCAGCTCCCGCCGATCGCCATCTCGCCGATCAGCAGCGCGGGGGACTTCACCGAGCCGCCGAACGGGACCCAGCGGGCGGGGCGGGCGGCGGCGCGAACGGCGGTGAGCATCTTCGGGAGGTCGGAGGCGATCGTGAACTCGGTGAACGCGCCGGTGAGCTCGCCGTTCTTGATCCGCCGGCCCGAGGCGCCGACCGAGAACGTGCCGGAGACCGGGTTGACCCCGGAGTGCAGGCCCGCGACGTCGGTGACGTAGACGCCGTCGGCGGCGTCGGCGAACAGCTCCTCGAGCGTGCGGCCGCCCTCGGCGATCACGAGGTTCGAGGTCGAGACACCCGGCGGGGAGCGGTACCCGGCGCGCGACGCGTTGCCGGTCGATCGCCGCCCGTTCCCCTCGCGCCGGGCGGTGTAGGAGTCGTGGAGGTAGGTGGCGAGCCGGCCGGCCTCGATCAGCGCGGTCGAGCCGCGCGGGGTCCCCTCGCCGTCGAAGGGGGCGGACCCGGGACCCTCAGGGTCGATCCCGTCGTCGGTGAGGGTTAGCGCGTCGGCGGCAATCGGCTCGCCGAGCCGGCCGGCGAATGGCGAGCGCCCGCGCTGGACGGCGTCGGCGCACAGAACGCCGCCGATGAACCCGATGAAGCTCGCTGCGACGGTCTCGTCGAGGACTACGGGGCAGGTGCGCGAGGCGGGCTTGGCCGCGCCGAGCAGCGAGACGGCGCGGGTGGCCGCCTCGCCGCCGATCGCGAC
>JBOGZL010000394.1:0-3510 GCA_050697195.1 Solirubrobacterales bacterium
GGAAGACCACACCGTTGTCGTACGACTCACAGGCCGCGAGCGACAGGTTGGCGGGCGCGGCTTCCTCGGGGAAGAGCCGCGGACCGGCCCCGCGGGTGAGCGGGTAGACGAGCAGATCCAGCTCGTCGACTAGGCCGTCCGCGAGCATCGCTCGGACAAGCGTGCCGCTGCCGCTGACGTAGATGTCGCCGTCGACCTCGTCCTTCAGGCTGCGAATCGTGTCGGGGTCGTACGGTCCGAGGATCCTCGAGTTCCTCCACGTCGCATCCGTGAGCGTCGCGGAGACGACGTGCTTGGTGGTGTCGTTGAAGAACGGCGCCCCTGGATCGTCCTCCGCGGTCCGCGTCGACCACGCCGGCTCGAACTCCTCGTAGGTCGTGCGCCCGAGCAGGATGCCCCGGCAACGTTCCGTGACCGCGCCGATGGCCTCTTCCATCTCGGGGGTGAAGCCGTAGTCGAATGTCCACATCGGCGCGTCGATCACGCCGTCGAGGCTTATGAACTCGTGCACGTGAATTGCTCCCACTTCTCACCTCCGTGTCGATGTCGCCGTGTAGACCTCGCCATCGCCGCAAAGTCATCGATCGGCGGGAGCTTGGCAATTTCAAGGACCGATGCCGGAGGCAGGATTCGAACCCCCGACACGCGGATTATGATTACGGCTCACGCATGACAGGTGAGATCACGTAAGTGGCTAGTAGCAGGTATTTCGCGATCTGAGATCACCTGAGATCTGCTGAGTTCGGGACACATTCGGGACACATTTCGTCCTCTGGGGCGGGTACGCTGAGGCGGTGTCGTCGATCGACTACCTCCGTCCGGCGCCGGTCAGCGGGCACATCTTCCGTAGGCGACGCAAGTCCGGCGACCGCTGGATGGCGAAGTGGCGCGACGCCGCCGGCCAGCATCAGCGGGTGCTGGGCAAGGCGTGGAGGGGGCGGGGGAGACCCACACCGGGCCATCTGACCAAGCAGGGCGCCCAGCGCGAGCTCGACGCGATCCTCGCGGATGCGCGCCGCGGTCAGCTCGTCGCGCCGACACGCCCGGTCGGCGGCGCCACGTTCGCCGATGCCGCGGCGGAGTGGCTGCGCTACATCGAGCACGACCGAAAGCGACGGCCGTCCACCGTCCGCGACTACCGGATCGTCGTCGACAACGTCCTCGTCGCGGCGCTCGGCGAAGCGGAGCTCGAGCAACTCACGAGCGCCCACATCGACGCCTTCAGGGCCCGCCTCGTTGCCGAGGGCCGTCTGTCGGCGCGGACGATCAACAAGTACCTGGCGCTCATCCACGGGATCCTCAAGCGCGCTCAGCGCGTATACGGGCTATCTGCAAACGCCGCCGCCGGCGTCGAGCGCCAGCCGGCACGACGCTCCGGGGAGTTCGACGTGCTGTCAGCCGAGGAGGTGGAGGCCCTCGCGCGCGCGGCGGCATCGCCCCAGGACGCCGCGCTGTTCGCCACCGCGGCCTACGCCGGCCTTCGCCTCGGCGAGCTGCGCGCTCTGCGGTGGCGTGATGTCGAGTTCGACAAGCGACTTGTCCATGTGCGCCGCTCGTACGTCGAGCGCGACGAGGGCGTGCCGAAGTCCGGCCGCGTCCGCAGCGTCCCGATGATCGACCAGGTCGCGCGGGCTCTCGACGAACTCAGCCGCCGCGAACGATTCACGGGCGATCGCGACCTCGTGTTCTGCAACGACGCCGGCGAGCACTTCGAGGACTCGGCGCTACGCCGTCGCTTCTACGCGGCACGCGAGCGCGCCGGGTTGAAGCCGATTCGCATCCACGACCTGCGCCACACGTTCGGCACACTCGCGGTCCAGGTATTCCCGCTGTCCGACGTCAAGGCGTACATGGGCCACGCCGAGATCGCGACGACGATGATCTACGTCCACCACGTTCCGCAAGTCGACGCGGCCCAGCGGCTGTCGGCTGCCCTGAGCTCCGAGGCAGCGGCCACGCCAGCGCAGATCGCCGAGCAAGTTTCGGCTTCCTGATCCGCGGATGGCGCTACCGTGTCATCGATGAGCGAGCACCGATTCACGGCCGTGTTCGAGCGCGACGAGGCCGGATTCATCTATGCGCACGTCCCGGAGTTGCCCGAGGTCCAGACTCAGGGCAGCACACTCGATGAGGCGCGCGAGATGGTCCGGGCGGCGATCGACCAGGCGCTGGACCTCCGCCGTGAGCGTGGGGAGCCCATCCCCGACGAGGGTTGGGCGGCCACCGAGCTCGTCGAAGCCACCTGACGTGAAGCGCCGCGATCTGGAGCGGCACCTGACCGCTCACCGATGCGCTCGCATCCCCGGCCGCAAAGGGCCCCATGAAGCATGGGAGCACCTTGACACCGGCACGCGCTCGTTCGTGCCGCGCCATCGTGAGATCGGACCTGGACTCGTGCGGGGGATCTGTCGGCAACTCGGAATCCCGCTTCCCCCGAGTCCGCGATAGGACGACCTCGGCCGGTGTGCACCGAGCCGCGCCCATTCCCTTGACGCCGAGGCCAGGGTTGCGCGCTGTTGGACTTCTCCAACGGCGGTCGCTAGGCTGGACGCGAGTGGCCGACGCCACCGGACACGTCTTCATCTTCCTGTTTCAGATTCCGGGCGCGCAGGAGCCGGACGAGTACGCGGTGCGGGCGTACGAGGACGATGCCCTCCAGGACTTCTCGCTGGGCGGCCCCGATCCGAGCGGTGTCTTCGAGGCCGACTTCCAGCGCGAGGCTCGTTCCTTCCCCGCCGCGGTGCTGAGCGCCCTGCACGACCTCGAGCGCGTGTTCCCCAAGGCGGTCATCCTGCGCGTCGAGCCGGACGACCTCGTGACCATCGCCGCGATCGCGGAGCGTGTCGGGCGAAGCCACGAAAGCATCCGCCTGCTCGCCCGTAACGAGCGGGGCCCCGGGGGCTTCCCTCCGCCGGCCGGTCGCCTCGACGCGAAGACCCAGGTGTGGCGCTGGTCCGACGCCGCGCCGTGGCTCCGCGAGCACGTGGGGGAGATTCAGGGCGGGGAGCACGCGGCGTTCGTTGCAGCGCTCAACGACATCCTCGATCTTCGCCGCAACACGCCCGACGCGATCGACGAGTCGGAGACGGCGCAAGAGCTCGCGGACCTGCTTCCGGAGGAGCTCTCCAAGGCTATGTAGTTGCCGGCGGTGGCGAGAGCCGATTCGGCGTGGTGTTCGACGCGCCGGGACCGCCATATTCGCCCAGTCGGCGGCGCCCCCTTTCACGTGATAGGAGCAGCGCGCTCGTGCGGCGGCGACACCACGAGCGGAGTATCGAGTTGCATGGAACGCGACAGCGGGAGCGGGACTGCCGCTTTTCCACGGATGCACGACGATCGCTTGGACCGCCCACGACGATGAGTTTTCGTCTCGCGATCGGTCACTAGTGCCCTGTCTCACAACGTTTGACCGGAAACTCGCCTGAGGCGGCGAACACCGACGCATGCACCCGACCGTGGAGGTGGTCATGCGTCCCCCATCGGTGTTCGTCAGAGAGCTCGCCCCCGAAG
>JBOGZL010000395.1:0-13978 GCA_050697195.1 Solirubrobacterales bacterium
TCGCGGGCTAGAGGCCGAACTCGCGCTGGACCGGGGTGGGTTGGGGGATCGGGGGAGGGGCCGACACGGGTGGCGGCGGCGCAGGCAGGGCGGGAGCGGGCGCCGGCGAGGTCGGAGCGGGGGCGGATGGTGGGGGTTGCTGTGGCGGGCGGGTTCGAGAGGCGGTCGAGGGCGGCGATGGCGGGCGGGTGACGTGGCGCTCCGGCCCGCCCGGTCGCCGACCACGCCGACCACGCCGATCGGCTCGATCCTGGCCATCCGCCCCGCGCCCCTCTCTCGGTGCCCGCGGGCACGGCGCTCCCAGCCCGATGCCCGGCCATCCTGCTGCGTCCTGGCAGCCGCCGGCGCGGCGCCTCCCCTCGCTGCCCCCGCCCGCGTTGGCCGGCGGTTGGGGCGGAGCCGGCCCGACCGGCGCCAAGCCCACGTCCGGCGGAGGCGGGGGCGGCTCCGGCCCTCCGAGGAGCGACGGGAGCGACACGACCGCGACGACCGCGGCCGCGAGGCCCGCGGCGAGCTTTCCGACGTTGCCCCACCTGACTCGCCGTCCGCGCATGCCCATTGAAACCCCGCCCGGAGGGGCCTCGCCCCCTCGCATGGCCCCCGCTAAAGTTGTCGGCCGCTTTGGCACGTGACTACGAACTGGTGCTCATGCTCGATCCGGAGGCCCCGGACGGGCGTCGCGACGAGGTCGCCGGCGAGACGCAGAAGCGGATCGAGTCGGCCGGCCAGCTCAAGCATGCCGACACTTGGGGCACGCGCAAGCTCGCGTTCGAGATCCGCCAGCGGACCGAGGCCGACTACCGCTTTTATCGCTTCGAGGCCGAGCGCGACCTGCTCGAGCAGCTCGACCACAGCCTCAAGATCACCGACGGGGTGCTCCGCTTCCGGATCTTCAAGGTCGACGAGGGGACGCCGACGGTCGCCCCTCCTCCGACCGCGCAGCCGGCCGGCGTCTCGGCCCGGGTCGCCCGGGCGGAGAGGCGGGCGGCGGAGCCCCAGCCCGCGGCGCAGGACGGCGAGCCGGCGCCCGAGGAGTCGGGCGAGGAGACCGCCCCCGCCGAGCCGGAGGGCGAGCCCGCCGAGGCGCCCACGGAGCCGCCCCCCGCGGAGGGCGAGCCCGAGGGTGAGCCGTCCGAAGCGCCTGCCGAGCCCGAAGAGCAGTCCGGATAACCCGCAACATGGGGGATTCGGCGTCGGGCCACTCGCACGGGGGGAGAGTGGACGCCGGTCCGCTACTTAGACTCGGGACCACTGAATCGATCGAGAAGGGGCTGATCTCTTGGCAGCGACGAACATAAACAGAGTCACAGTCACGGGCAACCTGACCAGGGACCCCGAGCTGCGCACGACACCGAGCGGAACCCCCGTCTGCAAGCTGCGGGTCGCCGTGAACAGCCGCCGCAAGGACTCCTCCAGCGGCGAGTGGGTGGACAAGCCGAACTACTTCGACGTCACCGTGTGGGGGGCGCAGGGGGAGAACTGCGCGACCTATCTCTCCAAGGGCCGGCCGGTCGCGGTCGATGGCCGCCTCGACTGGCGCGAATGGGAGGCCCAGGACGGGTCGAAGCGGCAGGCGGTCGAGATTATCGCCGACAGCGTCCAGTTCCTCGGCTCGCGGGGCGACAACCCGTCGGGCGACAACGGGATCCAGGCGAGCTCGGACGTACCCGCCGACACCTCGGACTTCGAGGGCGAGAAGGTCGCTGCCGGTTCGGGCAAGGACGACGACATTCCCTTCTAGGGGGGAGCTCGTCCACCCATAGGCGCGCCTGAGCGCGGCCGACGACCGGCTATCATGGCCGGCCGCGATGGCCCGCAAGCAGCAGCGACAGACACCACGCCGGCGACGGGGCCCGGATCGTCACCGTCCCCGCAAGTACACGCGGATCAACGTCGAGCAGATCGACTACAAGGACCTGGGCACCCTGCGCCGCTTTCTGTCCGACCGCGGCAAGGTCCGCTCGCGCCGCGTGACCGGGCTCTCGCGCAAGCACCAGCGCCAGCTCGCCGTGGCCGTCAAGCGGGCCCGCGAGCTCGCGCTTCTGCCCTACGTCGGCGAGCGATGATGGCCTCGTCCTGATGGCCCAGGCGATCCTGCTCGCAGACGTGGAGGAGCTCGGCAGCGCCGGGGACCCGGTGGACGTCTCCCCCGGGTACCTGCGCAACTACCTCGTCCCCCGGCGCCTCGCCCAGCCCGCCACACGGGGTGCGCTCGAGGACGCCCAGCGCCGCCGTGAGGCGACCGAGCGCGCCGAGCGCGAGCAGGCGGAGCGGGCCCAGGAGAGCTCGGCGCTGCTCTCCAAGACCGTGCTCACGATCGCCCACCGCGCGGGCGAGGATGGGAAGCTGTTCGGCTCGGTGACGCCGAAGGAGATCGCCGAGGCGATCCGCGACGCCCGCGGGCTGCGCGTGGACCGCAAGCGCATCCGGCTCGACGAGCCGATCCGCGAGATCGGGACCTACATGGTCGAGATCGAGATGGGCGGCGGCGTGACGGCCAAGGTGAAGACGATCGTCGCCGAGCAGAAGTAGCTTCACCCGCCGGCTTCCGCCAATTCGACGCCGCAAATAGCCCGAACGCCCTCTGCGGGGCCGGGCGGCCTGTGATTGTCTGGGCAGCGGGCTCCGTCCGGGGTGGGGCTAATCCTCTTTCGTGGTGTCTCTACGTGCTGAGACCGGGAACGGGGACCGGCCAGGCCGGAGGGCTGCCCGCGGCTCGACGGCTATGGCTCAGGCACAGGCTCAAGCGCACATCCCGCCCCAGAACCTGGAGGCGGAGGAGTCCGTGCTCGGGGCGATGATGGTGTCCGAGGCGGCGATGGAGCCCGTCCTGCTCGACGTCCACCTCCAGGAGGAGGACTTCTACCGGGACCGCCATCGCACGGTCTTCCGCGCGATCCGCGGCCTCCACGAGCGCTCCGACCCGGTCGACGCGCTGACCGTGTCCGAGTACCTATCCCAGCACGGCGAGCTCGAAGCCGCGGGAGGCAAGGACTCTGTCTCCACGCTCGCGTCCACGGTCCCGGCGGCCGGAAACGCGCGCCACTACGCCCGGATCGTGAAGCAGAACGCGCTCATGCGCCGCCTGCTGACCGCGGCGCAGCGGATCCAGCAGTCGGTCCACGAGCGCGAGGGCGAGCCCGACGAGCTCGTCGAGGAGGCGGAGCGGCTCCTGTTCCAGGTCGCCCATCAGGACCGCCTCAGCGAGTTCCATAGCATCGCCCAGATCCTCGAGGTCGAGATCGACCGCCTCGAGCATCTCGCCAAGGGCGACACCCCCCTGACCGGCATCCCCTCCGGATTCCGCGACATCGACTCGTTGACCGGCGGGTTCCAGTCCGGGAACCTGGTGATGATCGCGGCGAGACCATCGATGGGAAAGTCGGCGCTGGTCACCAACATCGCCGAGAACATCGCAGTCAAGCACGGCAAGCCGGTCGCGCTGTTCTCGCTCGAGATGTCCGAGACCGAGCTCGCCCACCGGTTCATCGCCCGCCGGGCGCGGCTTTCCAGCGACCGGCTGCGGCGCGGGAAGGTCGCGACCAAGGACTGGTCGGGCGTCGTGCGGGCATGCAACGAGCTCGAGCAGGCGCCGCTGTGGATCGACGATTCCTCCGATCTTGGGATGCTCGAGCTGCGCGCCAAGGCGCGGCGCCTGCGCGCCCAGGAGAAGGAGCTCGGGATCGTGATCGTGGACTACATCCAGCTGATGCGCGCCGAGGATCCACGCCAGGGCCGCGTCGAGCAGGTCGGCCAGATCAGCCGCGGGCTGAAGATCCTCGCCCGCGAGCTGGAGATACCCGTGATCGGGATCTCCCAGCTCTCGCGCGCGCCCGAGCAGCGCCCCGACAAGCGCCCGATCCTCTCGGACCTGCGTGAGTCGGGACAGCTCGAGCAGGACTCCGACCTCGTCGGGTTCATCTACCGCGACGAGTACTACAACCGCGACGACACCGACGCCCCGGGCGTCGCCGAGTTGATCGTCGCCAAGCATCGCAACGGGCCCACCGGGACCGTGCGGCTCGCATTCCTCGAGCACTACCCGGGGTTCGCCGACCTCTCGCGCCAGGAGAAGCCGATGGAGCAGAAGGCCGGCGAGGCGCCGATGCTCGACGCGGCCGGGGAGGGCTGAGCCGATGGCCGACCGGGCAGTGGCCCGGCTCGAGGACGCCCAGTCCGCCGACCGCGCCTGCCCCTACGCCGCCTGCGACGGGTCGGGCTGGATCCTGGGGCCCGAGGACGTGGCGCGCCCTTGCGAGTGCCGCGAGCGGCGCGTATCCCGCGCGCGCTCGAGGGGGGTCGCCTCTGTGATCCCCGCCAAGTATCGGGGGGTGAGCTTCGAGCGCCCCCCGATCACCGATCTCGAGCCGACCGTCGTCGGGGTGGTGCGCGAGTACGTGGACGATCTCGAGGCGCGGCTCGACACGGGGCGCGGCCTGTGGCTGATGGGGGACGTGGGGACCGGAAAGACGTCGCTGGCGATGCTGGTGTCCAAGGCGGCGCTCGAGCAGGGCCGCTCGGTCGCGATCTACTCGCTGCCGCGGCTGCTCGCGCGGATCAGGCGAACCTACGACGCGGACGCCGGGGAGCAGTCCTACCTCGAGTTCTTCCACCGGCTCACCGCCGTCGATCTCCTTCACCTCGACGACCTCGGGGCGGAGAAGCGCACCGACTGGGTCCTCGAGCAGCTCTACTCGTTGATCGACGAGCGCTACGAGTCCCAGCGCGCGATCGTCGTCACCACCAACCTCGACCAGGTCCGCCTCGAGGAGCAGATCGGCGCCCGGACGGTGTCGCGCCTGGTCGAGATCTGCGGCGACCCGCTGCCACTGTTCGGCGACGACCTGCGGTACCGGATCGACGCCCCGTAGGCGGGTCGCCGGCCCAACCGCTCATAATCACCCGGTCATGCCCGGAATCGTGATCGTCGGCGCTCAGTGGGGCGACGAGGGAAAGGGAAAGGTGACCGACCTGCTCGCCGAGCAGGCGGAACTGGTCGTGCGCTTTCAGGGCGGGAACAACGCCGGGCACACGATCATCCGCGACGGCGAGGAGTTCAAGTTCCACCTCATCCCCTCGGGGATCCTCTACCCGGGCAAGACGTGCGTGATCGGCAACGGCGTCGTGATCGACCCCAAGGTGCTGATCGGCGAGCTCGACGAGCTCAGGCGGCGCGGGATCGACGTCGGCGGGCTTCGGGTGTCGGCGAACGCGCACCTGATCATGCCCTACCACGTGATGCTCGACACCGCCGGTGAGCTGAAGCTCGGCAAGCTCTCGATCGGGACCACCCGCCGCGGGATCGGTCCCTGCTACGAGGACAAGGCCG
Source organism: Solirubrobacterales bacterium (assembly GCA_050697195.1). Taxonomy (GTDB): domain Bacteria; phylum Actinomycetota; class Thermoleophilia; order Solirubrobacterales; family 70-9; genus DASPWW01. The sequence continues at coordinate 5,330 of JBOGZL010000395.1, forward strand.
CCCGGCTCGGAATCCGGATCCAGGACCTCCTCGACGAGAAGATCCTGCGCAAGAAGATCATGGCCGCGCTCGAGCCGAAGCGCCAGACGCTGAGGCCGTTCGCCAAGGACCCCGAGCTCGACCTCCACACGATGACCGAGCGCTACGTCACCTACGGACACCGGCTCGCGCCCCACATCGCCGACACTCCCCGGCTGTGCTGGGAGGCGCTCGACCGCGACGCCACCGTGTTGTTCGAGGGCGCCCAGGGCGCGATGCTCGACCTCGACCACGGGACGTATCCGTTCGTCACCTCGTCGAACCCGGTCGCCGGGGCGGCGTGCGTCGGCGCCGGCGTCGGCCCCGCCGACATCGACGAGGTATGGGGGGTTGCGAAGGCATACGCCACCCGCGTGGGGTCGGGCCCGTTCCCGTCCGAGCTCGACGACGAGACCGGACGGACGCTGCTGGAGCGCGGCCACGAGTACGGGACCACGACCGGCCGCCAGCGGCGCACGGGATGGCTCGACCTCATCGCTCTGCGCTACGTGGTGCGGCTGAACCGGATGAGCGCGCTCGCGCTGACCAAGCTCGACGTCCTCGCCGGCATCGACCCGCTGCGGGTCGCCGTCCGCTACCGCCATCCCGAGGGGGCGCGCTTCGACGAGTTCCCCTACCACCAGTCGATCCTCCACACCGCCGATGCGGAGTACGAGGAGCTGCCGGGATTCGAGGAGGGGATCGGCGAGTGCCGGCGCGAGTCCGATCTCCCGCGCGAGGCGCGGGAGTACATCGAGTTCGTGAGCGGGCACGCGGGCGCTCCGGTGCGCCTGATCGGGGTCGGCCCGGGCCGCGACCAGGTGATCTGGACCGGCGAGGAGGCGGGGCCCAGGCTGCGCGCCGCGTAGGCGGCTGCAGCGGCCACCGCGACGGGGGAGCACGTGGCGGGGGTGGTTATCCTGCCGCGGGCATGTTCGAGAAGGTCCTGGTCGCCAACCGGGGCGAGATCGCGATCCGCGTGATGCGGACGCTGAAGGAGATGGGAATCGTCTCGGTCGGCGTCTACTCGGAGATCGATCGCGACGCCCCCCACGTTCGCGAGGCCGACGAGGCCCACCTGCTCGGGCCGGCCCCGCCGGCCGAGAGCTATCTCGCGGTGGAGAGGATCCTCGATGCGGCCGCAAAGGCCGGCGCCGAGGCGATCCACCCCGGGTACGGCTTCTTGGCCGAGAACGCCGCGTTCGCGGGTGCGTGCGAGAAGGCCGGGCTGACCTTCGTCGGCCCGCCCGCGACGGCAATCGAGGCGATGGGCTCGAAGACGCGCGCCCGGGAGCTGATGTCGGACGCCGGCGTCCCGATCGTTCCCGGGACGACCGAGGTCGTGGCCGACGCGAAGCAGGCTGCCAAGGAGGCGGAGGCGATCGGGTACCCGGTCGCGTGCAAGGCGGCGGGCGGCGGAGGGGGCAAGGGGTTCCGGGTCGCCGCCTCGGCCGACGAGCTCGCCGAAGCGTTCGAGGGCGCGTCGCGGGAGGGAGCGAAGTTCTTCTCCGACCCGACGGTGTACATCGAGCGCTATCTCGAGGATCCACGCCACGTGGAGGTCCAGGTGCTCGCCGACTCGCACGGCAACGTGATCCACCTCGGCGAGCGCGACTGCTCGATCCAGCGCCGCCACCAGAAGCTGATCGAGGAGTCCCCGGGTCCGAAGGTCGACGCGGAGATGAGGGAGCGGATCGGAACGATCGCGATCGACGCCGCGGCCGCGGTGGGCTACCGCTCGGCTGGCACCGTCGAGGGGCTCCAGGTCGGCGACGAGTACTTCTTCCTGGAGATGAACACCCGGGTGCAGGTCGAGCACTGCGTGACCGAGATGGTCACCGGGATCGACATCGTGCGCGAGCAGGTGCTGGTCGCCGCGGGCGAGGAGCTCTCGGTGGCCCAGGAGGACGTGGCGCTGCGCGGGCACGCGATCGAGTGCCGGATCAACGCTGAGGCCGCGCACAAGAACTTCGCTCCCGCCCCGGGGACGATCTCCACCTACCGCGAGCCCGCCGGTCCCGGGGTGCGGGTGGACTCGGGCGTCGAGTCCGGGTCCGAGGTGACCCCGATGTACGACCCGTTGGTCGCGAAGCTGATCGTCTGGGACACCGATCGAGAGCGCTCCACCCGGCGAATGCTTCGCGCGCTCTCCGAGTACGAGATCACCGGGACCGCGACCCTGATCCCCTTCCACCGGGCGATCCTCGCGACCGAGCAGTGGGAGCGGGGAGAGACGTGTCGCGACCTGATCTCGGACCGCGAGTGGCTGAAGTCGCTCGCACCGGAGAAGCCCTCCCCCCGCCCCGAGGACGGCGAGCACGAGGACGAGGCGATGGAGCGCAGCTACCGGGTCGAGGTGGACGGCCGCCTGTACGGCGTGCGTGTGATCGGCGACGCCGCGAACGGCCCCGCCGCCAACCCGACCGCCGGGCTGCGCCGCCCCCCTCGCCGCGAGCACGTCGAGGGGGGCGGCGCGGACGGCGCCACCGAGACGCTCGTCTCGCCGATCCAGGGGACAGTCCTGCGGGTGGCGGTCGAGAAGGGCGCCGAGATCGAGCAGGGCGCGCTCATCTGCGTGGTCGAGGCGATGAAGATGGAGAACGAGATCACCGCCCACCGGGGTGGGAAGCTGACCGCGTTGAACGTCCAGGAGGGGGGCTCGGTGGCGAGCGGCGACACGATCGCCGTCATCGAGTGAGCGTCGGGCTTCCGTGGCGCGGCCCTGGCCCCGGCCGTCCCGACCTTCCCCTCCCCCCGGACAGGATGCGGCTGCGGCGGGGGGGCCGGAACCTGAAGCGGTGGCTGTACGTGGGCGCGTTCGCGGACGAGTTCCTGCTCTGCGGCGCGCGGGTGGACGTCGGCCCGCTCGGCCAGACGTTCTGGGTGATCCTCGACCGCGAGAGCGGCGAGATGCATGAGCACACGCGGGTGCGGCTACCGGGCGCGCGCGGCGAGGTCTGGACCGAGGATGACGACGAGCTGATCCGGATCATGGCGGGCAAGAGCGTGCGCGCGAACCTGCGCCCCGGCGAGGGCCGGCCCGTGGAGACGGTCTGCCCGACTCCCGACGGGGAATACACGTGGACCCGCAAGGCGGCCGACGTCCCGTTCGAGTGCGACGTGCGCGTGAACGGAAAGCGGTGGGAGGTGGAGGCACGCGGCGTGCGCGACGAGTCCGCCGGGTATCACCCCCGCCACACCGTGTGGAGCTGGTCGGCCGGGATCGGCCGCGCGACCGACGGGCGCTCGGTCGGCTGGAACCTGGTCGAGGGGATCAACGACCCGCCTCAGCGCAGCGAGCGCTCGATCTGGGTCGACGGTGAGCCGTTCGAGCCCGGGCCGGTCGCGTTCGAGGGGCTGGAGGCGATCGGCTTCGACGATGGCGCCCGGCTCGACTTCGAGGCCGAGTGCGAGCGCAACCGCGACGAGAACCTGGTCGTGGTCCGCTACTCGTACCGGCAGCCGTTCGGGCGCTTCGCCGGCACCCTGCCCGGCGGGATCGAGCTCGAGCGCGGCCTCGGCGTCATGGAGCACCACGACGCCGTGTGGTGAGCGCGGTCAGGCTGATCCGGCTGACGGGGGATCCGGTCACGCGTCGGCGAGGCGCTCCGCGATCCGATCGAGGAAGGACGCCCACCCCTGCCCGGCGCGCTCATACTGCTCGGGCGACATGCGCCCACGCTGCTCGAGGTGCATCTCGGTCCGTTCGTCCCCGAGGTCGGTGAGGACGACGGTCACGAGCTCGTACGCGTCCTCTCCGGGCTGATCGGAGACCGTGAACACGAGCCGCTCGGGCTCGACCACCTCGCGGTAGGTGCCCTTCCAGTGGCTCTCGCCGCGCGGGTCGGCGAACATGGTCAGGCGCCAGGCACCACCGACCCTGACGTCCATGGAGACGGAGGACAGCGGCACCTTCGAATCGGGCCCGCCGAACCAGTCCGCGAAGCGCTCCGGCTCGGTCCACTCCTTCCATACGACCTCGCGAGGTGCGTCGAGGACGCGGGTGATCGTGATCCCGGCCTCGGCGGGGTCCGGGTTCGGCGCGTCACCCATCCTCGGTTGCCCTCCCGGTCGCCCTCAGGCGCTCCTCCATCCGATCGAAGCTCCCCTCCCAGAACGTACGGTAGTGCTCGAGCCACTCGGCCGCCTCCTTGAGCGGCGCGCCTCGCAGCCGGGAGGGGCGAAGCTGCGCCGTCCGGCCGCGCGTGATCAGCCCGGCGTGTTCGAGCACCTTGAGGTGCTTCGAGACCGCCTGAACCGTGATCGGAAACGGCTCGGCGAGCTCGTTCACCGTCGCCTCCCCCCGTGCGAGCCGCGCGAGGATCGCACGGCGGGTGGGATCTCCGAGCGCCGCGAAGGTGCTGCTCAGCCGGTCTGCTTCCACCTCGATCACCCAGTCGGTTTATCAACCCACAGGTTGATAGATTACCGGCCGACTTCGACGGAGACGATGAGTTTCACTGGCCCCCGGGGTCAGAACGAGAGCTCACAATCGGAAGGAGCAACGGAATGGGAAAGATCGTGGTAACCGAGTTCGTGTCGCTTGACGGCGTCATGCAGGCCCCGGGCGGCGAGGACTTCAAGTACCCGGGCTGGACCTTCGAGTTCGACCGCGGGGACGATGGCAACCAGTTCAAGCTCGACGAAACTCTCGAGAGCGAGGCGCTGCTGATCGGCCGGGTTACGTACGAGAGCTTCGCGAACGCGTGGCCGTCGCGAGAGGGCCCGATGGCAGACAAGTTCAACGAGATGCCCAAGTACCTGGTCTCATCGACCATCGACGACCCCGAGTGGAACAACACCTCGGTGATCAACGGCGACGTGATCGAGGAGGTGGCGAAGCTGCGGCAGGAGCTGGACGGGATCATCCAGGTTCCCGGGAGCCGGCGGCTGGTGCAGGACCTGATCGAGGCCGACCTCGTCGACGAGGTGCGGATGATGATCTTCCCGGTGATCCTCGGGACGGGCGACCGCATGTTCGGCGAGACGAGCGACCGCAAGACCATGCGGCTGGCGGACTCGAAGACGGTCGGCGAGGGCATCGTCATCCTCACGTACGAGCGGGCCTGAACAGGCGCCGGGTAGGGTCTCGCGGGTGGACGAACGCCTGAGCGAGCTCGGGCGATCGCTCGCCGGCGACGTGCTGGTTCCGGCGGACGACGAGTACGACGCCGCCCGCCGTGGGTTCAACGCGCTCGTCGACCGCCGGCCGGCCGCGATCGCCCGTTGCATCGGGGCCGAGGACGTGGCGGCGGCGTTCGAGTTCGCGGACGCGAGCGGGCTCGAGGTGGCCGTGAGGGGAGGGGGGCACAATCCGGCCGGACACTGCGTCTGCGACGACGGGCTCGTGATCGATCTCTCGCGGATGCGCGGCGTCGACGTCGACGGCGACTCGCGGACCGCCCGGGCGCAGGGCGGCGCGACCTGGCTCGACTTCGACGCGGCGACTCAGGAGCTCGGCCTCGTCACCCCCGGGGGCGTCGTCGGGTCGACCGGGGTGGCCGGCCTCACCCTCGGCGGAGGGATCGGCCACCTCACCACTCAGCACGGGCTCACGTGCGACAACCTCGTCGGGGCGGAGGTGGTCACTGCGGGCGGCGAGGTGGTTCGCGCAGGCCCCGATGAGAACGCCGAGCTGCTGTGGGGACTCCGCGGCGGCGGCGGCAACTTCGGCGTCGCGACGCGACTGGAGTTCAACCTCCATCCCGTCGAACGGGTCGTCGGAGGTCGCCTCACCTATCGCGGAGCCGGCGTCCGCGACGCGCTGCGCCGCTACCGCGACCTCGCCGCCCGCGCGCCGCGCGACCTCAATTGCCACGCGGTGCTCGAGGTGGACGACTCGATGGCGCAAATCCTCTTCGTTGCACCTTGCTACACGGGCCCCGATGCCGATCCCGAGGAGCTGCGCGCGCTGCGCTCGGCGCCGGATCTCGCCGACGACGGGGTGCGCTCGCACGGCTTCCTCGAACAGCAGCGCGTGTTCGACCCCGAGTACGGCGAGGACCGCAACTACTGGAAGGGCCACTTCGTGCGCGAGCTCCCGGACGAGCTGATCGACGCGCTGCTCGAGCGCATGGTCGCGCTCGGTCGACCGCCCGGGCAGGTGCTGATCGAGTCGTTGCACGGTGCCCCGAAGGACGCCGACGCGAACGCGGCTGCGGTCGGCTTTCGCGACGCCGCGTTCAACATCAGCGCGATGGCGATCTGGCAGGACGCCGCCCTCGACGAGCAATACATCGAGTGGGCACGCGACACGGCGGCGGCGATCACGCCGTGGTCGGTCAGCGGCGGCTACGTCAACTACATGCAGGCCGACGAGCCGATCGACCGTGTGCGGGGAGCGTTCGGCGCGGAGGCGTTCGAGCGCCTCCAGGAGCTCAAGGCCCGGTACGACCCCGACAACGTCCTGCGCCGCAACCAGAACATCCCGCCGCCCGCGGGGACGTAGTCAGAGTCCGAGGCCGCGCACCCCGCGCTCGTCCCAGCCCAGGTGGTGGGCGAGCTCGTGGCGAACGGTGCGCTCGACCTGCGACCGCAACAGCTCGGGATCGTGGCCGAAGTCGCGCTCCAGGGTGTCCTGGTAGATCACGATCCGGTCGGGATAGATGTCGCGGGCGACCGTGCCGCCGACGTACTGGCCGTAGGCGCGGTCCTCGTGACCGCGGCTGGAGACGACCACCGGCGTGCGCTCGATCAGCTCGCGGAACGGATCCGGGAGGTCGTCCAGCGCCTCCATCACGAGCTCGTCGAACTCGCTCGGCGGGCGGTCGGGAGGCGGCAGCGACGCGAGCGCCTCGCTGCGGTCCACCAGCCGCCTGAACTCGGGCTCGGGCATCTCGCGGCCGATCACCGCGACGGTCGCCCAGGCGGTGACGAGCACGACCGCGAGGGCGCCGGCCACGAGCGCCAGCAGCCCCCCGAGCCCGCCGAGCGTCGGCGGGTTCATGACCATCAAGACCAGGCCGGCGATGAAGGCGGCGATCGCCGCGGCACGCAGCGGAGGCCCGAGGATCTCTCGCATGCGATCCAGGTTAGAGCGAGGGGTACACCGACCCCACCTTCCACCGCCACGGGGGCTCCTCGGAGCGCGGGAAGTCATAGTGGTTGCGTCCGGCGAGGGTCTCGAGCGGGACGAGCTTGGGGTCGTCGGTCTCGAGCAGGGGCGTCCCCGCCGCATCCCGGACGTCGGCCGAGCTCGCGCGGCGCCTCACCGCCTCCCAGCCGAGCGTGGGTCGATAGATCCAGTAGGTGACCTCGACGCCGCCGCCGGCGCGGCGGTCGTCATCGACCGCTGTGAACGCCGTAGTCCGACGATTGGACGCCGTGAGGCGGGGGTCGCCGACAAAGACGGCGCAGCTCTCGCGGCGGCAGTAGCGGAAGTCGACGCCGACGAGGGGGAGCCCGCCTGGGCCGGTGCGGGGCTCGGGGGCCGGCGCCAGGGCGCGGACGAGCCCCGCGAGCGGGCGGCCGTACGCTTCGGTGAGGGGATCGCGCCAGCACGGGCCGGGGAGGCGGGGCGCGCAGCGAAGCTTGCGGGTGATCGCGGTGCCGAGCTCGCGGCCCTCCTCGACCGGTGGGCCCGCCGCGAATGCCGACACCGCGGCGAGCAGCGCGAGGGCGATCAGGAGCGCGAGGCCGAGGTGCTCGACCGACGCCGCCCCGCGCTCGCTTCTCCCGCTCGGCACGGGGCGAGGCTAGGACTGCGGCTCGCACGGATGCCGCGCGGAGTGTGAAGAACCCTAGGAGAGTCCCTCGCGGGCTTCGCGCACGAGCGTGACCGCCTCGGGGAACACGATCCTGATCGCGTCGCGGACCTGGACCGCCTGCTCGTCGCTGGAGCCGTTGAGATCGAGCCTGTTGATCGCGGCGACGGTCATGTCGACCGCGAGCTTGATCGCGTTGTCGGCCCACGCGACGCGCTGGGCGCCCTGCATCTGGTCGGCCAGCTCGCCCAGCCGCTGGCGGATCTCCTCCGGATCGCCGCCGAAGAGGTTGAAGCCCTCGGCTTCCATGCGTTCGATTCTAGAGGGGGGAGTCGGCTAAGAGCCCGCGCGCCCCACCGAGACGACCAGCTCGCCGCCCCGTCGCGCGAGCGTCGCGACCAGCTCGAGCGCGACCGCGATCACGGCGAGCGGCAGGGCGGCGAGCGCCGACACGGCCGCGTCGACCACGAAGCTCGGCAGGTTGCGCGCGGTGCGCGGAGCGAGGCGCCCGCCCAGCACGCGGGTGGCGAAGTTGGTGTGGAACGTGAACCCGTTGAGCAGCGTCTGCCACATCCAGAGCTGGCTTCGGCCGAAAGCGGGCTGCCGGACCCGGACGGTCTCGAGCCCGAGTCGGGGGAGCAGGAGCTCGAGGGAGCGTGGCGTGAGATGCAGACGCTGGGCCGGGAGCTCCAGCGCGGCCCACCGATCGCCGCCGAGCCCGGCCTGCCAGCTAGCGCGGTTTGGCGCCCTGAACTCGAGCGTTCCACCGGGATCGGGTCGCCATGCGGAGTCGTCGAAGGGAAGGTCGCGGCTCACCCCGAGCCCGCACTCCTCGCACCGATCGACCACATAGCTCGTCGCGTCCGCCGGGTCGGCCGCCCCGACCACGACCCAGCCGTAGAGCGGTGCCCCGCACGCGGGGCACCGC
>JBOGZL010000396.1:0-2900 GCA_050697195.1 Solirubrobacterales bacterium
CTTCGGGGGCGAGCTCTCTGACGAACACCGATGGGGGACGCATGACCACCTCCACGGTCGGGTGCATGCGTCGGTGTTCGCCGCCTCAGGCGAGTTTCCGGTCAAACGTTGTGAGACAGGGCACTAGGCGGTCGTGTAGTAGCCCCAGTAGAGGAGGCGGGCGGTGCGGTAGTTGCAGCCGTACACGCGCGTCTTGCCGACCTTCTCCTGCGCACGGCTCTTCATGAGATCGCGGTCGCCGGAGCACTTGCTCCTCGGGCGGCTCGCGCGCCATGCGTCCTTTCGCGTCTGGTCGATCGCGAAGTTCGGAATCCAGCTCGGGATCGACAATGCGAGCACGTCGCCCTTCTTGATCGGCAGGGGCGTGCCAAGCGTGAAGATGGGCTTCTGGCCGAGGTGCTCGCTGAGGTCGGCGGCCGGACTGTGCCGCTTGAGCTTGTACCGCTTCTTGCCCTTCGGCCCCAGCACCGACACGCGTGCGGCCGGTGAGGTCCCGAACGCCTCCGAGCGGTAGAACCTGCCGAAGAAGCGTCGCTCGCTGGGCTTCGGGCGCGAGAGGTCGACGCTCCAGGCCACGAGCTGACCGTTCTGCTTCACCTTGAACGGGTCCTTCGCCCCGCCCGCGCGGGTCTGAAAGCCGGTCACGCTCCCCACGGCCTCGCAAGCCTTGTTCTCGCCCCCAGGACAACTCGGGCTGGGCGTCTTCTTCGTCTTCCCGAGCGTCTTCGCGCGCGCGGCGTCGGCCGGATCCGCGCCGGCGCCGGCGAGCACGGTCGCGACGCACAGCGCGAGCAGCGCGGCGCCGGCCGCGAGCAGCATGGCTGCGCGGCCGTGACGTCGATCACGAGTAAGAGGCGTCACCAGCACTGTCAAAACACTTCCGGCCCGGAATGGTTGCGCATCGCGCGGCGGCCGGGGCTACGCCCTTCCACTAGGGTGAACGCCGGGATGCAGGGGAAAGACGAGTTTGCGCGCTTCGTCCAGGGCGGGTTCGAGCTGCTCGGGATCGACGCCGACGAGACGGAGCTGGCCGTGATCGAGGTCGCCGGCGCGATCTACCAGCCTCACATCGACGCGCTGCTCGCGGCCGACCTGGACGCCGTCGAGGCCGAGCCGCACATCGACCTCGCCCGGCCTCCGCGATGAGCGTCCTCGACCGTCCGCTGCGCGAGCAGGCAGCGGCGATCGCCGCCGGCGACGCCGACCCGGCGGAGCTGCTCGACGAGACGCTCGCACGGATCGAGGAGCGCAACCCGGAGCTGAACGCGATCGTCGCGACGTTCCCCGACGAGTCGCGGAGGATGCTCGCCGAGGCGCCGGAGGGGCCGCTGCGCGGCGTGCCCGTCGCGATCAAGGACGAGTGGCCGCTCCCGTGGCGCGCCGAGCGGCTCGGCGCGGCGGAGCTGCTCGCGCCGACCCACCCCGGCGAGTCGGGCCCCTACCGGGCGCTGCGCGACGCCGGCGCCGTGATCGTCGGGGTCGCGAACATGCACGAGTACGGGGCGGGGAGCACCGGCGACATCTCCGCCTACGGCCCGGCACGCAACCCATGGGACACCGAGCGCTGCCCGGGCGGCTCGTCGAGCGGCTCGGGCGCCGCGGTCGCCGCGCGGCTCGTCGCGGGCGCGGTCGGCGCGGACGGGGTCGGCTCGATCCGCTACCCCGCCGCGTACTGCGGGCTCACGGGGCTGAAGCCGACCTTCGGACGCTCCGCGATGGACGGGCACCACGTCGCCGACACGACGACGATCGTCTCCGGCCCGCTGTGCGCCGACGCGGCGGACGCGCGGCTCCTCGGCGGCGCCCTGTTCTGCGAGGAGCTCGCGGCGGGCGAGGCGAGCGGGCTGCGGATCGGCACCGTGCGCGGTCCGGCGTGGGACGACTGCCAGCCCGAGGTGAGGGCTGCATGCGAGCGCGCGCTCGGGGAGCTCCGCGGGGCGACCGGGGGCGAGCTGCGCGAGGTCGAGATCGAGGGGCTCGAGCACGTCCTGATCGCCTCGATCCTGGTTGGGCAGACCGAGGACCTCCCCGCGATGACCCCCGCGAAGCTGAACGCTCTCGGCGAGGACGTGAGCCTCGTCGCGCGAGCGCTGTTCAAGTACCGGCTGCTCGTGCCGGCGGGCGCGGTCGCGCGCGCGGGCCGGGTGCGCAACCTCACCCGCCGCTCGCTGGCGAGCGCCTTCGAGGGCGTGGACGTGATCGCGTGGCCGACGGTGCCCGCGGTCGCGCCGCCGCTCGACAACCCGACGGTCGAGCTCCCCTCCGGACGGCTGCCGGCGGACGCCGCGAACGCGCGCTTCGGCGGGCTCGCGAACCTCACCGGGATCCCGGCGATCAGCGTCCCGGTCGGGGTCGGCGCGGCGGGGATGCCGGTCGGCCTCCAGCTCCAGGCGGCTTGGGGGCACGACGAGCTGCTCCTCGACGCGGCCGAGGCCCTGGAGCGCGCCACCGAGCGCCGCCACGTCGAGGCTGCGCCGGGGATCTACGCGACCTAGAGCCGAAGGATCGCCGCAAACCCCACACTCGATCAGTGCGAGGAATTGAGTGTTGGGTTGACCGGCATATAGACCGTCAACCCCACATTCGCCGGTCAGGTCGCACGGATTGTGGGGTTTGCGGCGCTGCGGTGCCCGCGTCCGACGGTCGGAACCCTCGTCCCTCCTACCCCGCCATCCACGGCCGATCCCTCAAAGACCTACGAAGGCGTACGGTCGATAGCGACGACCACCGTGGCCCGACTTTGAGATGCCAGATTGACTTCTCAAAGCCTCGAACTCCTCCTGGGTGTCACGGCAATCGGCGGTCCCAGGACGGCGCCCGTGCCGAGCGTCACAGAGCGCCGAACCCGGCTCCATACAATCAACGTCCATGCCGGCGATCGAGACGCGCGATCTCCAGCG
>JBOGZL010000397.1:0-2097 GCA_050697195.1 Solirubrobacterales bacterium
CATCGACCGTGCGCAACCTCGTCGGGGCGGTCGGGGACCGTTTCCCCTCCGCGGCCCGGGTGGTCTCGATCGGGCCGATCACGAGCCGCGCCGCCCGCGACGCGGGGCTCGAGGTCCACGTCGAGGCCGAGCGCCACGACATCGAGGGCCTCGTGGACGCGCTCCTGGCCGACGCCGGCTCGCGGTAAGCGGGCGGTAAGGCCCGACGCCTAGCTTGGCCTCGCAATGTGGGGCCGTACGGCTCGTTACGCCGCCGCCGTCGCCACCGCGTTCCTTGCCGTCCCGTCGATGGCGATGGCGGCAGACACCTACGTCGACGACGACTCGGGTAACGACGCGAACCCGTGCACCAGTCCCGGGGCTCCGTGCCTGACCATCCTCGGCGGGATCGGCAAGGCGGGGGCGAGCGACACGGTCCGCGTGGACGGCGGCAACTACGGCGAGTTCGTCAGCTTGAGCGGCGGCAAGTCGCTCGTCGAGCAGGACTTCAACACCACCGACGGTGACTCGCAGGCGACGATCGACTCGGGCGCGCTCGGGCCGGCGATCGCGGTGCCGGCCGGCGGTTCCGCGGGCGAGATCCGAGGCTTCACGGTTCGCTCCGATGCCCTGCCGGTGTCGCTCGAAGGTCCTGCGACCCTGACCGGCAACAACTTCGACGACCCTGACGCCAACACCCACGTGAACCTGCTCCAGGGCTCGGGCGCCGCGTCGGTCACTACCAACACCTTCACCGACACGCCGGCCGACACCGACGGCCAGTTCGGGCTCTCGACCATCACATCGGGCTCGCCGACGATCGCCGGCAACACGTTCGAGAACCTGCAGACCGCGATCCACATCGCGAACGGGAACGCCACCGTATCGGGCAACACGATCACCGGTGCCCGCGCCGGCGGCAGCAACGTGGGCGTCGCGATCCAGGTTGTCAGCGGCTCGCCGACGATCGTCGCCAACGACATCAACACTCCCGCCCAGCCCCTGAACGCGTTCGGCATCCTGATCTCGGAGTTCGCGGGGCCCACCGCAACCGGTGCCACCCTGCGCCGCAACGAGGTCTACGACCACCGCGGCGGGGTGCGGACGAACGACACCGAGGGGACCGTGACGTTGAACGGCGATGTGATCGCCGGCAACACCGAGTCCGGGATCCTGGCCGTCGACAACGCCGCGGGCGGTGACGAAGGCGACGTCACGGCGACCAACGTGACCGCGTTCGACAACAACAATGACGTCGTCCTGCTCGAGACCCACATCGAGCTCGACTCGAGCATCGTCGGGGATCCAGTCGGTGACTTCAACAACGGAACCTGCGCGATCGCGTTCTCGCGCGGCCCGACGACGACCCCTGGCGGCACCGGCTGCGCCGGCTTCCAGACCACCGCCGCGCCGCAGTTCGTGAACCCGGGCGCCGACAACTACCACCTCCAGGCGGGCTCGCCGATGATCGACGCCGGCGATCCGGCCAATCCGGGCTTCGTCGTCGACCTGGATGGCCAGTCACGCGCCGTTGCGGGAACGTGCGGAGGGACCGCGCGCCGCGACATCGGGGCCGACGAGTTCGCGCCCAACTGTCCCCCGCCTCCTCCTCCACCTCCCGGCGCGGACACCAATCCGCCCGACACCGAGATCACGAAGGCGCCGAAGCGGAAGACCCCGAAGCGCAAGGCGAGGATCGAGTTCTCCTCCGACGAGACGGGCTCGAGCTTTGCGTGCAAGCTCGATAAGCGAGAGTTCGCGGCTTGCACATCGCCGTTTCGCAAGAAGGTGAAGCGAGGGAGGCACAGCTTCCAGGTTCGAGCCATCGACGACTCGGGCAACGCCGACCCCACCCCTGCCGTCCACGAGTGGAAGGTGAAGCGCAAGCGGCGCTAGCGGCGGCGTAGATTGGGGCGCATGGCCGCGCGCCCGATCACCTTCCTCTCCGACTACGGTCACGACGACGAGTTCGCGGGCGTGTGCCGCGCCGTGATCGCCCGGATCGCGCCCGAGGCGCCCGTGGTCGACCTCACCCACGGGGTGCCGCCTGGGGACGTGCGCCGCGGCGCGGTGGCGCTCGCCGACGCGCTCCCGTACGCGCCCGCCGGGGTCCACCTC
>JBOGZL010000398.1:0-4991 GCA_050697195.1 Solirubrobacterales bacterium
GGGTTGTCCTCCATCGAGAACGTGCGCGCGTCGTCCACGAGCTCGAAGCGGGCGTTCGGGAGGTCGTCCGCGAGCCGACGGCCGTCGGCCTCGGGGAACACCTTGTCCTCGGCGGACCAGGCGATCAGGGCAGGGCGGTCGAACCCGCCGAGCCTGTCCGCGGCGGCGTTGGTCTGCGAGGGGTTCGAGGCGCGAATGAAGGCGCCGGCATCGCGGCGGATCGCCGCGTCGGTGATCGCGGGGTACAGATAGCTGTCCTCGGCGGCGCGCTCGATCGGGCGCTTGGACAGCCATCCGAACGCGATCGGCGTGCGGCGCGGCGGGCCGAACCGCATCGGCTGCAGCAGCGCCCACAGCAGACCCGGCACGGCGGCGGCGGGCTTGAAGTACGAGAACACCTTCGGGGGGAAGTTGTCGCGGTAGTCGCACGAGGTCAGGACCAGGCGTCCGACCCGCTCGGGCCGCGTCGTAGCCACGATCTGGGAGATCGCCCCGCCGGAGTCGTTCCCGACCAGGGTCGCCCCGTCGAGCTCGAGGGCGTCGAGGGCGTCGGCGACCATCTCGGCCGCGGCGGGCGCGCCCGCGGGCGCGCCCGGGGGGAGCGGCAGCTCGTGCGAGCCGAGAGGCATGTCGAGGGCCACGCAGTGGAAGTCGGGGGAGAGCCTGGAGGTGACGTTGCGCCACAGGTTCGCGTTCACGAGCAGCCCGTGGACGAAAACGATCGGTGGCCCCGAGCCGGCCTCGAACACCCGCAGCGGTCCGCCGGGGAGATCGAGCTCGCGCCGGTCGCCGAGCGCCGGGTCACGCCAGAAGGTCTTCGCATCGCTCATGTCCGTGCTCCTTTGTTACATGCAGGCTGTATGGAAGGTACGAGGGTAACATACAGTCTGTATGTATGCGGGGCAGGCGACTGAAGTGACGGCGTGAGCCGCCAGGCGGAGCGCTCTGACGCGACGCGGGCGAAGCTGGTGCGTGCCGCGCGGGAGCTGTTCGCGAAGCGCGGATACGCCGACGTCGGCACCGAGGAGATCGTTCGGCGGGCGAGGGTCACGCGCGGCGCGCTCTACCACCACTTCGAGGACAAGCGCGACCTGTTCCGCGCCGTTCACGAGCAAATCGAAGGCGAGGTCACCGAGCGGATCGGGGTGACGCTGCAGGGCACTGCCAACGACGACCCGGTCGCGGCACTGCGGACCGCGGCGAGAACCTTCCTGGAGGCGTGCACCGAGCCGGACATCGCACGGATCACGCTCGTCGACGCGCCGTCTGTGCTCGGGTGGGCGGAGTGGCGGGAGATCGACGAGCGCTACGGGCTCGGGCTGACGATCGCGGGGCTGACGATGGGCATGGACGCCGGCCGGCTGCGCCGCCAGCCGGTTCGTCCCCTCGCCCACCTGCTGCTCGCGGCGATGGGCGAGGCGGGGATGGTGATCGCCAACGCCGACGATCCCCGCGCTGCGCGAGCCGAGGTCGAGCAGCCGCTCCTGTCCCTGCTCGAGGGGCTCGAGACCGGCTAGTCCGGAGAAGGTTCGCGAGCACGCCGAGCGGGCCGGGATTGGGGCTGACGAGGTGATCCCCGTTGCCGACACGGTGATCGTTCGTCCCGACCCGGAGCCGGCGACCGCCTGACGTTTGTGAGCGCGCCGGGGCGGCGCTAGCCCGCGGCCTCGGCGCGCCGCAGTCCTCCCACCGCCCACGCGAACAGGACGATGGCGAGACCGGCGGCGGCGGCGAACGCGAGCGCGACGTGGAAGGGATCGCCGGCCATCAGGCTGCGACCCGCCTCGAGGATCGCGGTCATCGGGTTGAACTCCGACACGGTCTCGATCCACCCCCCGAGCAGCTCGCGCGGCACGTAGATCGGCGCGGTCATCAGGATCAGGAACACGGGGAGCTGCATCGCCGGCGCGGCCTGGAGCGTCCGCATCCGGGTCATCGCTCCAGCCGCGAAGAGGAAGAACGCGACATTGACGATCAGCGCGAGGCCGATAAGCCCCGACAGCTCGACGCCGTCGCCGGCGACCCCGAGCCCGGTGGCGAGCGCGATCGCGAACACCATCACCCACACCATCACGGCCCGGATCACCGCCGCGACCCCGAAGCCGGCGATCACAGCGGAGCGGTCGCCGGCGGCGAGGAACAGTCGCCGAGTGAACCCCGAGTCGAAGTCGGCGGCGATCGAGAAACCGATGAATACGCCGCCGAACGCGGCCGCCTGGAGGAGCACGAAGACGAACTGGAACGCGTTGTAGTCGTAGTAGTCGAACCCGGGCAGGTCGCCGACCGTCGACAGGCCGCCCGCGAACGCCATGTAGAAGAAGAGCGGGAAGACCAGCCCCGGCAGGAACAGGGCAGGACTGCGGAGCGCGGAGTGGAGGTTGCGCCATGCCACGGTGCGGACCACCCCCAGATACCGCGAGCGCCGGCTCATGTCCTCACCAGCCTCTCGCGCAGGGCCGCGGTGGAGGCCCACAGGCCGGCGGCGAAGATCGCGACCGCGACGCCGAAGGCGAGCGCGAGCGCCTCGCCGTCCCACCCGACGATGATCAGGCTGCGAAGGCCCTCGATCAGGTAGCTGACCGGATTGATCGTCGCCACCGTCCGGAACCAGTCCTGGGCGATCAGGTCCCGCGGGAGCGAGGCCGAGCTGAGGAAGAGGAGGATGAACATCACCGGGAACAGCCCCTGGACTCCCTCCCCGGAGCCGGTCCGCAGGCCGACGAACAGCCCGATCGTGCCGAACGCGGCGCAGACGGCGAGCGAGAGCACGAACAGGACGAGGGCGCCGAGGATCCCGGACTCGATCCCGGCGCCCGCGGCGAGCCCGGCGGCGAGGAACGCGACCGCCTGGAGAGTGCCGATCAGCAGCACGCCGGTGAGCTGGCCCGCGAGCAGCGACGAGCCGCGCATCGGCGTCAGCGAGAGGCGGTTGAAGAACCCGCTCCCAATGTCCTCGGCGACGTTCGTCCCCGCCGTGTTGGTCGCGAAGATCGCACCCTGGATGAACGGGAACGCGAGCGCGAACGAGAGGTAGGACTCGGCGGGGAATCCCGGAATGCTCGACGCCGCGTCGAGGCCTGAGGCGTTGATCGCCAGCAGGAAGAGCGGGAAGACGAGCGGCGGCACGATGATGATCGGCTGGCGGATCGTGCGCAGCACCGAGCGCCACGCCAGAAACCGCGTCTGGGTGGGGAGCTGGGCTGTCGCGGTAGCGCCCACGCCGCGCCTCTAGGCGGGGACCGCCGCCTCGGAGGCGTGCTCGCCCGTCTCCTCCTCCTCGCCCGCGCCCTCCAACGAGCGTCCCGTCTTGGCGAGGAAGACGTCGTCGAGGCTGGGCGCGTGGAGCTTCAGGTCAGCGACCGCGATCCCGGCGCCGTCGAGACCGCGGACGATCTCGGCGAGCTCCTCGGTGCCGTCGGAGAGCCTTACCGCCGCGGCCCCGCGCGCGGCGGGGAGCGGGTCGCCGAACCGCGCCAGCACGGCCTCGAGACTCTCGATCTCGGTTGCGTCGGCCGGGACCGCCTCGACTGAGGGGCGGCCGATCTGCGCCTTCAGCTGCGCGGGGGTGCCCTCGGCCACGAGGCGGCCCCGATCGATGATCCCGACCCGGTCGGCGAGCGCATCGGCCTCCTCGAGGTACTGGGTCGTGAGGAACACGGTCACGCCCTCGTCACGGGACAGGCGTGCGACCTCGTCCCACAGCGCGCTGCGGCTCTGGATGTCGAGGCCGGTGGTCGGCTCGTCGAGGAACAGGACGCTGGGCTCGTGGACGAGCGCGAGCGCGAGGTCGAGGCGACGCTTCATCCCTCCGGAGTAGCCGCCGACGCGGCGGTCGGCGGCCTCGGCGAGACCGACCCGCTCGAGGAGCTCGTCGCCGCGCCGCGTGACGTCGTCGGCGCCGAGACCGTGGAGGCCGCCCTGGAGCCGCATGTGCTCGCGCCCGGTGAGCAGCATGTCGAGTGCCGCGTCCTGAAGCGCGACCCCGATCGCGTCGCGCACCGCGGGCCCCTCGCGGAGGATGTCGTGGCCCGCGACCCGGGCCGTCCCCGCGGTCGGGGGAAGAAGCGTGGTGAGGATGTGGACCGTGGTCGACTTCCCGGCGCCGTTCGGGCCCAGGAACCCGTATATCTCGCCCGGCGCGACGCTCAGGTCGATGCCGTCAACGGCGCGCGGCCCCTTCTTGAACTCGCGCACCAGGTCCTCGACCTCGATCCCGTTGTCCGCGGCGGGGGTGGACCGGTCGCCGTTCGCGGACGCGTTTGCGTTTGAACCCATCAAGCCTTCGCCTCGCTTCTCTGATCCGATTGAGATAGTCGATTGCAGAGTCCATAGATAGTTGAGTAAGTCAACTGTCGAGGCGGTAGAGTATCATCCGGCTCAAATGAGTGCGGTCTCATCCGATTCCAAGTCCGCACCGGGGTCGCCCCCGGGGCCCGTGATCGCGGCGCCCGAGCGCCCGAAGCTCGCCGCCGCGCTCGACATCGCCGAGTACGCGTCCGGCACCGCGGGTGAGGCCTGGGCGTTGCTGGCGCGACTGCTCTTCCTGCACGGCAAGCCCCGGTTCCCGGCGATCGCCCGCGAGCTCGACCTCCATCCCGGGCAGGCGATCGTCGTCCGCCTCCTCGCCGAGCCGTGCCCGATGGGCGAGCTGGCAGAGGCGATGCACTGCGACAACTCGAACATCACCGGGATCGTCGACCGGCTCGAGGAGCGCGGTCTCGTGGAGCGCCAACCCGCCGAGTACGACCGCCGCGTCAAGCTGATCGCGCTGACTCCGGACGGCGTGCGACTGCGCGAGGAGCTCAACGTCCGGATGGCGGAGCCGCCGGAGCCGCTCACCGCGCTCTCCGAGAAGGACCAGAAGGCGCTGCGCGACATTCTCCGGCGCGCCGTGGAGGAACCGGACCGCGGACCCTGAGCCTCGCGCGCGGCTCCGGCCCCGCGCCCGGCGCGACGAGGTCCGGCGAGCGAGGCGGAGCCGTGCGCGGAGC
>JBOGZL010000399.1:0-4857 GCA_050697195.1 Solirubrobacterales bacterium
CACCGCCACGTGTCGTTCCGGGGCTCGATCACGTCCCAGGCGAACTCCTCCCGCAGCCACCGCGCGCCGGTCTGGGCGGCCTCGTCGAGGATGCCCGCGGAGTTCGGGTCGTAGCCCTGGGCGTTGGCGACAAGGCCGACTCGGAGCCCCTCGTCGAGCGGCGGCCCGGGAGCGGGGACCGGCGGCTCATGGGGCGGCGATGGTGTAGCCCCGGGCGGCTTGTCCCCCCCGTCGACCGCCTCGGGATGGTTCACATCGAGAATGATCTCAAGCCGCGCCTCCCGCGCGGTCCTCTTCGACCTTCGCTCGGGAAGCCAACGTCGCGGAAGCTTTGTCCTCAGCTCGCCACCGTGCTCCACGGCCGCCACCACGGCGTCTGTCTCGAGCGCCATGGTCTTGCGCCGGAGGTTGAGCGAGCCGCGCCGGCATCGCTCGGCGTCGATCCCGGTCAAGGTGAAGACGAGCGCCCGGCCCCGTTTCTTCACCTCGGCCGGCTCGTGCACGGTGGCGGTTGGCGCATCGGCGGCCCCGGCACCTGCCGGCAAGAGCATTACCGCCAGCAGCCCCAGGGCG
The DNA here is from genome assembly GCA_050697195.1 of Solirubrobacterales bacterium. Lineage (GTDB taxonomy): Bacteria > Actinomycetota > Thermoleophilia > Solirubrobacterales > 70-9 > DASPWW01. The sequence continues at coordinate 574 of JBOGZL010000399.1, forward strand.
ATGCCGCTTCGCCACGACCTCCGTGTCGACACCTGGGACTCCCTTCGGCGACTGAGCCGTCTCGCGCTGCGAGACCTCTGGCTTTGCGTGCCCGCCTCGCGACGGGGTTGCCTTTCTCGGGGGACCCCGGCTGGGACTGGGCCCGATCCCTCCTCCCTTCAGTCGCCATCAAGGGCGCTTCCCCCTAGCGCCTCGCGCCCGCCCTGGACGCATAGACGAGCGGTGTGGGATCTAGGATTCAGGACCTCGAATGGGCTCCGCGATCAGATTCGGCGACGCCGCGCGCGTAGCCGCGTTCGCGGCCGGGGCCGCCGTGATCGCGCTGACGTTCCTTGTCGCCCTGCAGAAGCTTGGCGCGGCGGTGCTACCGCTCCTCGTGCTTGCCGTCGCGGCGGTGATCGTCGTGCAGCACCCGGGCTGGACGCTGGCGCTCGTCGTCGTGCCCGTGTTGGTGCTCGAGGGCGCATTCGAGGGCGGCGTCTTTCCGAACGTGAGCGCGTTCTACGACCAGTCCCGTGTGCTCTCGCCGCTCGAGCTCGCAATCGTCCTCCTGATCATCGCGACGGTGCTCGACGTCGCGCGTCGCCACGAGTTTCGAATGCCGGATCCCCTGACGCTTCCGCTGCTGCTCGTAGCGGCCGCAATCGCCTCCGGGGTGGTCACCGGCCTGTTCAACGGGGGGTCACTGAAGGAGACGAGCTTCGCCCTGCGGCCATTGATCGTCTTGCTCCTGATGCCAATCGTCGTCGTGAACGTCGTCCGAGGAAGAACCGCAATTCGCCGCGCCCTCCTCGTCGCAGCCATCCTCGCCGCAGTCAAGGCGGCAACGGGAGTGATCGCGGTGGTCATCGGTGAGGGACTCATCGATCCAAGCCTGTCTCCGCTGGCCTACCTGGAGCCAACCCCGAACTGGCTGACGATGACCTTCCTGCTCGTCGTGGTTGCGGCGCTGGTTGCTCGAATGCGACCGCCACTGTGGGCGATCGCGATCGCGGCGCTCGCCGTCGCTTCGTTGCTGTTGTCCTACCGCCGCTCCTTCTGGATCGCGGCGATCGTGGGAATCCTGATCGTGGCCCTGGTGGGCGCCGGGCGTCTCCGGTGGCGGGTCGCCGTCCCGAGCCTGGCCATCGTAGGGTTCGCTGCCTGGCTGACGCTTGCCACGGGGATGGTCGCGGACGTCGAGGGGCCGATCGCCCAGAGAGCCCAGGATCTGAATCCAACGCGGATCGAGGCGAACCCCCAGGACCGGTACCGCCTGGACGAGCGCAGGAACGTCGTCCGAGAGCTCGAGGACCATCCGATCACCGGCCTCGGGCTCACCATCCCCTGGACCGGGCGCTACCCGCCGGCCGTCGATCGCGTGGGAAGCCGCGACTACGCGCACATCAACGCGCTGTGGTGGTGGCTGAAGCTCGGCATTCTCGGACTCGTCGCGTACATCTCGCTCATAGCGACAGGTATCTGGGTCGCATATCGCGTGTGGCATGAGCAGCCGGACCCGTGGTTGAAGGTCGTGGGGCTGGGCGTGCTCGGGGGAATGATCGGCCTCGTTGTCGTCGAGACCGCGATCTCTGCCACCGGGGTCACCGAGCGCTTCTCCGTCACGATTGGGGCCGCTCTCGGCCTCCTCGCCGCGATGCTTGCCGACGCTCGCCGGAAGCCGACCGAGGCAACCCCCGAGGTGGCCTCCCGAGGCCCTCTCTAGTCGCTGCCCTTGCGAGCCTCGACGTACAGCGTGCCCTCGCGCCGCTCGGGCGTGTCGGGGCTTGGCTGCAGCCAACCCTCCGAGAAGTCGCGCCGCTTGACCTCGGCGAACCCCGCCGCCCGGCACATCAGGATCAGCGTCACGGCGTCATACATCGCGCGGTGATCGCTCTGGTAAAAGAGCGCCTGAACGCCGAGCATCCTCGTGGGCCACTTGTCCAGGTCCCAGTCCGAGTCGTTCGGGTTGGCATAGGAGTCCAGGCACATGCCGGCATCGGGCACGCCGATGCGAAGGATCCCGCCGGGCTTCAGGACGCGCAGACACTCTTGAGTGAATGCGAAGCCTTCCCAGCGGGAGATGTGCTCGAGCATGTGCTCATGGAAGACCGCATCCGCGGACCCTGTCTTGAACGGGATGCCGGTCACCAGGTTCCAGGGGATGTCCGCCGTTGTCAGGAAGAGGTCGATGTTGACCCAGCCCTTCTTGTACATCCACCCGCAGCCGAGGTGCAGGCGCAACGGTGAGCGTCGTTGAGCCTCCACGGCAAGCCGCTTGGAGTGCGAACGCAGGGCCCGGGTCCCCACGTTACGCACAGCCCGGGGCGCCCAGCTCGGCGCCCGGCGCAGCAGCGCCCCGCCCTTGATCGGCGGGGGCGGTGGCTTGCCGGCCCCCGCGATCAGGTAGGCCCGGACCGCCGCAACCCTCTCCTCGGGCAGACTGCCCGCGTCGTCAACGGTGATTGACATATCCCTCCTGAACGCTAAAGGGTGTGCTGGAGGCTCGCATCAGGACCGGCCGGGGTCTCCCTTCACCGCAGCAGCCGTGCCGAAGAGCTCGCGAACCTCCGCCGGCACTATCACGCGCAACGCGACCAGGCATCCCAGGTAGGTTGGCGCCGCCACCAAAAGGGCGGGAACGAGGCCGAGGCGCGCAGCGAGCGCCACGGCACCCGTCATCGCGGCGGCGGCGAGCGTGGCGCGCAGGACGCGGCCCACCTCGGGACTGAAGCGCAGGGCGCTGAACACCGCAGCAAGCGTCAATCCGCTGACCACGACTTCGGTCACAACGGTCGCCCAGGCGGCACCGTACGCGCCGTACGGTGGGATCAGCGCCAGGTTCAAAGCGACGTTCACGCCTACGCCGACCGCAGCGTATGCGACGAAGCGCCACTGGAGACCGACTACCGGTACGAGGGAGCCCGCCAGGTAGCTGAGCGAGACAAACACGAAGCCCAGCATGAGGATGGGAAGCAGACCGGCGGTCCGGTCGAACTCCGGGCCGAGGAGGAGGTCCACGATCGGCTCAGACAGCGGGATCGTGACGCCAAGCGCGCCAAGCGCAGCGATCACCAGGTACTCACCACCGTGCTGAACGAGTTCCCGGACGCGCTTCGGATCGCGCCCGTGAAGCGCGGCGACGACGGGAAACAGCGCCCCGACCACTGCCGTGGGGATGAATATGAGGGGGTCGAGGAAGCGGTAAGCGGCGCCGTAGATCCCGGCCTCCTCGGATCCGCTGATGTTGAACACAAGCACCGCATCGATCCGGTAGTAGAGGACGACCAGACCCGCCGCGATCCCCACCGGCAGGGCCACACGCAGGAGAGGACGCCAGAGCGCACGGCCCCGGCGAACCGAGATGCGCGCGTGCCGGCGGCTGACGAGGAACCCGAGAGCACCGGTCAGGAGGTTGATGATGAGGAAGCCAATCGCGAATGCGACGATCGAAGCGTCGCCAGCGTCCAGCACGAACAGGAGCCCCAGCCAAGCCGCGCTGTTCAGGCTGAGAATGATCATCCTGAACTCCGCCCGCACGCGGGAGTCGAACACCGCCGCGACGGCGCCCGGACCCACCCCGAGCAAGGTAAAGGCAAGGATCAGGGTCACCAGACGTGCATCGCCTTCGTCGCTGAGCAACGGGATGCCCGCAACGGTCACCGCGAGCGCGAGCACAGAGGCAGCCGTGACCGTCCCGAACAGCGCCCCCAGCCAATCCGATTCCTTCTCTGGCTCGGCCGACATCCGCTGTGTGGCGATCCGAGCGAGCCCGAAATCGGCGAGGATGCCGAACACACCGACAAACGCGAGCGCCGTGGTCCAAACGCCGAAGCCACTGGGCCCGAGCGCCCGAGCAAGCACCACGACGGCCAGCACACCGAGCGCGAGGTTCAACCCGCGCGCCACGAACTGCACGATCGCGGTGCCCGCGATTCGCCGCCCGCTTGCGACCCTGGCGTCGCCGGGGCGCCCCCCCCAACCACTCCAGCTCACGGCGCCCTGCTCACTGTTACGGCGTGCCCCTAGCTGCGACGCTCGATCAAAGCGACACCCGACCCGCGAGTCGGATAGAAGTGATCATGGGGTCGCTCGCGAAAGTGGCGGTGCGTGCCGCCGGCCCGCTTGCATAGCTCGCTCAGCGCGGGCGTTCTGCCGCCGCCGGAGTCAACGAGCACCAGTCGATCCCCCGCGTGGGCAAGCGCTGCACCGAACTCGAACGCCTGGTTCTCATAGGTGTGAGGAGTGTCCTGGACGAGCATCTGCACCGATCGGCCATCGAGCTCGCGCTCCAGCACGTCCGTG
>JBOGZL010000400.1:0-13455 GCA_050697195.1 Solirubrobacterales bacterium
CTTCACGGGCGTGGGGAGGCGGCGCGACGCCGGCGCGCTGTCCGCGTACCGCGCGCCCGGGGTCGAGGCGGGGCCCGTCGACGCCGTGAACGGAGCCTTCATGCTGATCCGCCGCGCCGCGCTCGACGAGGTGGGCCTCTTCGACGACGGCTACTGGATGTACATGGAGGACCTCGACCTCAGCTACCGCTTCGCCCGCGCGGGGTGGGTGACGTGGTACGAGCCCGGGGCAACGGTCATCCACGTGAAGGCCGGGACCACAGGCGCAGTCCGCGGCCCGCGCCTCAACGCGGCGTTCCACTACGGGATGTTCCGCTTCTACCGCAAGCACTACGCGCCGACGCGCAACCCACTCGCCAACGCGGCGATCTACTGCGGGATCGGGGTCAAGCTGGTGCTCTCGCTGCTGCGCAACGCGGTGCGGCGAGTGCGCGCCCGCTGAGGGTCGTTTCCGTATCGTGCCCAGCCTGGCGAGCCTGCCTCAGACAGCCGGCGAAGCGCCGGCGAGCATTCCGCGGATCGTGCTGCCGATCACGAGCCGTGGCCTCGTCGTGACCGACCGCATGTGCTGGGGAATCCTCTTCATGGCGATGGCGGTCGCCGCGGGGCTGATCCTGTATCTCAACCGCGGGACCGTCTTCTACCTCGACGAGCTGGGGCGGGTCCTCTCGGTCACCAGCTTGACTCCGGGTGAGGTGCTCGAGCCGCACGAGGGTCACCTCACCGCCACCTCGAACCTCGTGTTCAAGGCGCTGCTGGAGGTCTTCGGGGCCGACTATCTGGCGTGGCGCATCCTCGCGATCTCGGCGGTGCTGCTCTCCGCCGGCCTCTTCTACACGCTTGTCAAGCGAAGGATCGGTGCCCTGCCGGCGCTCGCTCCGACACTAGTGCTGCTGTTCCTCGGCTCGGCCTGGGAGATGGTCGTGATCCCGTGGGGCTTCAACACCGTGTTCAGCGTCGCCTCCGGACTCGCCGCCCTGCTCGCCTTGGAGCGCGGCGACTCGCGCGGAGACCTTGCCGCGTGCGTGCTGATCTGCGTCTCGGTCGCAACCCTGTCCGTCGGACTCGCGTTCCTCGCCGGCGTTGCGGTCGCGGTACTGCTCGCGCCGGACCGCCGACGGCGTGCGTGGATCTTCCTCGTCCCGCTCGCGCTCTACGTGGCCTGGTTCGCCTGGTCGCTGTCGTCTGCCGGCGCCGGCGACAGCGAGGCAAAGGCGTCGAACCTGCTGCTGATCCCGGGCTATGTATTCGACTCGCTGGCCGCCGTGATGGCCGGCATCACCGGCCTCGGCTACGACTTCACGGAGGGATCGCTGTCGCTCGAGTTCGGATGGGGCCGAATCCTCGCCGCCGCCGCGATCGTCGCGATCGTGATACGGCTGAGGCGCGGCGCGGTCCCGCCGCTCTTATGGGTGGGGCTCGCGGTCGTGGTCGCATACTGGACGCTCGGGGCGCTCGTGGTCGAGCCGGAGACCAAGCAGGCCCCAGGAGAGGTTCGCTACGTGTACGCCGGCTCGGTCGGGGTGCTCCTGGTCACCGCCGCGGCGAGCACGCGGGTCCTGTTCTCCAAGCCCGGACTGATCGGATTGTTCGCCGTATGCGCCTTCAGCCTGGCGACCAACCTGGCGCTGCTCCGGGACGGCGGAGGGGCGTTCAGGAACGACTACTCGGCGCCGTTGCGCGCCGAGCTCGCGACGCTCGAGCTCGCGCGGGACCAGCTCGCCCCCGACCGGCTCGTCGCGCTCTCGCAGTTCGAGGTCGTGACGCCGGCGAGCGCATACTTCGATGTCGTCGATCGCTACGGGTCCCCCGCGTTCTCTCCAACCGAGCTCGAGCGGCAGGTCGAGGTCGTGCGCGTGGGCGCTGACGAGAGGCTCGCGGCGCTGCTCGACCTCCACCTCGAGCAATCGCGCGACGGGCCGCCGGGACCCTGCCGGCAGCTCACGGCTTCCGCCGCCGGGGCGCCCCTCGAGTTCATCCTCCCGCCGGGCGGCGCGAGCATCCGCGCCGAGGGGGGGCCCGCCAATGTTGCGATCGGGCGTTTCGGAGCCCCATCGGTCGATGCGGGAACGTTCGCCCCCGGCGAGGCCGGCACGCTCGCGATCCCACCCGACTCGGCGCCCGCGCCCTGGCGCGCGTCGGTCACCGGGGTGAGCGCGATCGAGACGTGTGCCGTGTGAGCCGGGGGCTTGGCCTATCGTTCCGCGCCTTGGCGAGCGTGCCGCACAGCGTGGGGGACGCACGGGCAACCGTCCCCCGAATGGTGCTCCCCGTCACGCGGCGGGGAATCGAGGTCACCGACCGGCTGTGCTGGGGAGTCCTCGTCGTGGCGATGGCGATCGCGGCGGGGCTGATCCTCTACCTCAACCGGGGCACGACCTTCTTCACCGACGAGCTGACCTGGTTTCAGACCAGCGCCACCCTCGACAGCCCGCGCGACGTGATCGCCCCGCACAACGGGCACCTGATCGCCGTCACGCGGCTCGCCTTCAAGGGGATCCTGGAGACGATCGGTGCCGAGTACCTCGCGTTCCGGCTGCTCCACGTGGGCGCGGTCCTGCTCGCCGGCGCGCTGTTCTTCGCGCTTGCCAAGCGCAGGATCGGCGCCCTCCCCGCGCTCGCGCCGACACTGGTGGTGCTGTTCCTTGGCTCGGCGTGGACGCACGTCGTCGTCCCGCAGGGATTCACGATCGTGCTCAGCGTCGCGGCGGGGCTGGCGGCGCTGCTCGCCCTGGAGCGAGGCGACCGCCGCGGCGACGCGGCCGCATGCGCGCTCGTCGTTCTCTCGATCGCCACCTACACGATCGGGCTCGCGTTCCTGGTCGGCGTCGCGATCTCGGTCCTGCTGCGCGCCGACCGTCGCCGGCGAGCGTGGATCTTCCTCGTGCCGCTCGCCCTGTTCGCCACGTGGTGGCTGTGGTCGCTGTCGTTGACCACCTCCACCGAGCAGGAGACGAGGCTCTCGAACGCGCTCCTGATCCCGAACTACGTCGCCGAATCGCTCGCCGCGGTGCTCGCGGCGGTCTCGGGCCTCGGCTACGACTTCGGGGGCCAGTCGACGACAGGCCTCGATGCCGCGTGGGGGCGTGTGCTCGCAGTGGTCGCCGTCGTCCTGATAGCGCTTCGGGTCAGAAGCGGGAACGTGACGCCGTGGCTTTGGGCGTACCTCGGAATCCTGCTCACCTACTGGGTGCTGGGCGCGCTCGCCTTCTCGGAGCTGCTGCGGCCACCGGGCGAGGATCGGTACCTCTACCTGGGATCGGTCGGGGTGCTGCTCGTCGCCGCCGAGGCGGCTCGCGGGATCCGGTTCTCGAAGCCAGGCCTGCTCGCGCTCCTGGCGGCGTGCGTCGTCGCCCTCGCCGCGAACTTCGCGATGCTCCGCGATGGGGCGGCGACCTTCAGGGGCCACGCGGCGTCGGCGGGCGCGCAGTTCGCGATGCTCGAGCTGGCGCGCGATCGCGTCGAGCCCGACTTCAATCCCGCCGAGGCCGCGCCGGAGGGATCGCCGTTCGTGTTCAACAACCTCCAGGCGGGCCAGTACCTCGCCGTCGCGGACCGATACGGCTCGCTCGGCCTCTCCCCCGCCGCGCTCGCGCGACAGAGCGAGGTCGTCCGCGAGCGCTCCGACCAGGTCCTGGCGGATGCGCTCGAGTTCGACCTCGCCGCCGCGCGGCGCGACCCGCCCGCCGACACCTGCCGAATGGTGCGGAGCGAGCCGAGCGGCATCGAGCTGCCTTCCGGTGGGGCGATCCTGCGATCGCGCGGCGGGGCCCCGGCCGAGCTAACGTTGGGACGGTTCGCGGATATGCCCACGGCGGGGGTGGGGAGCCTGGCGCCGGATCGGCCCGCGAGGCTTCGGATCCCCCGCGACACCTCGCCCGAGCCGTGGCGGGCCTCGGCGGCAGGGGCGGGGTCGGTTGAGGTGTGCGGGCTGCGCTGATGGAGGGCGTCCGGCACCGGCTGGGGGACGACGCGGCGAGCGTGCCGCGGATCGTGCTCCCGATCACCAGCCGCGGGCTCCCCGTCACCGACCGCCTGTGCTGGGGAGTCCTCGCCGCGGCGATGGCCGCCGCCGCCGCGCTGATGCTGTACCTCAACCGGGGCACGACGTTCTTCGTCGACGAGCTGATCTGGGTCTACGACAGCCCGGACACCGGGGTCGGCGACCTCCTCGATCCGTACAACGGGAACCTGATCGCCGTCACCCGGCTCGCCTACAAGGCGATCCTGGAGACGATCGGGCCCGAGTACCTCGCGTTCCGGCTTCTCGGGGTCGCGGCGCTGTTGCTCTCCTCCGGGTTCCTCTACGCCCTCGCCAGACGGAGGATCGGATCGCTCCCCGCTCTCGCGCCGGCGATCGTGCTGCTGTTCCTCGGCTCGGCATGGCAGTACGTGGTCGTCCCGCTGGGGTTCAGCGCGCTGTTCAGCATCGCTGCCGGGCTCGCGGCCCTGCTCGTCCTCGAGCGCGGCGACCGTCGCGGAGACGTCGCGGCATGCGCCCTCGTGGTCCTCTCCGTCGCGACGTTCAGCACCGGGCTCCTGTTCTGCGTCGGCGTCGCGATCTCGGTGTTTCTGCGCCCGGACCGGTGGCGGCGGGCGTGGATCTTCCTCGTGCCGCTCGTGCTCTACGGCGCATGGTGGCTGTCTGTGATGGACTCGGTCCAGGATCCCGGGGCCCAAGCGAAGCTCCCCAACGCACTGCTGATCCCCGGCTACGCGGCCGACTCGCTCGCGGCGGCGGTGGGCGCCCTCGTCGGCCTCGACTTCTCCTTCACGGTCCCACAGCCCCAGCACCAGGTCGAGCTCGGCTGGGGCCGGGTCCTCGCCGCCGTGGCCGTGATCGCGCTCGTGGCGCGGATCGGGAGGGGAAACGTGCGGACGTCGCTGTGGGCCTCGCTGGGGATCCTCGTCACCTTCTTCGTCCTCGGGGGGCTCGCGTTCAGCGAGATTCGCCCGCCGGCGCTCGGCCGCTACACGCTGATCGGGGCGGTGGGCGTCCTCCTCGTGGCGATCGACGCCGCCCGCGGCGTCACGTTCTCGAAGCTCGGGCTGATCGCGCTGTTCGCCGTCGCCACCGTCTCGCTGGCGACGAACCTCGCGCTGCTGCGCGACGGGGCGGCGTCCTTCCGGGAGGGCTACACGCGTCCGGTGCGCGCGACGTTCACGATGCTCGAGCTCGCCCGCGCGCACGTGCGCCCCGACTTCAACCCGCGTGCCGCGCTCGCGAACCCCCCGCCCCATCCGATGCCCGTGCCGCCATACGACTACCTCCAGGCCGCGGACCGCTACGGCTCGCTCGGCTACTCGCTCGCCGAGCTCGCGCGCCAGAGCGAGGTGGTGCGGGGGGGCGCGGACCAGGTCCTCGCGAAGGCGCTCGATCTCGAGCTCGGCGGGACACGGACCGACCCACCCGCGAAGGAGTGCCGGGCGCTCCCGAGCCAAGAGGGCACGGTCGAGCTGCCCCCCGGCGGCGCGACGCTGCGACTGTCCTCGGGCGACCCCGCCCCGGTCACGCTCGGCCGCTTCGCCGACACTCCGACGATCGGGGTGGGGAATCTCGCGCCCGGTGAGCCCACGATGCTTCAGATCCCCATGGACGCCTCGTCCGAGCCGTGGCGCACTGCGGTGGCGGCGACGGGGCCGGTGGAGATCTGCGCGCTGCGCTGATGGCGAGCGTGCCGCACAAGGTCGGCGCCGACCACCCCAGCGCCTCCCGCGTCGTGCTGCCGATCACGAGCCGGGGGATCGAGCTCACCGACCGGGTGTGCTGGGGGATCCTCGCCGTCGCGATGGCGATCGCCGCCGGGCTGATCCTCTACCTCAACCGCGGCACGACCTTCTTCCTCGACGAACCCACGTGGGTGTTCCAGACCCCCGGCCTCGGGCCGAGCGACGTCCTCGACCCCCACAACGGGCATCTGATCGCGACCACCAGGCTCGTCTACAAGGCGATCCTGGAGACGATCGGCGCCGAGTACGTGGCGTTCCGGGTGCTCGCCGCCGCTACGGTGCTGCTCTCGGCCGGGCTCTTCTACGCGCTCGCCAGGCGCCGGATCGGAGCGGTTGCGGCCCTCGCCCCCACCTTCGTGCTGCTGTTCTTCGGTTCGGCGTGGCAGCACGTCGTGGTCCCGGTCGGGTTCACGGTCGTCTTCAGCATCGCGGCCGGGCTCGCGGCCCTGCTCGCCCTGGAGCGCGGCGACCGGCGCGGCGACATCGCCGCCTCCGCGCTCCTCGTCCTCTCCGTGGCCACGTACACGACCGGACTGGGCTTCCTCGTCGGCGCCGCGGTCTCGGTCCTACTGCGGCCCGACCGGCGCCGGCGGGCGTGGATCTTCCTCATCCCGATCGCGCTCTACGCGGCGTGGTGGCTGTGGTCAACCTCCTCGGTTGAGTCCCCGCGCGGCGAGACGCGGGCATCGAACTTCCTCCTGATCCCAAACTGGGCGGCCGACTCGCTGGCGGTCGTCACCGCAGCGCTGACCGGTGTGGACTTCGACTTCACGAGGGAGGGATCGCCCAACGTGGATCTCACGTGGGGGCGCGTCCTGGCTGTGGTGGCGATCATCGCCCTCGCGCTGCGGATCAGGAAGGGCAACGTCCCGGCCTCGCTGTGGGCGTCGCTCGGGATCGTCCTCACCTACTGGGCGCTCGGGGCGCTCGCGTTCGGCGTCGACCGCACGCCCGACGCGATCCGCTACCTGTACATGGGCGGAGTCGGGGTGCTCCTGGTGGCGACCGACGCCGCGCGCGGGATCAGGTTCTCGAGGCTCGGCCTGATCGCCCTGTTCGCGGCCTGCGCGCTCAGCCTCGTCACGAACCTGGCCATCCTACGCGACGCCGGCGCGTACTTCAGGACGTTCTCGGACACGGCGGGCGCGGAGCTCGCGATGCTGGAGCTCTCGCGCGGCACGGTGGACCCCGACTTCGACCCGACCCGGCTCCCGGGGTTCATTTCCCCGCTCGTCCAGTCGGGCGCCCGGGCGGGTACGTACTTCACCGTCGTGGACCGGTACGGCTCTCCCGCGCTCCCGGTCTCCGAGCTCGAGCGCAAGTCCGCGGTCGTGCGCGAGAACGCGGATCTCGTCCTCAGCTCGGCGCTCGACCTGCGCCTGGAGCCGGCGGCGAGGCTGCCGGCCGAGGGCTGCCGACAGGTCCGAGCCGACCCGGCGACCGGGATCGCGACGTTCGAGCTTCCGAGCGGAGGGGCCACGCTCCTCGCGCGAGCGACGGGTCCCGCCGAGGTCACCGTGGGACGGTTCGCGGACTCACCCGGCATCGGGGTGGGGAGCCTCGCTCCAGGCGAAGCCGCGACGCTTCCGATCCCCGCCGACGATGCCTCCAAGCCGTGGCGAGCCTCGGTGGGCGGGGCCCGATCGGTAAAGGCGTGCCCGGTCGGGTGACCTCCGACACGAGACCGACGGTCGACCGATCGGCGCAGACGCGGAGCTGGGCGCCTGCCGGAATCGGGGACGCCCAGATCCGGGTCGCGCTCGGCCTCGCGATGGTCGCGTCGGTGGTGCTCGGCCTGTGGTTCAGTCGCGACACGTCCTTCTGGTACGACGAGCTCGACTGGTTCAGCACCACCCCGGACTTCGACCTCGAGTACGTGTTTGAGCCCTACATCGGGCACCTGATCGGTACCTCGCGGATCGTCTACGCAGCGGCCCTGAACGTGTTCGGGGGGGCGGACTACCTCCCGTTCCGGGTGCTGACAGCGGGTGTCGTGCTGCTCACCGCGGGGCTCTTCTTCGTGTTCGCGAAGCGGCGCGTCGGCGCGCTGGTGGCGCTCGCCCCCACCCTCGTGCTCCTGTTCTACGGCTCGGACTCGCTCCACGTGCTCTCGGGCAACGGTCTCACGGTTCTGCTCTCGGTCGCCGCAGGCGTCGGCGCCCTGATCGCGCTCGACCGGGGACGCCCTCGCAGCGACCTCGGCGCCTGCCTCCTTCTCTGCCTCGCGGTCGGGAGCTACTCGGAGGGGCTGCCGTTCGTCGCCGGCGCCGCGGTCCTGATTTTGCTCGGTCCCGACCGCCGCCGCCGCGCCTGGGTCTTCGTGCTCCCAGCGCTGCTCTACGTCGCGTGGTGGGCGTGGGCCAACGCCGGGGCCGAGAGCACCACGGAGAGCAACGTCGCGATCTCCAACCTCCTCCTCGCGCCGGACTGGGCGCTCAACTCGCTGGCGAGCATCGGCGCGGCGGTCACCGGCCTCGGCTACGCCTTCGGCGGTGTCGGCTCATTCGATCCCGCCTGGGGCGTCCTCGTCGCATTCGCCGCGCTCGTGGTCCTGGGCTGGAGGCTGTCGCGCGGGGACGTCCCGCGGTGGCTGTGGGCGACGATGGCGGTGCCGGCGACCTTCTGGCTGCTCCACGCGACCGCGGCCTCGCCGGGCGCGGCGCGGGGTCCGGAGAACCCGCGCTACCTGTTCGCGGGGACGGTGGCCGTGCTGCTAGTCGCGGCCGAGGCGGCGCGAGGGGTGCGTCTCGGCCGCGGCGCGATCATCGCCCTGTACGCGGCTGCGGCGGTCGGAATCGCGACGAACATCGCCCTGCTGCGAGACCGGTCGGAGGACTACGCGAACCAGGCGAGCCAGAGGCTCGCCAACCTGACCGCGGCCGAGCTCGCCGGTCGGGTTGGCGTGGTGGCCGGAGTCCGGCTGACCGGGACCGTGATGCGCGAGGTCGGCCAGACGAACGTCACCACCGGATATCTCGAGGCCGCCCGGGAGCTCGGGTCGCCGGCGTTCTCAGTGCCGGAGCTGCGCGAGCAGCACGACCTCATCCGGTCCAGCGCCGACCAGGCGCTGGCCGACGGCCTCGGCCTCGGGTTGGAGGCGAGCACGGCGCGACCGGTGGAATGCCGGCGGGCGACCCGTGAGCGTGGTGGGCGCACGGTGTTCGAGCTGCCGCGCGAAGGCGCGGTGCTGAGGACGAACGACGGCCCCGCGCCGTTGCGGCTGCGCCGATTCGGGACCGAGTTCGCGGTCGAGGCCGGAGAGCTTCAACCCGGCGTCCCGACGCTGCTCTCGATCCCCCCCGACGCCGCGCCAGACCCGTGGTACGCCGAAACGCCGGCCGCCGCCGTGCGTGTATGCGACGCATCGGTTGGCGGTGAGTCGTAATGAGGTGTGGCTATCCTTGCGCCGGTCATGGGCGTGACGGAGGTGGCAGGTCGGAGGCCCGCCGTCGAGCAGGCCGAGAGCGGCGTCGCGGAGCTGACGGTCGTGGTCCCCGCCTACAACGAGCGCGACGGGTTGCGCGAGCTGCTGGCGGAGATCGAGCGCGCGTGCGATTCGATCGGGCGCCCCTGGGAGGTCATCTTCGTTGACGACGGCTCGACGGACGGGTCGCGTGAGCTGCTCGAGGAGCTCGCGGCCGACCACGACGCCGTGCGCGTGGTCAGCCTGCGAAGGAACTTCGGCAAGTCGGCTGCGCTGTCCGCGGGTTTCGAGCACAGCGCTGGCGAGATCGTCGTCACGCTCGACGGCGACGGGCAGGACGATCCCGCCGAGATCCCGGCGCTGGTCGGCAAGCTCGATGACGGCTACCAGCTCGTCTCCGGCTGGAAGCGCGACCGCCAGGACCCGCGAGTGCGCCGCTGGGCGTCGCGGTTGTTCAACGGCGTCACGGCGCGCCTCTCCGGCGTGCGGCTGCACGACTTCAACTGCGGGCTGAAGGCGTACCGCGGCGACTGCGCTCGATCGCTCCGGATCTACGGCGAGCTGCACCGCTACATCCCGGTGCTCGCGGTGCAGCGCGGGTGGCGGGTTGCCGAGCTTCCGGTCCACCATCGTGCGCGCCGCCACGGGCGCTCCAAGTTCGGCTTCGAGCGCTACGCGCGCGGCCCGTTCGACCTCCTGGGCGTGCTGTTCATCGGCCGGTACCAGTATCGGCCCCTGCACCTGTTCGGCGGGCTCGGAGTGGCGTTGATGCTCGCCGGGGTGCTGATCTCGTTGTACCTCGCCCTACTTCGGTTCAGCGGGGAGGCAATCGGCGACCGCCCCCTCCTGCTCCTCGGGGCGCTCCTGATCGTGGTCGGCTTCCAACTCCTGACCTTTGGCCTCCTGGGCCAGATGCTCGTGGTCATGCGCCAGGAGCGGGTCGCCGCCTCCACGGCGGATCAGGTGGAGCGCGTGACGGGTACGGGGCCGCCCCGCACGCCGTGACCGCGACCGACACCGTCGACACGACCAACTTCGCCAAGTTCCAGACGGGGAACCCCGTGGTGCGGAGGCTGATCGACCGCTTCTACGATCGCCTCCGGGCGATCGTCGAGCCGTTGGGCGCCGAGACCGTCCTCGACGCGGGCTGCGGCGAGGGGGAGACGATCGCGCGGCTCCGGGACGAGCTGCCGGAACGCGTATCCGCGGTTGACATCCTCGACGAGTGCGTCGCCTACACGAAGCGGCGGCTTCCGTTCGTGGACGTCTCGCGACAGAGCGTGTACGAGCTTCCGTTCTCAGACGACGCGTTCGACCTCGTCCTCTCGCTCGAGGTGCTCGAGCATCTCACGCGACCCGCTGCCGGTGTCCGCGAGCTGAGCCGCGTGGCGCGCTCGGACCTCGTGGTCTCGGTGCCGTTCGAGCCGTACTTCCGGCTCGGGAGCCTGCTGCGCGGAAAGTACGTCACAGGCCTCGGCAACCACCCGGAGCACGTCAACCACTGGAACCGCCGCAGTCTCTCCGCCTTCCTCGGCGGGCAGCTCGATGTGGTGGAGATCGGCGTCGCGTTCCCGTGGCTGATCGCGCACTGCCGACCGCGTACGGCGCGGATCAGCCCGGCGTGAAGATGTTGATCGAGCCGATCCTGCGCATCGGATAGTCGTCGTAGGGGAGCCCCCCGCGCCACCGGTCGTGGGCCTCGGCCGAGACGAAGTACGCGTCCGGGTCGTGCTCGAGGCGCTCGATCGCCTCATCCAGCGCGCCCGGGGGGAGGTCGGACGCCGTCGCGATCCGGTCGAGCCGCGCCCGGTGATCCTCGGCCCCCCACCCGCGGACGACGTGATCGATCGCGTGCACGCATGGGCCGCCCGTCGTGGCGGCGAGCTCGCGCGCGGCCCGGACGACGCCCTCGACCGAGTCGGTCGGGACGTGCTCGAGCACGGAGATCGAGTACACCGCGGCGATCGGCCCCGCGATCGGATCGCGGGGAGGAAACGTGTCGTGGACGAACGTGAGCTCGGGGTAGGCGGCGCTGAACGCCCGGTACTCGCGCGGCCCGTTCCCGCTCCCGTCGTATGGATCGACGACGATCACCTCGTACCCGATCCGCGACAGGACCCCGGCGACCAGGGGCTCCCCCGCGCCAATCTCCACCACGCGCCCGCCCGGCTCAACGCTCCCGACCACCGCCTTGAGCGCCCAGCACCGCTGCATGTCCTTCATGTCCAGGCTCGCCGTCGCCAGCCCACCGAGGGTCTCGCGGCTGTCGGCCCAGTCGCGCACCGCGCCGTAGGAGACGGGTGGGAGCGGGAACCGCCCCCGATAGCGCTCGCCGATCCGCCACAGCGCCTCGTCGGGGACCAGGGCGCGGCTTCGATTCGACGCGAGCCCGGCGGGCAGCGGGGAAGCGGCGGCCCCCAGGCGACGATCCCGGGTCGCGCGGACGAGATCCGCGATGCGGGCTCGCGCCTGCCTGAGTCGCGCGCCGGTCATCAGGCGCGGCCGCCGTTTCGCGCCGTGCGGGCGATCCGCCGATAGAAGTCGGCGAGCCCGGCGGCGTTCCGATCCCAGTCCAGGTTGCTCACCGCGAACTCGCGTGCCCCGCGCCCGAGGCGCTCCGCGAGCCCGGGATCGGTGACGAGGGACTCGACCCGATCGGCGATCTCGGCCCCCGTTCCTCGTTCGAGCAGGAGAGCGTTCGCACCGTCGTGGAGATCGGCGCCGATGTTGCAGTGCGGCAGGACGACGGGGCGCCCCATCGCGAGGAACTCGGGGAGCTTCGACGGAAGCCGGTAGCGGTTGAACTCGTCCGGGGCCCCGGGTTGCACGAACGCGTCGGCGAGCACCAGGAATCCGGGTACGTCCCGCCACGGGACCGCGCCCAGCTCGACCGATCCGCGGTCTCGCAGGGCGCCGAAGCTGGGGTCGATTCCGTGGGTCCAGTTCTCGCCCAGCCGCAGCAGCTTCACGGGATGCCCGCGGCGCTGCAGCAGGGTGACGGCGAGGTAGAGGCTGAACATCTCGCGCTCGTTCGCGTAGTGCATGTTCCCCTGGTAGACGAGCAGGAAGTCATCGGGGGCGATCCCGAGCCGCTCCCGCGTGGTCGCCGGCTCGACGTCGGGCGAGAACATCTCGGTGTCCACACCGGGCCGCATCAGATGGTCCGGGCGGTCCCCGAAGTTGAACTCGCTCAGCGCCCCGGTGATCACCGTGACTCCGGCGGCGTGGCGCATGAACTCCGGGTAGTGCGTGGGGTGCGCGTAGCCGAGGCCCGCGACGGAGTCCTGCTCGTCGATCGGGGCGTGGCGAAGCTCGTCGAAGGTTCGACCGTCCTTTGCGCCGACCAGGTGCTCCTCGTTGTCCTCGAGGTGGACGACGTAGGGCACGTCCAGCCGCGCGACGACGTCGTTCGTCGCCCGCCGGACGCGCTCGCGCGGGGTCCACGCGTGCACGACCATGTCGCCCGGGGCTCGCCGGTACTCGGCGATCTTCGCCGAGAGCTCCGGGTACTCCAGGGACTCGAACCTGGGCTCCCCCACACCCTGGATGCGTTCGACCGCCCTCCCGCAGACAGCGACCTCGAACCCGAGGTCGACGAGGCGGTTCGCGAACTGGAACGTCTGGATCGCGCTGTTCGAGTCGAACGTCCCGTAGTGGACGAACAGGACCCTCATCGCATCACCGGGTCGAGACGGTCGTCGAGATAGGGGTCGCCGCGGTCCAGCCGCTCGAACCACGAGTCGACGAACAGCGCGCGGTCCACCATGTCCTCGCGCCGCGGCGCCGCGGACGCGTGGCTGATCACTCGGGGCTCGGGGACGTAGGCGACATCGAGGCCGAGCTCGCGCGCGCGGAGGCAGAGGTCGACGTCGTGGTACTCGCTGCGGTACTCCTCGGAAAACCCGCCGAGACGCTCGAAGGTCGAGCGCTCGACCACCATGCACGAGGCCGACGTCGCGGTCACCTCGCGGGCGCACGACAGCGAGCCGTAGTACCCGTCCCCGCCCCCCGGGGCACCCCGCATCAGCGGCTCCGCCGGGGAGCGCCCGTGCCACCACGCCATCCGGGCGCCGCCGTTCCGCTCCCGCCTCCTGACCGCGAAGCCGGCCTGGCGCACGCGCCCGTCCGGATTCACGAGCTGCGGCCCCACGATCCCGACCGAGGGGATCTCCGCGTACATCAGCAGCGTCTCGATCCAGTCCGGGTGGACGATCTCGGTGTCCCCGCCCAGGAACAGCAGATACTCGCCCGACGCCGTCCCGGCGTGGCGGTTGGCGGCGGCCGCCGGGCTCGGCGCCGGC
>JBOGZL010000401.1:0-2398 GCA_050697195.1 Solirubrobacterales bacterium
TGGAGAGCGCGATGGGCTGGGCGGAGCTGCTCGAGGCAGGAGCGGGCGCGTCGCTCGAGTTCGAGCGCCTCCCCTTCGACCACCCGCTCTGGGTGCTCTACTCATCGGGGACGACCGGGCTGCCGAAGGCGATCGTGCACGGGCACGGCGGGATCCTGCTCGAGCAGCTCAAGAAGCTCCACCTCCACGTCGACGCGCAGGAGGGCGACCGCCTGTTCTGGTTCACCACGACCGGCTGGATGATGTGGAACTTCCTCATCAGCGGCCTCCTCACCCCGGCGTCGATCGTCCTCTACGACGGCAGCCCGGGCCACCCCGACATGAACGTGCTCTGGGAGCTCGCGGAGCGGGCCGGGATCACCTGCTTCGGCACCAGCGCGAGCTACATCGCCGCCTGCATGAAGGCGGGCGTCGAGCCCTCCCGAGAGCACGACCTCGGCCGGCTGCGCTCGATCGGCTCGACCGGGTCGCCGCTCGTCCCTGAGGGATTCGACTGGGTCTACGACCACCTCGGCGAGGACACGTGGCTCTTTTCGACCAGCGGCGGCACCGACCTGTGCACCGCGTTCGTCGGCGGAGTGCCGGTGCTCCCCGTGTACCGCGGAGAGCTCCAGGCCCGGGCGCTCGGCGCCAAGGTCGAGGCGTTCGACGAGCGCGGCCGGGCGCTCACCGACGAGGTCGGGGAGCTCGTGATCACCGAGCCGATGCCCTCGATGCCGCTCTACTTCTGGGGCGATCCCGACGGCTCCCGCTACCGGGCGAGCTACTTCGAGCAATACCCAGGCGTGTGGCGCCACGGCGACTGGATCGAGATCACATCCCGCGGCACCGCGGTGATCTACGGCCGCTCGGACTCGACGATCAACCGCCAGGGCGTCCGGATGGGGACGAGTGAGATCTACCGCGCGGTACAGGCCGTGCCCGAGGTGGTGGACTCGCTGGTCGTCGACGTGCCGCGCCCCGGCACGGAGGGCTGGATGCCGCTGTTCGTCGTCCTGCGCGACGGGGAGGAGCTCACCGACGAGCTGGCGGCGGAGATCAAGCGACGGATCCGAGAGCAATGCTCCCCGCGCCACGTCCCGAACGAGATCTTTCGGATCTCCGAGGTGCCCCGCACCCTGAGCGGGAAGGTCCTCGAGGTCCCGGTGAAGCGCATCCTCACCGGGACGCCGCCCGAGCAGGCAGCGAGCCGGGACTCGCTCGCCAACCCCGCGGCGCTCGACTACTTCGTCGAGTTGCGGGGCAGCCTCTCGGCGGCGGAGCGCTCGGAAGCGCCCCCGCGCTGACGCTCGCCGCCGCTGGACCCCTCGAGCCCGCGCTGGAGCTGCCCGTCGAGAGACACGAACGCGTCCACCAGCTCCGGCGCGAACTGGGTGCCCGATTGAGCCTCCAGCTCGTCCAGTGCCGTCGCGGAGTCCACGTCATCCCGGTAGCTGCGCGTCGCGGTCATCGCCGCGTAGGCGTCCGCGATCGCGACAATCTGGGCGCCGATCGGAATCTCCTCCAGCTTGAGACCGAACGGGTATCCCTCGCCATCGGGGCGCTCGTGGTGCGCGATGATCATCTCGCCCACCCCCTCGAGGTTGGCGGTCCCGACGATCCGGGCGCCGATCTCGGGATGCTTGCGGATCTCCGCCCACTCCTCGGCGCTCAAGGGTCCCTTCTTGGTCAGCGTCGACTCCGAGATCCCGACCGTGCCTATGTCGTGCAGCAGGCCCGCCAGCCCCACCCGCTCGACCTCCGCCTCGCTGAGGCCGAGCTCCTGCGCGAGGGCCTCCGCATACCGCCCCACCAGGCGGGAGTGGCTGGGGCTTCCCTTGCGCTGGTCCATCGCCTCGGCGAGCGCGACGAGCGCGGGAAGGCGGTTCGCGCGCCCGGGTCGGGCCTCCTGGGCCTCCGCCCCGGCGGTCTCGCTCTCGTCCGCCCGATACACGACCGACCGGTCCCTGCCCAGGTCCTTCGCCGAGTACAGCGCGCGGTCGGCCGCCCGGACCACATCGGCCGCCGTGCCGCCGGTGGCGGGGAAGCTCGCGATCCCGCAGCTGATCGTGAGCGGCTTCGCGTCGCCCGCGAATGCGGCCTTGACCTTCTCGCGCAGCCGCTCCGCGAGCAGGAGGGTCCCCTCCTCCCCGGCCTCCGGGGCCAGGACGGCGAACTCCTCCCCGCCGAGGCGCGCGACGGTGTCGACCGCGCGCGTCTCGGAGCGCAGCACATCCGCCAGCTTTCGCAGGGCGCGGTCGCCGGCCGCGTGGCCGAGGACGTCGTTCACCTCCTTGAAGAAGTCAAG
The DNA here is from genome assembly GCA_050697195.1 of Solirubrobacterales bacterium. Lineage (GTDB taxonomy): Bacteria > Actinomycetota > Thermoleophilia > Solirubrobacterales > 70-9 > DASPWW01. The sequence continues at coordinate 2,288 of JBOGZL010000401.1, forward strand.
GTCGAGCACGGCGAGGCCGAGCGGCTTCCCGCTCCGGGTCGAGCGCTCGAGCTCGCGCACGAAGTTCTCATCGAACTCGCGGCGGTTGGAGAGCCCGGTGAGCGCGTCTGT
>JBOGZL010000402.1:0-3695 GCA_050697195.1 Solirubrobacterales bacterium
GGGGCGTCGTTTCGGGGCGGGGCGCGGTTCGGCCCCGAGGCGGTGCGGTCCGCCTCGGGGATGATCCGGACCTACAACCCGGTGCAGGGCGTCCAGGTCTTTGGCGCGCTCTCGACGATTGACTACGGCGACGCGCCCACGGCGCCGGGGTACATCGAGAAGACGCTCGACCGGGCCTAGGCGTTCGTGCGCCCGATCGCCGAGTCGGGGGCGGTCCCCGTGGGGATCGGAGGCGACCACTCGATGGCGCTCGCCGAGCTGCGGGCGCTCGCCCCGGTCCACGGGCGGCTTGGGCTCGTCCACCTCGACTCCCACAACGACCTCTGGGACACCTACTACGACGGGCTCCGCTACAGCCACGGGACGATGTTTCGCCGCGCGATCGAGGAGGGGCTTCTCGACCCGGCGCGCGTGCTTCAGGCCGGGATGCGGGGATCGCTCTACGACCGCGCCGACGAGGACATCCCCGGCGACCTCGGCGTCGAGACGATCCCCTGGGTGGAGCTTGCCGGGCTCGCCCCGGGGGCGCTCGCGGAGCGCGTGCGGGGGCGGCTCGGGGCCGGCCCCGCGTTTCTGTCGCTCGACGTCGACTTCGTCGACGCCGCCTTCTGCCCGGGGACGGGCACGCCCGAGGTCGGCGGGCCGACGAGCTTCCAGGCGATGGGCTATCTGCGCGCGCTGACCGGCCTCAACCTGGTCGGGTTCGACGTCGTGGAGGTGGCGCCGGCCTACGACGGCCCGGGCCAGGTGACGGCTCTGTTCGCCGCCAACGCCGTGTTCGAGATCCTCTCGCTGGTCGTCCTCGCGCGGGGCGCGAGCGGCTGAACGACGGAAGGCGCCGCTCGCGCGGCGCCCTCCGCGAATCCGCCTGTCGCGTCGCTCAGCGGCGGCGGCTCGCGGTCGCGAACTCGTCGCTGTACACGGTCAGCGCGTAGAGGATGATCGCGTACAGAACGAGCAGGATCACCGACCAGGCCGGATAGTGCGTGAAATGCGCAAACGCCGCAATCGCGCCGATGATCGCGAGGATGATGCCGACCACCTGCGCCCAGCGCTGCAGCGTGAGGATTCCGAGCCCGATCAGGAGCTGGAATCCGGCGATGATCAACAACACGATCCCGAACGCGTCGTAGTTGTCGATCACCAGCCCTTCCTCACCGACGAAGAAATGACTCGGCTCGGCTAGCGCGACGAGACCGTCAACGGCGTTGAAGAACGCCGCCACGAGGAACAGCACCCCCGCGAAGGTCACGACGCCGGCTCGGCGTGCTGCTGACACGCTCCCTCCTTCTTTCGATTGGCCGGTCGGCGTGACCCCAGAGCCACGTCGGACCGAATGCGGCGGCCACGCTACCCGAGCGCCCGGCCGGAAAACCCGGGCCGGCTTAGCTACAATCGGCACTAGATACGGATGCCTCCGCAACCGTCGCGAAAGGAGGTGATTCCGGTGCGGACTCTCTCCGGGCTCAGGAGCGTGTTCTGGGTCGTGGTCATCGGGGTGGTCGCGCTGTACGCGTTCTTCCTCGTCATGGGCGCGCTGTCGCCGGGCGACCAGCTCGTGATCACGGGAATCGTCGTGGTGCTCGCCGCGGCGCTCGCGGTTCACTTGATTCGGGTGAGGAGCGCGATGCGCAGGCACGAGCACGAGGGCGAGATGCGCGAGCTCCACAAGCTGCGCGAAACCCGCGGCTTCTAATCAACTCCGCTCGCGTGCTCGCTTCGCTCGCTCGTGAGGAATCAGGCAGCGACGCTCGCTCGCTCTCGCGTCCGTCGCGAGCGGGCTTGTGGCGGGCCGGGGTATGCGTGGCTCGGGTGGGCGATGCCCAGATAGTGCTCGAATGACCAGCGCACGAACGGGTCGGCCCGCATGCCCCGCAGCGCGAGGGCGAGGATGCGCGGGGGGACCCTCGGCACGAGGCGCTGGACGCGCAGCATCCACTCGAACTGCCATCGGTGGCGGGCGGAGAACGCCGCGTAGCGGCGCAGCGCGGTGGCGCGATCGGCGCGGCCATCGAGCACGGCGCGGAGCTCGCGCCCGCATGCGACCCCGAAGTAAAAAGCGGTCCGGATCCCCTCCGCGGTTAGCGGCAGGCAGTGCCCCGCCGAGTCGCCCGCGAAGAACACATCTCCCGCGGTCGCCTCGCGGAGGCGGTGCGGGATCCAGTTGCCCTGGTAGCGCACGCTGGGAAGCTCGAGCCTGTCCGCGAGCTCCACCGTGGGCCGCTTGACGTGATCGTGGGGTATGAAGGAGCCGACCCCGACCCGCAGCTCGTCCGCGGCGGGGAAGCTCCACCCGTATCCGGCGGGGATCACCCCGCGCTCGATCCAGATCTCGAGGTCGCGCCCGTCGCCGGACGGATGGACCTCGAGCCCGCGCGAGAGCGGCGCGTCGGGGGGTTGGTAGGTGCGATCGAGCACCCGGCGCCATCCGAGCGCGTCGACGACCAGCGGAGCGAGAACCGCCCCACGGTCGGTCTCGACGTGAATCAAGCCCGCGACGTGCTCCGCTCCCGCTCGCTCGCGACTCGAATCACCGGCAATCTCGCTCGCTCGCTCCCGCGTCCGCCGTCGCAAGGTTTCTGCAGTGCCCGACCGCCCGGTCACCGTCGCCGTCTCGAACGTCGCGTCGCCCTGCTCGAACAGGAGCTCGCACAGGGTCGGGTAGTCGAAGGTGGAGAAGGTCCAGGGCAGGTGCATCCGCACGCTGGTGCGGGGGGTGTGGATCACGAGGTCGCCGAAGGTCTGCCTGATCGAGTCCTCGACATCCATCGCCCGCAGCCAATCGGTCGGCGCGGCGCAGGCGGACGTCTGGCGCTCCCCGATCTCGTAGCGATCGAGGAGCAGGACCCGGGCATCGGCGCCGGCGAGCTCCCTGGCGATCGCGAGCCCCGCGAAGCTCGCCCCGCAGATCACGACGTCGTGCTCGCCGCGCAGCGGCACCCTCGATGCGCCGCGCTTGGTCCTTCGAGTGGGCACGGAGGAAAGATGTCAAACTTCACCGTTCGTGCCAGCGACCGACGCACCAACCGAGACCGACGCCGTGGGCGCCGGGACCGAGACCGGCGCCCCGACCCCCGAGGAAACGACCGCGCCGCGCTCCGACGACCTCATGATCGAGGTCGACGGCGAGCTCGTCCCCAATTACGCCGCGACGATCAAGCCGATCAACGAGGGCGACGTCGTCGGCGGCGAGGTGGTGCGAATCGACAAGGACGAGGTCCTCGTGGACATCGGCTACAAGTCGGAGGGCGTGATCCCCGCCACCGAGCTGTCGATCCGCCGCTCGGTGGACCCCGCGACCGAGGTCTCGCTCGGCGACCGCGTCGATGCGCTCGTGCTCACCAAGGAGGATGCCGAGGGGCGCCTGATCCTTTCCAAGAAGCGGGCCCGGTTCGAGAAGGCGTGGCGCCGGATCGAGGCTGCCGCCGAGTCCGGCGAGCCGGTCGACGGGACCGTGATCGAGGTCGTCAAGGGCGGCCTGATCCTCGACCTCGGCGTGCGCGGCTTTTTGCCCGCGTCGCTGGTCGACATCCGTCGCGTCCACAACCTCGACGAGTTCAAGGGCCAGACGCTGGAGTGCAAGGTGATCGAGCTGAACCGCTCGCGCAACAACGTCGTCCTGTAGCGGCGCGCCGTGCTGGAGGAGGAGCGCAAGGAGGTCCGCCAGCAGATCCTCGACCGGCTGCAGCCGGGGA
>JBOGZL010000403.1:0-6275 GCA_050697195.1 Solirubrobacterales bacterium
GCCCTGTAGGCGGCCTCGTCCTCGTCGGCGAGCCGCAGCGCGGCGGCGCGCAGCTCGGCGGCGCGGCGACCGCGGCTCTCGAGCTCGGGGCGTCCCTCGCCGCGCGCGATCACAACCCCCGAGACCATCTCCACGAGCGCCGCCGCCATCGCACAGCACCACGCGGCGGTCGCGCCCGCGCCCGGCGCCGGGGTCGCCTCGGCGAGCCGGTCGAGGGTCTCCTCCAGGCTCATCCCCGAGCAGGGTGACAGCCGGCGGGCCGGCGCGACTCGCTCAGAACAGCCCGACCGTGCGGCCGTCCTCGTCGATGTCGACGTCGAACGCGGCCGCCCGCTTGCCGAGGCCCGGCATCTGCTGGATATCGCCGCACAGCGGCACCAGCCACCCCGCGCCCGTGTAGGCGCGGATGTCGCGCACCTGGAGGGTGAAGTCCTCCGGGGCGTTCAACATCGTCGGGTCGGCGGAGAGCGAGAGGTGCGTCTTCGCCATGCAGATCGGCAGCCGATCGAGGCCGTCCGCGGTGTACTGCTCGATCTTGGTCTCCGCGGCGGGATAGAAGAACACGTCGCGCGCGCCGTACACGCGCGTGGCGATCGCGCGGATCTTGTCGGCGATCGGCTCGTCCTCCTCGTACATGAACCTGAACTCCGACGGCTGCTCGCAGGCGTCGGCGACCGCCTGCGCGAGCGCTGCCGCGCCCTCGCCGCCCTTCTCGAACCCCTCGTTGGCCTCCGCCGCGAACGCTCCGTGCTCGAGCGCGAGCGTGCGCACCAGCTCGACCTCCTCGTCGGTGTCGCCCGGGCGGCGGTTCACGGCCACCACGCAGGGGAGGCCGAACTCACGCACGATCTCGAGGTGGCGCCGGAGGTTCTCGGCGCCGATCGAGACCGCGGCGAGCGCGCGCGCCCGGTCCACCCGCGGGTCGTCCTCCACCCCGCCGTGGTGCTTCAGGGCGCGCACCGTCGCGACCAGGACGACCGCGTTGGGACGCAGGTTTCCGACCCGGCACACGATGTCGAGGAACTTCTCCATCCCCATGTCGGAGCCGAACCCGGACTCGGTGACCATGTGCTCGCCCAGCTTGAGGCCGATCGTGTCGGCGATCAGGGAGTTGTTGCCGTGGGCGATGTTCGCGAACGGGCCGGCGTGCATGAGGCAGGCCTGGCCCTCGAGGGTCTGGATCAGGTTCGGCTTCAGCGCCTCCTTCAGGAGGACGGTCATCGCGCCGGCGGCGTTGAGCTCCTCGGCGGTCACCGGGCTGGCACCGTCGAAGGAGTGGCCGACGGTGATCGCGCCGAGCCTCCGGCGGAGGTCGTGGACGTCGCGCGCAACGGCGAGGATCGCCATCACCTCGGAGGCGGCGGTGATGTCGAAGCCGGTCTCGCGCGGGTAGCCGTTCTGGCGCCCGCCGAGCCCGAGCGCGATCTGGCGCAGGGCGCGGTCGTTCATGTCCAGGGCGCGCCGCCATGAGACCCGCAACGCGTCGATCTTGTGCGGATTGCCGTGCAGGATCGAGGCGTCGAGCAGCGCCGCGAGGAGGTTGTTCGCCGCGCCAACCGCGTGCATGTCACCGGTGAAGTGGAGATTGAGCTCCTCCATCGGCACGACCTGGGCCAGCCCGCCGCCGGCGGCGCCGCCCTTGATCCCGAACACCGGGCCGAGCGAGGGCTCGCGGAGGCAGAGCACGGGCGAGCGGCCGATCGCCCCGAGGCCCTGGGTGAGCGAGACCGCGGTCGTGGTCTTGCCCTCGCCGGCACGGGTCGGCGTGATCCCGGTGACGCACACCACCTTGCCGTCGGGCTGGTCGCGTCGCGCGTCGAGCGAGGACAGCCGCACCTTGCCCATGTGGCGTCCGTAGGGGTCGACCTCCTCGGGGCCCAGCCCCACGCGCTCGGCGATCTCGTCGATCGGCGCGAGCGTCGCCTCCTGGGCGATCTCCAAGCTGCTCTTCACCTCTGCCTCCTCCTCGTCATGCCCGCGACGTGCTCCGCTTCGCGTCCGCCCGTCGCGGGGTGATCGGTCTCCGTGATCGTGGTCAATGGCTCACCGCCGCGGCCGCAAGCTCCGACACGAGGCGGTCGTCGTAGAAGCGCTCGAGCCGGAAGGGCTCGATCAGATCGGGGGTGCGCCCGCTGTCCACCAGCTCCGCGAGCGTCGAGCCCACGATCGGCGCCGCCTTGAAGCCGTAGGTGCCCCACCCGGTCGAGATCAAAAAGCCGTCGAGCTCGGTCTCGCCGAGGATCGGGCTGTAGTCGGGGCTGAGATCGCACAGGCCGGCCCAGCTGCGCAGCATCCGGATCCGCTCGAGCTGTGGGAACAGCTCGAGCGTGTGCCGCGAGGCCTCCTGGAGGAAGTTGAGCGTTCCGCGCTGACGGTAGGTGGTCCAGGGCTCGATCTCGGCCCCGACCAGCATCTCGCCGCGGTCCGTCTGGCTGATGTAGAGGTGCATCTGCGAGGAGACGACCACCACGTCGAGGAACGGCTTCAGGGGCTCGGTCACGAACGCCTGGAGGATGTGGGTGGTGACCGGCAGCGGCACCTTCGCGAGGTCGCAAACCTGGGTGCTCCAACCGGCGGCGCAGCTGATCACGGTCCCCGCGCCGACGTCCCCGCGGGTCGTCCGCACGCCGGTGACGCGGCCGTTCGAGCGCTCGATTCCGGTCACCTCCGTATGGGGGTGGATCTCGGCCCCGCCGCGGTCGGCGCCGCGGGCGAATCCCCACACCACCGCGTCGTGGCGAATCGTGCCCCCGGGCGGGTGGTAGAGCGCGGCCTGGATCGGGTAAACCGCGTCGTCGGTGACGTTCATCTCCGGCGCCAGGCGCTTGATCTCGTCCGGCCCGATCACCTGGCTGTCGATACCGAGCAGCCCGTTGACCTCCGCCCGCTCCTCCATCACGAACACGGCCCGGTCGGAGTGGGCGAGCGTGAGGTGCCCCTGCTTCGCGAACAGGAGGTTGAAGTCGAGCTCGACCGATAGCCGCTCGTACAGGCTCAGGCTCTGCTCGTAGAACCGCGCGCCCTCGGGGGTGCGGTAGTTCGAGCGCAGGATCGCGGTGTTGCGCCCCGCCGCGCCCGACCCGATGTAGCCCTTCTCGAGCACCGCGACGCTGTCCACGCCGCGCTGCGTGAGGTAGTACGCGGTGGCGAGCCCGTGCGCGCCACCGCCCACGATCACGACGTCGTAGGAGTCGCGCAGCTCGCCCCGGGGGCGCCACATCCGGCTCGGGCGGAAGAGCTCACGCACCGGCCGCCACCTCCTCGCGCGAGCGCGCGAGCGCGTCCGCGCCCGCGGTCACCCCGCCGAGCGGCTCCGCCGCGTCGGTGACCTGCGCCCACATGTACCGGGCGTAGGCGGCGCCGAACATGAGCACGTACCGGTCGCCGTGCTCGCGCAGCACCATCGCCGGGACCCGGGCCACGGAACCGGCCCGAAACGACGCCTCCGGCGTGATGTCGGGGCGGACGTCGATCGCCGTCAGCCGCGCGAGCACGTCGCGCGCGCGGGGGCCGACGAGCGCGATCCCCGCGAGCGCGCACGTGAGGTCGGTCATCGTGACGGCGCGCCCCGACGCAGGGTCGGCGAGCGCGTCGCGGACCGCCGGCGCGCGCGACGGCTCGCACACGGCGAGCAGCCGCCGGGCGGAGAACGGACACCACCAGGTCTCCGGCCCCTCCGCGGCGCGGCCGAGCTCGACCTCCCCGGCGCCCGCGGCCGCCCCCACCGCTGCGACCTCGGGGGCGGGACCCTGGAGCTCGAGCTTTCCGAGCCACGACACGTCGCCGACGCCCACCGACTCGGCGCAGGCCTCGAGCTCGCGGTCCACCGAGCCGTAGTCGGCGGCCACCCGCCAGCCCTCGCGGACCTCGATCCGGCCCCCCGCCGCGCGCGCCTCGGGCAGGAGCACGCTGGCGGGGACAGGTTCGAATCCGAGCTCGGCCACGGCGCGGTCGGGCTCGAGGAACTCGAAGCTCAAAACATCACCTCAGTTCGCGCTCGGCCCACGATCAAATTCCCCGCCCGCCCCCACCCTTATGGAGCCTCGCGCTCACGACCGCAACCTCTCGCCGTCGGGGTCGTAGAAGGGCTTCGTCGTCACGGTCGCGCCGAGGCGCCGTCCACGATCCGAGATCTCGATCGTCGCGCCGTCGTCCGCGCTCGCCCGCGGCACCCACGCGAGTCCGATCGCGTGGCCGGCCGTGCGGCTGAAGCGGGCACTGGTGACCCGCCCCGGTGGCCCGTCGCCGTCCGCGATCACCGCCGCGCCCTCGCGGGGGACGGCGCCGTTCGCGAGCTCGAAGCCGACCAGCTTCAGCGCCGGGTCGTGGCCCTCGAACTCCTCGAGCGCCCAGCGGCCGATGAAGTCCTGGTCCTTGTCGAGCTTCACGATCCACGGCATCGCCGCGGCGATCGGGTCGGACTCGGAGTCGGTGTCCTGGCCGACGAGGATGTGCATCTTGTGGAGCCGCAGCACCCGCTGGGGCTCGAGCCCGAACGCGCGGATGCCGTGGCCCGCGCCGGCCTCCACGATCGAGTCCCAGAGCTGCTCGCCGAACGCGACCGGGTAGTGGATCTCGTACCCGAGCTCCCCGACGAACCCGATCCGCAGCAGCAGGCTCGGCACGCCGGCGACCGGGGCGCGCTTCCCGTCGAGATAGGAGAACGCGTCGTTCGAGCAGTCGAGCGCGGTGAGGCTCTCCATGATCTCCCGCGCGCGCGGGCCAGCGAGGTTGACCGCGCACAGCGCCTGGGTGACGTCGGTCAGCGTGACCCGGAGGTCGGACCAGTCGGCGAGCCACCACGCGAACCACGCCTCCATCGCCTCGGCGCCCGTGGAGGTCGTGGTGACATAGAAGGAGTCGTCGTCGAGGCGGCAGATCGTGCCGTCATCCATGATCCGCCCCGCGTCGCTCATCAGGACCCCGTACCGAATCCGGCCCACCTTCAGGTTCCCGTGGCGGTTGGGATACAGCCGGTCGAGGAACTCGCCGGCGTCGGGGCCGCTGACGATCAGCTTGCCGAGGGTCGAGACGTCGATCAGCCCCGCCGCCTCCTGGACGGCGCGCACCTCGGCGTCCGGGTCCCCGTAGTCATAGGGGCGGCGCCAGTCCCCCGCCCACATGATGTTCCCGCCGAGCTCGCGGTGGCGGGCGTGGACCGCGGATCGCTTCGCGGGCTCGAGCGGGCGCCCCGCGAGCGCGCCGAGCGGCACCGGGGACCACGGCGGGCGGGCGGTCGTCGTCCCCACCGTCGCCAGGTCCTCCCCGGTCTCGCGCGCGATCAGGCGCGCCGCTGGGAGCTGGCACATCCGCCCCTGACAGGGGCCCATCGTCACCGTCAGGTAGCGCTTCGAGAGCTCGATCGAGTCGTAGCCCTCGTCGACGCTCGTGTGGACGTCCTTCGCGGTGACGTCCTCGCACAGGCATGCGAAGCACTTCCCGCGCTCCGCCCCCGCGGCCGGCGGCGGCTCGGCGCTGGGCGTCAGGGTCCCGGCGAGCTCCTCGAGGCGGCGCCGCTCCGCGTCCGCGCCGTCGGCCGAGCCCGCGTCGAATCCCGCCGCGCGCGCTGCGTCCGCCCCGGCGAGGGCGCCCGACAGCTCGATCGCCTCGTCGCCGCGCACGCCGGCGACCTCGCCGGCGGCGTGGAGACCGTCCGGCACGTCGACGACGGCAAACGCGGCGCTGGCGGGGTCGTAGGCGGTGCGACCGCCGGCCTGGAGGAGCAGGGACCCGGCCGGGGCGAAGCCGCCCGAGACAACCACGAGGTCGCACCCGACGGTCCGCTCGGTACCGTCCACAGGATTGCCGTCCTCATCGACGCTCGCGAGCACGGCTGCCTGCACGCTGCGGCGCCCGCCCGCCTCGACCACGGTCGTCCCCCTCCGCAGGTCGGCGACCGCCGCGATCTCGACGCCCGCCTCGCGAAGGGCGTGTGCCGCCTCCAACCCCTCCTCCGAGGTCGTCGCAACGACCGCACGGCTGCCGGGCGCGAGCGCGTACAGGGAGAGCAAACGGCGTGCGCCGCGCGAAAGCATCACCCCGGGAAGGTCGTTGCCGGCGAACACGAGCGGCTGCTCGATCGTGCCGCTCGCGACCACGTGGCGGGCGGCGCGCACCTGATGGAGGGTGTCGCGCTCCCAGATCGCGACGAGGCCGTCGAAGAACCCCAGCGCGACGCCCGGCGAGATCACCTCGACGCCGGCGTCGCGCGCCCGGGTCGCGAGCGTCCGGGCGCGCTCCGCCTCGCCCCGGCCGAGCAGGTGGCCGCCCGGCTC
>JBOGZL010000404.1:0-42769 GCA_050697195.1 Solirubrobacterales bacterium
TGCTCGAGACGACCTGGACGACGGGCGAAGGGTGGCTGGTCGTCCACGACGCGCTCGTGATCGGGGAGTGGCGCGACGACGCCGGCCACCGGCACGCCCGCCCGCCGAGCGGCCACGACGCCGAGGGGATCCTCGTTCGGATCGCCGAGTGCGTCGAGGGCGAGGTGGAGGTCGAGATGGTGTGCGACCTCGCCCACGAGTACGGGCTCGACGCCGCGTCGTGGTCCGCCGACGGCGCCCACGCCGCCGAGACCAGGGGCGAGGGGGCGCACCTGCACCTGGTCGCAGACCTCGAGCTCGACGTCGACGGCGGCCGGGCGACGGCGCGGCGCGCGCTGCGCAAGGGCGAGGCGTGCTTCTGCGCGGTGGGCTGGGGCGGGCGCGACGAGATGCCCGCGACCCTCGACGACGCGCGCGCCCGGCTCGACGTCACGCTCGTCTTCTGGCGAAAGTGGCTGACCGACGGCGAGTTCCCCGACCATCCGTGGCGGATCCACCTGATGCGCTCGGCGCTCGTGCTGAAGGGACTCACCTACGCGCCGACGGGAGCCGTGATCGCAGCCGCCACGACCTCGCTCCCGGAGGCGCCCGGCGGGGAGCGGAACTGGGACTACCGCTACTCGTGGATCCGCGACTCCACCTTCGCGCTCTGGGGCCTTCACACGCTCGGCTTCGACGCCGAGGCGACCGACTTCCTCGCCTTCGTCGCGGAGATCTGCCGCGCGGAGGGGCCCGAGGTCCAGATCATGTACGGGATCGACGGCGAGAAGGACCTCCCCGAGCGTGAGCTCGAGCATCTGAGCGGCTACGAGGGCGCCCGCCCGGTGCGGGTAGGCAACGCCGCCCACACCCAGCGCCAGAACGACGTCTTCGGGGCGCTCCTCGACGGCGTCTACATCCACAGCAAGGAGCACGGGGTGAGCGACGAGCTGTGGGAGGTCGTCGCCGACCAGGTCGAGGGCGCGGTCCGCTACTGGCGCGAGCCCGACCAGGGAATCTGGGAGGCGCGCGGGCGGCCGAGGCACTACGTGTCCTCGAAGCTGATGTGCTGGGTGGCGCTCAACCGCGGCTTCCGGCTCGCCGAGGACCGCGGCGAGGAGGAGCGGGCGGCGCGGTGGGCCGGGATCGCCGACGAGATCCAGGCGGACATCCTCGAGCACGGAGTGAGCGAGCGCGGGGTGTTCCGCCAGCACTACGACACGGACGCGCTCGACGCCTCGACCCTGCTCGTGCCGCTCGTCCGCTTCCTCCCCGCGGGCGACGAGCGCGTCCGCTCGACCGTGCTCGCGATCGCCGACGAGCTCACCGAGGGCGGGCTCGTCCTGCGCTACCGGGTCGAGCACACCGACGACGGGCTGTCGGGCGAGGAGGGCACGTTCACGATCTGCTCCTTCTGGCTCGTCTCCGCGATGTCGGAGATCGGCGAGCCCGCCCGCGCGCGGGCGCTGTGCGAGCGCCTCCTCGGGCTCGCCGGGGCGCTGCGCCTCTACGCGGAGGAGATCGAGCCGCGGAGCGGGCGCCACCTCGGCAACTTCCCGCAGGGGTTCACCCACCTGGCGCTGATCAACGCCGTCTCGCACGTGATCGCGGACGAGCTAGCGCCCCGCGAGCCGGATCAGGCGACCGCGGTGTTCAGCGAGATCAGGGCGCTTCGGTAGAGCCAGGGCCCGGGCGGCTCTCGCCCGAGACGTGGAAGCTCACGTACCAGAGCAGGTGCCTGGCGGCGTTCAGTCCGTGCACGGCGGGACTCAGGAACCTCCTCATCGGCGACCGAATCCTACCCCCGGGGGTGGACTCGAGATCGGCCGCCGGCGCGGCAATCCCCGCATATTGGGCATGCGAGAGCGGTGCGGGGAGGCGGATCTTTCCCGGCTCCTACACTCTTCGCGCATGCAGGTCGGGATCGTCGGGCTCGGGTACGTGGGGCTTCCGCTCGCCGTCGCGTTCGCGGAGGCGGGCCACGACGTGGTCGGCCTCGACGCGGACCCGCGCGTGGTGGAGAGGATCGGGGCCGGCGAGAGCACGGTCGAGGACGTTCCCGCACAGCGCCTCGCGGGGGTCATGCCCCGGCTGCGGGCGACGACGGATCACGCCGAGCTGGGCGGCTGCGACGCGGTTCTGATCTGCGTGCCGACCCCGCTCGCCAACCACCGCGAGCCCGACCTCACCTACCTCGTCGACGCGGCGACCGCGCTGTCGGGCGTCCTGCGCGAGGGCCAGCTCGTCGTGCTCGAGTCGACCACCTACCCCGGCACCACCAGGGAGCGGCTGATGCCGATCCTCGAGGAGTCGGGGCTCGCCGCCGGCCGCGACTTCCACCTCGCCTACTCGCCGGAGCGAATCGATCCGGGTCGCACCGACTACACGATCCGCACGACCCCGAAGGTCGTCGGGGGGCTGACCGACGCGTGCCGCGACCGCGCGGTGGCGGTCTACGAGGAGGTGTGCGACGAGGTCGTCCCGGTGTCCACGCCCGAGGCCGCCGAGCTCGGGAAGCTGCTCGAGAACATCTTCCGCTCGGTCAACATCGCGCTCGTCAACGAGCTCGCGATGCTCTGCGACCGGATGGACATCGACGTCTGGGAGGTCGTCGACGCGGCGGCGACGAAGCCGTTCGGGTTCATGCGCTTCGATCCCGGCCCCGGGATGGGCGGACACTGCCTCCCGGTCGACCCCTTCTACCTCGCGTTCAAGGCCCGCGAGCACGACTTCTACACCGAGTTCATCGAGCTCGCCGGGAAGATCAACCAGAACCAGCCCCAGTTCTGCGTCCGAAAGATCGAGCGCACCCTGAACGAGGTCGAAAAGCCGGTCAACGGTTCGCGGATCCTGCTCCTCGGGGTCGCGTACAAGGCCGGCGTCGCCGACCTGCGCGAGTCGCCGGCGCTGAAGATCATCCGCCTGCTCCGCGATCTCGGCGCCGAGCTCGCCTACCACGATCCCCACGTCGCGGCGCTCCCCGAGCTCGACCTGCGATCCACCGACCTCGACGAGGAGCTCGCCCGCGCCGACCTCGTATGCGTGATCACCCCCCACCCCGAGATCGACTACCGCCGGGTGGTGACCGAGTCCGCGCTCGTGCTCGACTTCCGCGGCGTCACGCGCGGGATCGAGGCCGGGAACCTTGTTCGGCTCTAGGCGCCGGCGCTTCGGACGAGTTCGCGACGACCGGGTGACGGTCGGGCTCGCCGTGCTGGCGGTGGGGACGGCGGGAAGCGTGATCATCGCTGAGGTCGTTCGGCTCGCCCGCAGGCGAATCGGCGACCGCAACGGATCCGAGGGCGTCCTCGACACCGCCGAGCTCGCGATCGAGACAGCGGGCGAGGTGACGCGGGACACGTTCGCGGTCGCGATCGAGGGCTACGAGGCGGCGCCCCGCCGCGAGACGGTGCTGTTCAACCTCCTGGCGGGCTTCGTGCTCTCGTTCGCGCTCGTCCGGCTCTCGACGCTCGGGATCCGCAGCGGATGGTGGCCGTTCGGAAACGTGCGCGTCGGCGGACGCCACGTCCACCACTTCGTCCCCGGGATCCTGATCGCGTTCGGGTGCGGCGCCGCCGCGCTGGTGACCGAGAACGAGCGCCTCGAGACCGCGCTCGCCGGCCCGTTCGGCGCCGGGATCGGGCTCACGTTCGACGAGGCGGCGCTGCTGCTCGACCTCCGCGACGTGTACTGGACACGGGAGGGGCTGCTGAGCGTCCAGGTCAGCCTCGGGCTCTCCGCGCTGCTCGGCGGGACGATCATCGCCCTGCGGATGCTGCGCCGCGGCGAGCAGCGGCTGGACCCGCCTACCGCTTGACCCGGTAGCGGGTGAAGAGCTCGCCCTCGTCGGCGAGCAGCCGCACGAGCTCGAGCTCGGCGGGGTCCCCGATCCCGTTCTCGAGCAGCCCGGGGCCCTCGTTGCGGGCGAGCTTCGGCGCGAGCGTGACGAACATCTCGTCCACGAGCCCCGCCTCGACGAGGTTGCCGTGCAGGTGGGGTCCGCCCTCGCACAGAAGCGCGCGCACGCCGTGCTCGTGGCGCAGCAGCGCCATCGCCCGTGGGAGGTCCACCCGGCCCTCGAATCGCTCCACCTCGACCGGGGTCGCGGTCTCCGGGACCTCGTCGTCGCTCGAGGCGAGGACCAGGACGCGGCCGGAGCCGGAGGTGAACACGCCGGCGTCCCAGGGAAGGTCGAGGCTGTCGGTGAGGATCACCGCGAGGGGATCGGGGGCGAGGCCCTCGGCGCGCTCACGCAGCTCGCGCAGCTCGGGATCGGGAACGACCCGCCCGTAGCGCTCCACCCGCACGGTGCCCGCTCCGACCATCACGGCGTCGACCTGCGTCCGCAGCAGGTGGAGGACCTCGCTGTCGGTCGCACCCGCGATCGGCCCCGACCGGCCGTGGAGGGTCGCTCGGCCGTCGAGGGTGAGGGCGAAGTTCGTCACCACGTACGGGCGGTCGGGGTGCGCCCGGTCGGGCAGCGCGAGGCCCGTGTACTGCTCTCGCGCGGTCGTCGCCCCGCGCTCGGGGAAAAGGCGTTCCACTACCCGTTTCGCTCGATCTCGCCCAGGTGCTCGACGTTGGCGCGATCGTCGGACTCAGGGCTCGGGGCGGCGTCGAACCACGCGTCGAGGATCTCGGCGAGCTCGGCCTCGGAGGTGGCGCGGAGGCTGAGCGCGAGGACGTTCGCGTCGTTCCAGCGCCGCGCGCCGGCCGCGGTCGGCCCGTCCCCGCACAGCGCCGCGCGGATGCCGGTGACCTTGTTCGCGGCGATCGACGCTCCGGTGCCGGTCCAGCAGCACACGATCCCCTGCTCGGCGCGGCCCTCGGCGACGTCGCGGGCCGCCGTCTCGCTCGCCCACGCCCAGTCGTCGCGGTCGGCGTCAGAGAGCGCGCCGTGCGGGATCGGGTCGTGGCCGCGGCGGCGAAGCTCCTCGACCACGGCCTCCGCGATGCCGGCGCGCTCGTCGGCGGCGACGGAGATGCGCATCGCCACAGGTTAGGGCGGTCGTACGCGCCGGGCCGAGCCGGCTACAGCTCCCATCCGAAGCGGCGGCCGGTGAGCGCCTCGAGCCGCTCGACGTCGGGCCGCAGGCGGCCCGCAAGCTCGACTCTCAGAGCGGCCGGGAGCTCGGGGCGCGCCGCGGCGGCGCCCTCGGGATCGTGGACGAGGCGCTCGACGAGCCACCGAAGTGACTCCGGTAGGCGGTCGAAGTTGCGGTCGAGCGCGCGCAGCCCTGGGAGGCGGACGGCGCGGTCCATGAGCCGGAAGCGGCCGGTGCGCTTCCCCGTCCCGGTCTCCCACTCGCGAGAGAAGTGCGCCGAGGAGAACGAGTCGTCGACGCCGAGGAAGCCGAACACCCGCCGCATCGTCTCATCGCGGCTGCGCTTCAGCTCCTCCTGGGTGACGAGCTCGACCCGCTCGCGTCCCACGTGCTCCAGGTAGGGCTCGAGCTGCATCGCGTACAGGCTGCGCTGGACGTAGGAGCTCGCGGGGTCGGCGAGCGCCGCCTCGAGCGAGCGGGTCTCGTACCCGCCGGCGACGTTGTGGAGGTAGTGCGACAGCGTGCGGTCGATCGGGTCGCGGACCATGTAGATCACCCGCGGCTCGGCGAGAACCGACGCCATCCGGCCGGCGACGCCCGTAAAGCGCGGCAGGTTCGTGTAGTGCGGCGACGATTCGCCCCGGACCGCGGCGTCGCGACGGAAGTGGCTCGCGTACCACCCGGCACCAAGCGGCCAGTTGAGCTCGGCGATGAAGAAGTTGAGCTCCTTGGGGCGCGACATCTGGACCTCGGGATGGAGGTCGAGGTAGTGATGAAGGCTCGTCGTCCCGCACTTCAGCCCCCCGATCACGACCAGGTTCGGCAGCGCGGCGCCTTGGAGCCTGCGGGTCGGGACCCGGGTGGCGCGACGTGATCGGAACCGCTCGCGTGCGCGCCGGACCATCGCGTCGTCCGCGGGATCCGCCGGGACGTGTGGGGGTGTCATCTCGGGCGAGGCGTTGCGGTGACGCCCACTAGCTCGCGCCGAGCAGCTTCGCCGCCTCGCGGAGGTTCTTCACCTCGGCCGTGGGCGGCTTTCGGCCGTCGAGCTTCTCCCCGCCGCGGTTCACCCAGATCACGGGGACGTTCATCTTCAAGAGCGGGGCGACGTCGCCGTCGTAGCCGGCGCCGATGTGCACCCAGCCCTTCTTGCCGCCGATCCGCCGCGCGGCCTCCTTGAAATGCGCCGGGTCGGGCTTGTAGCTGCGCACCTGCTGCGCGGTGACCACGAGGTCGAGGTCGGTGCGAAGGTGGCGGCGCGACAGCCCGAGCAGCTTGTCGTCGATGTTGGACACGATTCCGATCTCGTACTTCGACTTCAGGCGGTCCATCGCCGCGTTCGCCTCCCTGAACGGCTGCCAGTCGGGAACGCTGTCGGGGAGGAACTGCGCCCTGGACGGCTCGAGCTGCCATCCGAGCTCCTCCGCGACCTTCACCGCCGTGCGCCGCAGGACCTCGGCGTATAGCTCGTAGGAGCCGGCCATGATCTGCTCCTGGATCGGAAAGAAGCGCTCGAGCAGCTTCGACTCGTCGACGGTGAACCCGTCCTCGGCGGCCTCGGCGTTGAACGCGTCGACGATCCCCTTCTCCCAGTCGATCAGGGTTCCGTAGCAGTCCGTGGTCACCCACTTCGCTTCCTTCTTGACCTCGCGCGGAAGGGCCATAGGGCCGCGGCATTATGCCAAGCCGCACCTGTCGGCGGCTCAAATCCCGCTCGGAGCGGGAATTCGTGCCCGTCACGCCTGCGGCGGTCGTCGGATAGGCTCACGACCCCCGCCGGATGGACCTACTCGAGTACCAGGGAAAGCAGCTCTTCGCCGCGCACGGGATCCCCGTCCCCGAGGGGCGGCCCGCCGAGACCGTGGACGATGCGGTCGCCGGCGCCGAGGAGGTCGGCTATCCGTGCGTGATCAAGGCCCAGGTCCAGATCGGCGGGCGCGGCAAGGCGGGCGGGATCAAGATCGCGGAGGACGCCGACGAGGCGCGCGAGCATGCCTCGGCGATCCTCGGGATGGAGATTCGCGGCCCGCGCGGGGAGGGACCGTTCACCGTCCACGAGGTGTGGGTGGAGCGCGCCTCGGACATCGACGCGGAGTACTACGCCTCGATCATCCTCGACCGCTCGGCGAAGAAGGTGATGACGATGCTGTCGGCGATGGGCGGGATGAACGTCGAGGAGATCGCGGAGAAGGACCCCGGGGCGCTCGTGAAGCGCTACGTGGAGCCGAACGGCGGCTTCGACGCCAAGCGCGGATCCGAGCTCGCCTCCGACGCGGGGCTCGACGAGGACGTCGTGGGCCCGGCCGGCGAGGCGATGGCGAAGCTCTACGAGATGTTCAACGCCGCCGACGCCACGCTGGTCGAGGTCAACCCGCTGATCGCGACCTCGGACCGCCGGATCGTCGCCCTCGACTCGAAGGTGACGATCGACAACAACGCCCTCTATCGCCACGAGGAGATCGCCGAGCTTCGCAACCCGGCCGACGAGGACCCCCAGGAGGCGATGGCGAAGGAACGGGGGCTCACGTACGTGAAGCTCGACGGCAACGTCGGGATCCTCGGAAACGGCGCCGGGCTGTGCATGTCCACGCTCGACGTCGTCGCCCAGGCGGGGGGCCGCCCGGCGAACTTCCTCGATGCGGGCGGCGGCTCGAAGGCCGAGGCGATCGTCGACGCGCTCGAGGTGATCACCTCGGACGAGAAGGTCACCGCGCTGCTGTTCAACATCTTCGGCGGTATCACCCGCTGCGACGAGATCGCGAAGGGGATCATCGAGGCCTACGAGCGGATCGAGATCGACGTCCCCGTCGTCGTGCGCCTCGACGGCACGAACTCGGAGCAGGGCCTGGGGCTGCTCGCCGACGCCGACCTCCCGAACCTCCACGTGGAGAAGACGATGCTCGGAGCCGCCGAGCGGGTCGTGGAGCTGGCCTGATGTCGATCCTCGTCGGGGAAGACACGAAGCTGGTGATCTCCGGCCTGACCGGCCGCGAGGGGAGCTTCCACGGGCTTCGCAACCGCGAGTACGGCACCGACGTCGTCGCCGGCGTGACGCCGAAGAAGGGCGGCCAGGACGTCGAGGGGATCCCGATCTTCGACACGATCGCCGAGGCGGTGCAGCAGCGCGACGCGAACACCTCGATGATCTTCGTGCCCGCGCGGTTCGCCGGCGCGGCGATGGAGGAGGCGATCGACGCCGGGATCGAGACGGTGATCGCGATCACCGAGGGAATCCCGGTCCACGACATGCTGCGCGTCTACTGGCGCGCGAAGGAGGCCGGCGTGCGGCTGATCGGCCCCAACTGCCCCGGCGTGCTCTCCCCCGGAAAGGCGAACGTCGGGATCATTCCCGCCCACTTCTTCGAGCATGGATCGGTCGGTGTCGTCTCCCGCTCCGGCACGCTCACCTACCAGATCGGCAACGAGCTCGCCCACGCCGGCGTCGGCAACTCCTCGATCGTCGGGATGGGCGGCGACCCGATCGTGGGCTCGGACTTCATCGACATCATCGGGTGTTTCGAGGCCGACGACGAGACCGAGCTGATCGTGATGGTGGGCGAGATCGGCGGCGACGCCGAGGAGCGCGCGGCCGAGTTCATCGCGGAGAAGGTCACGAAGCCGGTCGTCGCCTACATCGCCGGATTCACCGCCCCGCCCGGCAAGCAGATGGGCCACGCCGGAGCGATCATCTCCGGCTCGTCGGGCACCGCCGAGGCGAAGGCCGAGGCGCTCGAGGCGAAGGGCGTGCGCGTCGGCCGCAACCCGACCGAGACCGCGAAGCTCGCGGTCGAGGCGGTCGGGGCGCGGGCGTAGGCGTCACTCACGCCTGGCGAGGCGCCCGAGGTCGGGCGCGATGAGCGTTTGATGAGCGCCCGACGGTACAAGGGTTCTCCCAGCGCACCATGGGAGGACAGCGATGAACCCGGCGATCACCCGACCCCAACTCGTGCTTGCGGCGGCCGCGATCTTCGCGCTGCTCGTCGGGTCGCTTGCGGCCGCGTCACCGTCTGCCGCCGGCGATCGCGCCACGGCGAGCGCGAGCGTCAAGAAGAAGCTCAAGAAGCTCAACAAGAAGGTGACCCTGCTCCAGCAGGAACTCGACGAGGTGTCGAAGCAGCCCGGGCCGCAGGGCGCCCAGGGCCCGCCAGGCGCCCAGGGGCCGCAGGGACCCGCGGGCACGGCGCCCGTCTGCGCCGGGAACAGCGCGACCGACCGGATGGTGGCGGCGGGCGCGGTCTGCATCGACCGCTACGAGGCGAGCGTGTGGTCGCAGCCCAACGGCGGAACCCAGTACGGCGTCTCCTCGGACGACTACCCGTGCGGCGACGACGGCCAGGACTGCGACGACATCTACGCCCGCAGCGTCGCCGGGGTTCCCCCGTCGCGCTTCATCTCCTACTTCCAGGCGCAGCAGGCGCTCGCCAACTCCGGCAAGCGCCTGCCCACCAGCGCCGAGTGGCAGCAGGCCGTCGCCGGAACCCCTGATCCCGGGGCAAGCCCGGGGTCCGAGGACTGCAACACCAGCTCCCCCGGGCCGGAGGCGACCGGAGAGCGCACGAACTGCATCTCGACCTACGGCGCCAACGACATGGTGGGAAACCTCGGCGAGCACACCGCCGACTGGGACGAGCAGGCGGCCAACGCCTGCGCCAACTGGATAGGCGGCGATATCGCCTGCCTCGGCAGAGCCTCGGAGGAGGCCTCCTCCCACCTGCCGGGTGTTCTGCAGCGTGGCGGCGGCTTCGCGAATGGCACCACCGCGGGGCCGTTCCTCGTCGGCGCTCAGGGCGGAGCGGCCGGAGGGACCAACACCGTGGGCTTCCGCGGAGCCCGCTAGCCGGCGTGTGACGACAGTTCATTCGACAAGGAGGCAACGAGAATGAGAGCAGCGATCGAGCGTCCGGGCATGCGGCTGTGGTTGGCGATGGCGATCACAGCGGCGGTCGCGGCGTTGACGATGACGTTCGCCGACGGCGCCGAGGCGAAGAAGAAGAAGAAGGCGTTCAAGCCCGGCAGCTACGTGGGCCGGACCAGCCAGGATGAGCCGATGGGCTTCGAGGCGACGAAGAAGGAGGTAACCGGCCTGTACCACGAGTTCTTCAGCCCCTGCAACCCGCCGATCCCGGGCTGCGGCAGCACCGGCTACGCGGGTCTCACGGCCGAGATCACGACCAAGCGGAAGAAGGGCACGTTCAAGGCGCTCAGCCCCGCCGACGGCTACTACGGGCATGTCGAGGGCACGCTGAAGGGGAAGAAGGCGAAGGGGACGGCTGTATTCGACGCCACGCCCGACCCCGAGCTCCCTGCGCTTCCCGTGTCGTGGGTGGCGGTTCGCTGCAAGAGCCCGACCGCACCCTGCCCACCTCCCCCGCCTCCGTCTCCCTGAGCACATGGTCGGCGCCGGGGCCCGCATGGCCCCGGCGTCGGCCGATGCTCACGGAGTGAAGGGGCCGGACTCCGTCTGCGTGCAGAGGAGCTTCTTCGGCGGCTTGCCGAACCTGAACTTGGTGACGGTCTTCTTGCCGACGCCGACGATGTAGGTCCGCCCCGGGACGGCGCCCTCGAGGCCGAACTTGCCCTTCTTGGTCGTCTTCTCGGTGTCGATGAACACGAGGCCGCCGAACGTGACCTGGAGCAGGCTCGCGAGCCGGCCCTTCTCGCACTTGCGCTTCTTCGACTTCACCCCACCGGTGACGTTCCCGGTGAGGCCCGCAAGCTTCACCTTCGAGCCGACCGACTTCGCGCTCGAGTGGGCCCTGGGGTTCGTGTCGTAGGCATGGCGCTTCACCTCCGAGCCGGCGGTGGGGCCGGCCGCCGCGACACCGATGCTCAGCGTGAGCGCCGTGGCGAGGACGAGCGCGCCGACCGTCGCCACAGCCGGCATCAGCCCCGACCCCAGAAATCCGGTGCGTCTCATCGTTCCCCCTAGTCGTAGTTTTCGCCCCCCGCACGACTGCTCGCATCCTAACCCCGGGGCACGCCGGGCTCGGCCCGCCGGGACTCTGCGAGCAGCTCGCGCGACTGCCCGGACACGCTTTCGGCGCGATGTGGGCGTAAAGTGTGGCAATACCCAGGTCTATACTCATTAGGAATGGCGAAGGTGATGATCTCCGTGCCAGATGGGCTGCTACGTCGAATCGACCGCGCCGTGCGCACCCGGAGCACGACCCGAAGCGGCTTTCTGCGTCGCGCCGCCGAGCGTGAGCTCGAGGCTCCGACACCCGAGTCCGTCAGCCGGGCGCTCGCGGAGGGCCAGCGTCTGTTCGCGGACGAAGGGGGCTTCGACTCGACGGAGCTGATCGGCGAGGCCAGGAGGGAACGCACGCGGCGTGACAAGGATCGTGTGTGACGCGAACGTCGCCCTGAAGTGGTTCCACTCACACCGTGAGCCCGAGGCTCGCGAAGCCCGCGCTCTCGCGCTTGCGGCGGGCGAGGGCACGCTCGAGCTCCGGGTCCTCGATCTCACCTACCTCGAGATCGGCAACGCCCTCGCGACCAAGCTCCGGTGGGCCGCGCGGAGGATCGCCGCCTTGCTGGCCCAGCTCCCGGCGATCACCGGCGAGCCGCTTCGGCTCTCGATGAGCGACATGTTCGTCTCGGCCGAGCTGGCGACAAGTCACCGCCTCACCTTCTACGACGCGGCCTACTGGGCGGCCACGCGGGCGCTCGAGGCCGAGCTCGTGACGATGGACTCCGCGCTGCTCGCCGCCGGGGCGGGCGAGACGCCTGCACGACTCTGCGAACGGCTCGGACTCGCATCCGGCTAGGCACGGTTCTGGCATTCCAGCAGCGCCCTGAGCGTGGCGACGACCTCCTCGTTGTCATTGACGAGCTGGCGCCATGTGAATCTCACGACCATCCACCCGGCGAGCAGCAGTCGCCGGTCGCGTGCGCGGTCGCGCTCGAACGCCTGCCGCGTGCGATGGACACGATGACCGTCGGTCTCCACGATCAGCCGCTGCTCGGGCCACACGAAATCGACCTCGACGCCGTCGCCGTCGCCCAGCCGGACCCACGCGTTCACCCGTGGCCTCGGAAGAGCCGCGGCGCCACAGATCGCGAGGAAGCGCTCCTCAAGCTCGCTCCGGGTGAGGCTCTCGCCGGGCCGAGCCCCCGAGACGATCCCGCGAAGCACGGCGCTGCCGGGGCGGCGGAACGAGCGCGTGAGGACGGCTTCGACCGCGCTGACATCGAGGACGCCCAGCACCTCCGCCTGCTCGTAGGCTCGCTCGACCGAGCGCCGCTCCACGACCCCGGCGAGGTCGAGCAGCGTGCGCGCCACCGAGGTGCAGGGGATGCCGTCTACTCTCGTGACGTCGTCCGACTCGAGCGTCCCCGCTCGGTGAACGTCGACCCAAGCTCGGTCGCGTGCGGGGCGGCTTAGGGCCGCGACGTCGATCGCGGCACGGGAGCTGGGCAGGAGCCCCCACAGTGCCGCCGCCGAGCGATGCGAGAGGACGGCGCGAGGCCCGCAGGCCAGCACGGCCGCCATCCACCGGCCTCGGGCCGAGAGCAGGGGATGCCCGACCGCGTACACACCGGGGTGGAGTCGATGGAGCCGCCCCGCGGCAACGCGGCTTCGCACGCCGCTCGCTGACAGCCCGAGGTCGCGAAGCTGGGCGAGCGCAGCCACTCCGTGCTGCCGCGCGGCAAGTTGCGCGATCTCGGCTTCGCGGCGACGTTGGGCATCTCGCGTCCCGGATTTCGTCGAAATATGCCCGTCGCCGTTGATGTGGGCGAGGATCGGGTACGCCGGCGCCCTCATCAATACGCGTGTGTGGCAAGACGTACGCTGCGGAGCGCCGAAACGCGGAGCGTCGAAAGGAAGGGCACGCGCCCGCGAGGGCGAAGCAATCGGGCGTGAGCCCGCGCGAGATCCGCCGCAGGCTGCCGCTCGTGATCCCGCTCGCGGCGGGGGTCGTCCTCGTCGCGGGCGGCGCCCTGGCGGCGATCGAGACCGACACCGTGAGCGACTACGGCGAGGGCCTGTGGTGGGCGGTGTCGCTGATGAGCACCGTCGGGTTCGCGGGGGACACGCCGCAGACGACAGGCGGCCGGGTGGTGTCGGGGTTCCTGATGCTGTTCGGGTTCGCGACCCTCAGCCTCGTGACCGCGTCGCTGGCGTCGCTGCTCGTCACCGAGGAGGAGGAGCCGGAGCTCGAGGCGGTGCGCGTGTCGGAGCACGAGGTGCTCGCCGAGCTGCAGCGGGTTCGCAGCCGGCTGGACGCGCTCGAGGCTCGGATCTCGGGACGAGCCGGCGAGGCTGACTAAGTCTCGCTCAACCCCGCCGCCCGCAACGCCTTCGCGCGGTCGCCGTAGTTCTCGCACCGCACCGGCGTCTCGCCCCTGAACCTCCACACCTGGTGCCAGGGGGAGGTGATCGGGACACCGCTCTCCGCCCCCTTGCCGTGGAGGGTCCCGAGCATCACCACGGCGTCGTCGCCTTTGTGGAACTCCTCCGGTTCGATCCGGAACTCGTGCCAGCGGGTGTGGACGTCGTTCCAGTACGCCATGATCTCCGACTTCCCCCGGTACACGCGCCCGTCGGGGAGCACACCGGTGGTGTCCCACTCGAAGCCCGGGTCCACGGTGAGGAGCTCCAGCCCGCGCTCGAACTCGCGGCGATTGAACGCCTCGATCCCACGGCGAACAAGCTCGATCCTGTCACTGGTGTGGGTCACGGGCCGAGCCTATACTCGCCCACGATGGCCGACGAGGTGATCAGCTTTGCCCGCGGCGCGCCGAGCGCCGACATCCTTCCCGCCGAGGCCGTCCGGGCGGCAGCCGAGCGCGCGCTGACCGACGACTGGGAGCGGGCGCTGTCCTACGGGAAGGGCGCGGGCCATCCGGGGCTGCGGGAATGGGTCGCGGAGGCGCACGACCTCGAGCCCGAGCAGGTGATGATCACGAACGGCTCGATGGAGGGCGCGGCGTTCCTGTTCGCGCACCTCGTCGCGGCCACCGACCCCGTCGTGGTCGAGCAGCCGACCTACGACCGCACTCTGCTGCTGCTCACTCGCGGTGGGGCGAAAGTCACCGGCGTCCCGCTCGCCGAGGACGGGATCGACGTCGGGAACCTGGAGGCGGCGCTCGACCACGAGACGCCGAAGCTCGTCCACGTGATCCCGAACTTCCACAACCCGGCCGGCTGCACGCTCTCCGAGCAGAAGCGCCACCGGCTCGTCGAGCTCGCCGCCGAGCACGGGTTCACCCTGTTCGAGGACGATCCCTACCGCGAGGTCGGGTTCTCGGGCCCCCCGATGGTGACGATGCTCGACCTCGACCGCTCCGACCGCGTTATCTACGCGTCCTCGTTCTCGAAGACCGTCAGCCCCGGGGTGAGGGTCGGCTACCTCGCCGGTCCCGTGGAGGCGATCGCGGCGCTCGCGAAGCGCGCGAACGAGACCTACATCTCGCCGAACATGCTCGCCGAGTCGATCGTGTGGGAGCTGTGCCGCTCGGGTGGCCTCGCGGAGAACACCGAGGTCGTGAAGAGCGCGCTGCGTGAGCGTCGCGACGCACTGACCGGGGCGCTCGCCGACGACCTCCCCGAGGCGGAGTTCGTCGTTCCCGAGGGCGGCTACTTCCTGTGGCTGACGCTCAACGACGACGTCGACGCGTCGGCGCTGCTCAGCGCGGCGGCCGAGGAGCGGGTCGCGTTCGTGCCCGGGGCCGACTTCCTGCTCGAGGGCGGGCGGTCGAGCCTCCGGCTGTCGTTCGCGGGCGTCCCGCCGGACCAGATCCCGGAGGGCGTCTCGCGACTGGCCCGGGCGCTGGAGCGGATCCGCGCCCCGAGCCCGGCATGAATCCCGGGACGACGACGGCGGTGCAGGGCACCCGCCGGCTCGGGTTCGAGAACCTCGACGAGGAGGTCGCCGTCGATCGCCTCGAGCTCCGCGGCGAGTTTCCGGAGTGGCTGGCGGGCTCGCTGGTCCGCGTCACACCGGCGCTTCTCGACGTCGGCGGCAAGCCCCTCCGCCACTGGTTCGACGGGATCGCGATGCTGAACTCGTTCTCGTTCGAGGGCGGCGCGGTCTCCTACGGAAGCCGCTTTCTGCAGACCGACGCCTATCGCCAGGCGCGGGCCGGGAAGCTGGACATGTTCGGCTTCGCCCACGATCCGTGCCGGTCGCTGTTCAAGCGCGTCACCACGATGTTCTCCCCGCCGCGAAACGACAACACGAACGTCAACCTCTCCCGGCTCGGGGAGAGCTACATCGCGATGACCGAGCTCCCGCTCCCGGTCGAGTTCGACCCCCGGACTCTCGAGACGGTCGGCCTCGTCGAGTGGAAGGACGAGCTCGGCGGCCAGGTGACGACCGCCCATCCCCACCTCGATCGCGACCGCGGCGAGCTCGTGAACTACGTCGCCCGCTTCGGGCCGCGCACCAGCTACAGGGTGTTCGGCGTTCCGCCGGGCTCGCGCTCGAGGCGTGAGATCGCCTCGATCCCGGTCCGCGAGCCGGCATACATGCACAGCTTCGGGATCAGCGAGCGCTACGTCGTCCTCGCCGAGTTCCCGCTCGTCGTGAACCCGCTTCGTCTCGCGACGAGTGCGCTCGCCGGGCGCCCCTTCATCGACAACTACGAGTGGAAGCCCGACCGCGGCACGCGGTTCCTGGCGATCGATCGCGCGACCGGGGAGCTGAGGGGCCCGTTCGAGGCCGAGCCGTTCTTCGGCTTCCACCACGTGAATGCGTTCGAGCGCGACGGCGAGCTGGTGGTGGACCTGATCGCGTACGAGGACGCCTCGATAATCGACGTGCTCGAGATCGAGCGCCTCCGCGACCCCGAGGGCGGGCTTCCGGGCGGCCGCCTGCGCCGCTGCCGGGTGCCGCTCGCGGGCGGCCAGGTACGAACCGAGCCCCTCGCCGACGCCGGAATGGACCTGCCCCGGATCAACTATCGAAGCCGCAACGAGCGCAGCTACCGCTACGCGTACGGCGCCGGGCTACGCGACGCGGACAGCGACTGGTTCGACCAGATCGTGAAGGTGGACGTGACGAACGGCGAGGTGAACGCGTGGTTCGACGACGGGTGCTATCCGGGCGAGGCGGTGTTCGTGCCCGCGCCCGAAGCGGACGCGGAGGACGAGGGCGTCGTGCTCTCGGTCGTCCTCGACCCGGCCGCCGGGCGCTCGTTCCTCGTGGCGCTCGACGCCGGCAGCTTCGAGGAGCTCGGGCGGGCGGCGGCGCCCCACCACATCCCGTTCGGCTTCCACGGGCAGTACTTCCCCTCGGACTGAAGTCGAGACCACCGGCAAGTTCGCTCGCGAACTTGCCGATTTGCTCTCAGCGACCGAAGCGGTCGGCCGACAGCTCGAGCTGCTCGGGAAGCGGAGGTCGCGAGGGCGGCGCGGGATCGGCGCGCACCGACACCGTCTCGGCGATGTCCTTGGAGACCGTGTGGCTGCCGTCGTCGGAGGCGATCACGACCTCGTCGTTGGAGCTCTCGATCGTCCCCTCGAGCTGGGGGTACACGCCCGCGTCCTTTAGGTAGTGGAGCAGCTCCTCGGCCTCGTTCTCGAACCTCAGGATCAAGATTCGCGCGCCCGGGTCGCAGTCGGCCAGCAGGACGCCCTGCTCGCGAACGCCCTCGACGAGCGGATGGCCGTGCGGACAGGTCGTGGCGTCTCCGATCGCGGCGAGCATCCGCTCCTCGAGCACCGGCGACATCGCGTGCTCGAGCCGCTCCGCCTCCTCGTGGACCTCGTCCCAGGGGATCCCCAGGACGTCGGTGAGGAAGCGCTCGATCAGCCGGTGGCGGCGGACCATCGCCTGCGCCTGCTCGCGCCCCTCGGCGGTGAACTCGAGCGACTTGTCGTCGGCCCGGACCACGTACCCGTCCTTCTCCAGCCGCCCGATCATCTCGTGGACCGTCGGCGGCGAGAGATGCATCGCCCGCGCGACGTTTGCGCCCGTCATCGACAATCCGGCCTCCTCGAGCCAGTACATGATCTCGAGGTACTCCTCCTGGGCGACAGTCGCCTCGTGC
The DNA here is from genome assembly GCA_050697195.1 of Solirubrobacterales bacterium. Lineage (GTDB taxonomy): Bacteria > Actinomycetota > Thermoleophilia > Solirubrobacterales > 70-9 > DASPWW01. The sequence goes on from JBOGZL010000404.1 coordinate 17,019, forward strand.
ACCGCCATGGACCGATAGTAGATGACTGATCCCGGTCATCTGGGTCGCCAGGATCAACCCGTGAGAGGATTCGGCGCGTGCGGATCGAGGCCGGCACCCGGGCGCTCGTCACCGGCGCCTCGCGGGGGATCGGGAGGGCGACCGCGACGGCCTTCGCGGCGCGCGGCGCTCGCGTCGGGCTGATCGCCCGCGGGCGGGAGGATCTCGAGCGGGTGGCCGGCGAGCTCGGCGGGGAGCCGATCGTCCTCCCGGCGGACATCGGCGAGCGCGGCGAGATCGAGGTCGCGGTGGACGAGTTCGTGCGCCGGGCCGGGGGGCTCGACCTCGTCGTCGCGAACGCCGGCATCGCCCACTACGCGCCGTTCGCCGAGCTGGAGATCGAGCGCGCCGAGGAGATGGTGCGGATCAACCTGCTCGGGACCCTGTACACGGTGAAGGCGGCGCTTCCCCGGATGCTCGATCGCGCCTCGGGGCACATCGTGGTCGTGGCGTCGGGCGCGAGCCTGCGCGCGTTCCCGTGGGCGGCGACCTACGGCGCCACGAAGGCCGCGCAGCGCGCGTTCGCTGAGGCGCTCCGCCACGAGCTCTCGGGGACCGGCGTCTCGGTGACGACCGTCTTCCCCGGCGAGATCGCCACCGAGCTCCACGCCCACGAGCGCGAACGGATGCCGGACTGGTACCGGGGCGCCGACGCGATTCCTCCGGACCGCGTCGCCGAGGCGATCGTGCGGGCGGTCGAGGAGGATCGGCGGTCGGCCTACGTGCCGCAGATCGTCCGGCTGCTCGGCCTCAACGGGCTCGCCCCGCGGCTCGCCGACAGGCTCCTCGCGACGATCCGCGGCGCGACCGCGGCGCCGCGGCGCGACTAGCTAGCTAGCTAACGCTACGGCCTGTCGTGGCAGGTCGTGCCGGCCGGGATGGAGGAGCCATTCGCCGATCCGGACCCGGAGCGGGCCCGGCGCGCGATGGAGGCGATGCTCAAGATGGGCAAGCTCGACATCGCCGCGCTGCGCAGCCCGGCCGAGGGTGTGGCGGCGACCTGATCCGGCGCCAGCGGCCCCCGACTAGCGCGCCGCCAGCGTCCCGACGACCGCCTCGTAGAAGCACTCCCCCATCCCGCCGTCGGTGACGGTGACGTTGTCGCGCCCCGAGATCGCGGGGGAGAGGCCGGGGTCGCGCTCGGGGCCGGTGGCGGGGACGAAGAAGTGGCCGACCACGTCGGCGACGGCGAGGTCCTCGAGCGAGTCGCCGATCGCGATGCACTGCTGGGGCGCGTAGCCGCGCGCCCGCATGTGCGCCTCGACCGCGCCCGCCTTGCTCGCGCCGCGCGGCACGAGGTGGTACGCGTGGGTGACCTCGAGCTCTCCCATCGGGCGCCCGATCGCCCCGTTGTCGATCATCCGCAGGTGCCCGTGCCCCTGCTCGGCGAGCAGGACGTTCGCCTCCTCGACCTCGACCAGGCCGCGAAACAGGTGCGAGTAAACGCGGTCGTGGTGCCACGGCGAGTGGTACTCGATCTGGCCCGGGTAGGCGGAGAACAGGAGCTCCGGGACCCCGGCCTCGTAGATCTGCTCCGCGATCGTCACCTCCCCGTCGGCGTGCAGCTCCCCCGTGAACAGGGTCAGCTCCCCGTCGATCATCAACGCGCACCCCGCCTCGAAGATGTACGAGCTCTGGCCGATCAGGCGCGCGTCCTCCATCACCTGGGGCTCGCGCCGGCCGGACTTGATCACGACCTCCACCTCGGCGCGATGGCAGGCCTCGAGCCCGCGCGCCTGCAGGAGCGAGAACTCACCGTCCGCGTCGCGAAACAGCGAGCCGCCCCTGCCGAGCAGGGTGCCGTCGAGGTCCGTGTACACGCAGCGCAGCGCCACGCCGCTACGGTAGCCGGGTGGGCGCCGGCGCGACTACGGTCGCTGGGCGAGCTCGATCCGGGCTCGAACCCGGCCCGACTTGCCGCTCGCCTCGGTGGTGAACACCTTGAGCCTCGCGAGCGCGATCCCGTCGGCGGCGAGCACGTTCTCCAGCGCCGGTCGTGCCTTGCTCGGAATCCGAAGCCTGAACTTCCCCTTGCGCCCCGCATCGAGCTCGTCAGAGTCGGGCCTCAGCTTCGCGGTCCGCCGCCTCGTGATCTCGCCGGTCGAAGGATCGACCGCCCGCGGGATCTCGAGCTTGCCCCTGATCTCGACCTCGCAGTCGGCGCTGCACTTCACCGCCGCCTTGACGACGCTGGTCGAGTCCTGGGGCTCCTTCCACGTCACCTCGATATCGCGGTCGGGGGCGGCGCCGGCTGCCGCGGGAACCGCCGTGGCAGCCACGACAGCAAGCCCGATCACGCCCCTCCGGACACCGAAGCTGGTGAAGACGCCCCCCGCTGCCACGGCGGTACGGTAGCGCGGATGGCCTCGACAGGCGCTGCTCAGCGGCACACGATGTGGAAGTTGCGCGACGGGCTGCTGGGTTTCCCGCGTCCGCTCGGGGTCGGGATCGTGAACGTGACCGACGACTCCTTCTTCGAGGGAGCCCGGAGCGGGACGCCCCACGCCGCGATCCGCGACGGCCTGCGGTTGACCCGCGCGGGGTTCGACATGCTCGACATCGGGGCGGTGGCCGCCGCGCCCGGTCCTCCGGTGCCCGCCGCCGAGGAGATCGCCCGCCTGATTCCCGCGATCGAGGGAATCCTCGCCGCCCGCCGCCTCACGGTGATGGCCGATACGTTCGTGCCCGAGGTTGCGCGCCGGGCGGTCGAGGCGGGCGCCGCGGCGATCAACGACACGGGCGGCGGACGCGATCCGGAGATGCTCGAGCTGGTAGCCGAGAGCGGCAGCGGGCTGGTGATGATGCACATCGAGGGCCCGCCGCGGGAGGAGCGAGAGCCTCCGAGATACGACGATGTCGTCGCCCATCTGCGGGAGTGGTTCGCGGCCCGGATCGCCGACGCGGTGTCGCGCGGCGTGCGCGAGGAGCAGATCGCGCTCGACCCGGGTCTCGACTTCGACCTCTCCCTCGACGACGACATCGAGATCCTGATGCGCCTCGCCGAGCTCCACGAGCTCGGCCGGCCGCTCTTCATCTCGCTGTCGCGAAAGGACCTTCTCGGCGCGATCCTCGCCGGCTCGTGGGAGGAGCGGGCGCCCGCCCGGGACCGTGAGTGGGCGACGGGCGCGGCGGTCGCGCTGGCGGCGGCGGCGGGGGCGGAGATGTTCCGCCTCCACGATCGCAGCGCGCTCGACGCGATGCGGGTCGCGCACCGGATCGCGAATGGCTAGCCCGCTCCGCGGTCCAGAGGTCGAGGCGGTGAGCTCGGTGTGGGGCCGCGCGATCGAGCCGGGTCGCGACGACGGACGCCTGGTCGCCGAGGGTGCCGAGGATCCCGCCCCGGCGGCGCTCGCGGGGATGCCGCGATCGCTTCACCCCGAGCTCCGAGAGGCGCTGCGGGGCGCCGGGATCGAGGCGCTCTACTCGCACCAGGTCGACGCGATCGGCGCGGCCGAGGACGGGAACATGATCGTCACCAGCGGGACCGCGAGCGGAAAGTCGCTGTGCTTCAACCTCCCGGTCCTCGACGGGCTCGCCCGCGAGGCCCGGCGCCGCGCGCTGTACCTGTACCCGACGAAGGCGCTCGCCCAGGACCAGGCGCGGGCGCTGTCGGCGCTCGGACCGCCGAACCTGCGCCACGCGATCTACGACGGCGACACGCCGCGCGACGACCGCCCGGCGATCCGTCGGCGCTCCAACCTCGTGCTCACCAACCCCGACATGCTCAACATCGGGATCCTTCCCCACCACAGAAGCTGGGGGGACTTCCTAGCGAACCTCGGGTGGGTCGTGGTCGACGAGGCCCACGCGTACCGGGGGGTGTTCGGGTCCCACGTCGCAAACGTGCTTCGGAGGCTGCGCCGCGCGGCGCGGATGTACGGGGCCGAGCCGCGGTTCCTGCTCGCCTCGGCGACGATCGCGAACCCGGTCGAGCTCGCGGAGCGGCTGTGCGGCGCCGAGTTCGCGCTGATCGACTCCGACGGCGCCCCGCGGGCGTCGCGGCGGATCGCGATGTGGAACCCGCCGCTGCTCGACGAGCGCTCGGGGACGCGGCGCTCGGTGCTGTCCGAGGGCGCCGACCTGCTCGCCGCCCTGGTCACCGAGGGGCTGCGCACGATCTGCTTCCTCAACAGCCGTCGCGGGATCGAGCTGATCCAGCGCTTCACGCGCGAGCGACTGCGCGAGGAGGGCCGGGGCGAGCTCGGCGAGCTGATCGCTCCCTACCGTGCCGGGTACACGCCCCAGCAGCGTCGCGAGATCGAGGCGGCACTGTCGGGCGGCGAGCTGCTCGCGGTGGTCGCAACCGACGCGCTCGAGCTCGGGATCGACGTCGGCGAGCTCGACGCGGCGATCTGCGTCACGTTCCCCGGCACGGTCGCGAGCCTGCGTCAGATGTGGGGCCGGGCGGGACGGCGCCGGGAGGGTCTCGCGCTCTACGACGCCGGCCAGGACGCCCTCGACCAGTTCTTCTGCCGCCACCCCGAGGAGTTCCTCGGGCGGCCGGTCGAGGCGGCGATCCTCGACCACCAGAGCGAGCAGATCCAGTTCCAGCACCTGATCGCGGCCGCCTACGAGGCGCCGCTCGGAGGGGGCGAGCAGGGGGTGCTGGGGGAGGACGAGGTCGCCGGGTCGGCCGACGACGAGCTGCTCGGCTCGCGGTGGCGGGAGCGGGCGGACGAGCTCGTTCGGCTCGGGAAGCTGCGCCGCGGGCGCGGCGGGCGCTACGTCGTGCGCGGGCCGGGGTTCCCCGCGGGCCAGGTGTCGCTGCGATCCGCCTCTCCCGACACCGTCGCGGTGATCGAGCGCCGCTCGGGCGAGCTTCTCGGCGGGGTCGAGGCGGAGCGGGCCTTCGGGACCGTTCACCCCGGCGCCGTCTACCTCCACCTCGGTGTGTCATACGAGGTGCGCGAGCTCGACGTCGAGGGTCGGCGGGCGATCGTGGAGCGCTTCGAGGGCGACTGGTACACGCAGCCCAAGAAGGAGACCGAGACCTTCATCGAGGACACCTCGACTACGCGCGAGACGGCGGGGGTGGAGCTGGCGTTCGGGACCGTGTCCGTCGCCGAGCAGGTGATCGCGTTCCAGCGCAAGCGGCTGGCCGACCACGAGGTGATCGACACGGTCTCGATCGAGCTTCCCGAGCAGAACTTCATCACCCAGGCGCTCTGGTATGTGCTCCCGCCGAAGCTGTCGGGAGCGCTCCCGACCGAGGTCCTGCTGGGGGCGCTGCACGCGACCGAGCACAGCCAGATCGCGGTTCTGCCGCTGGTCGCGATGTGCGACCGGTGGGACATCGGCGGGCTGTCCACGAACGTCCACTTCCAGACCGCCCGTCCGACGATCTTCATCTACGACGGCCATCCCGGGGGGGTGGGGATCGCTCGCCGCGGCTACGACGAGTTCGAGCGCCTGCTCGGGGACGCCACGCGGCTCGTCGGGGAGTGCCAGTGCGAGGACGGGTGCCCCTCGTGCGTCCAGAGCCCGAAGTGCGGGAACCTGAACGAGCCGCTGCACAAGGCGGGGGCGCTCGAGTTGATGGAGCTGATGCGCGCCGGGATATAGTCGCCGACGGTGACTCGAACGCGGCAAGTCGCGGTTTCCGGCGGCGGCGTCGATCCGCCCGAGGACGCGCTCGCCGCGGCGGAGGAGGTCGGGCGGAGGCTCGCCGAGGCGGAGATCACGGTCGTCTGCGGCGGGCTCGGCGGCGTGATGGAGGCCGCGGCACGTGGGGCCGCCCGGGCTGGCGGCGAGGTGATCGGGATCCTCCCCGGCGACGACCCGTCCGAGGCGAATCCACATTGCACGCAGGTGATCGCCACGGGGATCGGCCACGCACGAAACCTCGCCGTGGTCGCCTCCGGTGACGCGGTGATCGCGATCGGCGGCGAGTGGGGAACGCTGTCCGAGATCGCGTTCGCGCGCCAGCTCGGGCGCCCGGTGGTGGCGCTCGACACCTGGAGCATGCGGGGCGCGGGGCCGATGGCCGAAGCCCCCGGGGTCGAGGCAGTGCCCGATCCGGCCGCAGCCGTCGCGGCGGTGGTGCGCGCGACGGCGAACTGACACACGGTTCCGCGCCGTCGGGTATAAAGCATCTCAGGGGGCAACAAGCTCATAGCCGTTAGGGGGAAGTGATGAGCAGCCTCAGGTGGTTGGGTCCGCGCCGGGACGGCGAGGGCGGCCGAGAGCCCTGCGTCGACGTCGGCGGCTTGTAGCCGTCGTACGCGCGGGTGCGCGGGTCGGGCAGGGACACCCGGCCCGCGCTCCCGTGCCCCGGTTGGCCGCTAGCCTTTCTGACCCGGCGAGGTAGCTCAGTTGGTAGAGCACACGACTGAAAATCGTGGTGTCGCCAGTTCGATTCTGGCCCTCGCCATGTGAAGGTCCTCCTGACCACGCGCGGGAGCGCCGGCCACCTGGGCCCGCTCGCCCCGTTCGCGCACGCCTGCATGCGCGCTGGTCACAAGGTGCTGGTCGCCGCCCAGCGACAGAACGAGGCGAACGTGACGCGCGCCGGCCTGGAGTTCGCCCCCGTGGACGACCCGCCGGAGGAGGAGTGGATGCCGCTCATGGGGCGGTTCGCCGAGCTCGACATCGCTACGGCAAACGACCTGATGATCAGCAAGTTCTTCGCCGGCATCGACCTCCGCGCCGAGCTGGCGGGGCTTCGCGAGATCGTCGAGAGCCGGCGGCCGGACGTCATTCTCCGCGAGAGCTGGGAGTTCGGCTCCACGCTCGTCGCGGAGTACTACGAGATCCCGATCGTCCGCGTGGGCCTCGCGCTCGCCGGGGTCGAGGAGCTCACCGTCCAGCTCGCCGCGGAAGAGGTCGACGAGGCGCGTCGATTGATGGCTCTGCCCGAGGACCCGGCCGGACAGAGGCTTCGCGACTCGCCCTACTTCACGACGATGCCGGAGGCCCTCGAGGATCCCGCTGCCGTCGTGCCGGAGCGCACGCACCGCTTCCGCTTCGGGGCGTCGGAGGCCGCCGGGCCGCTGCCCGGCTGGTGGCCCGGCAACGACGATCCCCTCGTCTACGTGACCTTCGGCTCGGTCGCCGCGGGGGCGCACCTGCCCTTCTACCCCGAGCTCTATCGCGCGGCCGTCGACGCGCTGGCACTGCTCCCGGCTCGGATCCTCGTGACGGTGGGGGACGCGACGCGCGATCTCGCGGAGCTGGGCGAGTTGCCGCCCAACGTCCACGTAGAGATCTGGGTCCCGCACGACGACGTTGCCGCTCGCGCGGACGTCATCGTCTGCCACGGCGGCTACGGATCGACGCTCGGCGCTCTCGCCCACGGAGCGCCGCTCGTGGTTTTGCCCCTCTTCAGCACGGATCAGCTGGCCAACGGGGAGGCCGCGGCCCGGGCGGGGGCGGGTTTCTGCCTCGACGCAGGGTGGGACACGCGATCCGCGCTCGGGCTCCCCACCGTGGAGGCCATCGAGGCGCTCCATGGGGCGGTCGAGCGGGTCCTCGACGATCCGGCCTACCGCCTAAGAGCGCAGCGCGTTGCCGAATCCATGCGGAAGCTGCCACCGATCGATTCCTCGGTCGAGGTGCTCGAGGAGATCGTCGCCGGGCCTCGGTAGGCCCCGCGCGACGTTTCTCCTTCGACAGTGAATTGCTCAGCATCTCGCATGGCTTGACACATTCCCATATGGGTATATGATCCACGCATGGCACGAGCGGCGACGACTGCGGACGCGTTCAATGCGGTGGCCGAGCCCCGGCGGCGGCAGATCCTCGATGCCCTCGCGGGCGGCGAGCGCCCCGTCAACGAGCTCGTGCGCGGGCTCGGGTTGGCTCAACCGCAGGTGTCCAAGCACCTGCGGGTGCTCCGAGAGGTTGGAGCGGTCGACGTGCGTGCGGAAGGACGGCAGCGGCTATACCGGCTCAACGGCCACGCTCTCAAGCCGATCCATGACTGGGTGATGAACTACGAGCGCGCGTGGTCGGAGCAGTTCGACGAGCTCGATGTCGTGTTGTCGGAACTCAAGCTGAAGGAGGATGGAGATGGCCGCAAAGGCGAGTAGCCGAACGGCGACGGTGACGCTCCCCACGGATGAGCAGATCCTGATCACGCGGGAGTTCGACGCGCCCAAGCACCTCGTGTACAAGGCGTGGACCACCCCCGAGCTGGTGAAGCGGTGGTGGAGCGCGAAGCGCGGCGAGATGACCGTCGCCGAGATCGACCTGCGGGTCGGCGGCGCGTGGCGGTACGCGATGGTGACGGACGACGGGCTCGAGGTCGCGTTCCACGGCGAGTACCGCGAGGTCGTCCCGAACGAGCGGATCGTCTCGACCGAGGTCTACGAGGGGATGCCCGAAGGGGAAGCGCTCAACACCCTGACGTTGACCGAAGCGGGCGAGCGCACCACCCTCGAGATCGTCGTGCAGCACACGAGCAAGGAGCACCGCGACGCCCACATCGAGTCCGGGATGGAGGACGGGCTCCAGGACGCGCTGGACCTCGTCGAGGAGGTCGCGATCTCGCTTCGCTGACTACCGGGTCGGGCTCGAGAGCGGGAGCGCGATCTCGACCTCGCTGAAGTCGACCGCCCCGGCCGAGCGCTGGATGTCGTAGAGCGTCGTCGAGGGGATGATCTGGAGCCGGTAGCCGCCCCCGGCCGGGGCGCGCGACGCGATCGGCTCGAGCGGAACGCGGAGCGAGTGTCGCTTCCCGTCGAGCTCGATCGGGACCGGGGTCGAGATGTTCCCGACCACGATGTTGCGGCGAGGATCGACGATCTGCGCGTAGACGGTCGTCTTCGCCGGCGCCCCGGTGCCGGTGTAGGTGGCCCGGAGCTTGGGCACGCCGACCACGTTGGCGCCCTCCGCCGGCCCGTCGATCGGGACGTTCACCGCGACCGGCGACGGCGTCGCGAAGATCACGCCCCCGCCGCCGGTCGGGCCGGGAACGAGGGGAAGCGTCCCCGACCCCGACGCCCGCAGCGCGCCTGCGCGCCGGAGGGGGAAGTCGGCGGAGTCGCGCCACGTCCCGGTCTCGTCGACCCACGAGAACCGGGCCCCGGTGCGCACGTCCTTGTCGCGCCTGAGGTGGCGGTCGAACCACGCCACGGTGCGATCGGTGACGTAGTCGGCGGGTCCGGTCTCCGTCCGGCAGACGCCGTGCCCGCCGCAGAACCAGATCATCTTCAGAGGCACGGGCCGGCGTCGCTTGCCGCGCCTCGTCCGCTCCCTGCGGCGGTTGTCGCGCATCGCCTCGAAGTTGTCGATCGACTCCTGGAGCGTGAACAGCGTGTCGACCGTCCCCTGGACGAGGAGCGTCGGCGCCTTGATCCGGCGCACGAGCCCCGCCGGCCCCTTGCTCTCGAACCACTCGTGGTTCTCCTCGGAGACCCTGCCCGTCGCGACTCCCTCTGCGACCGTGGAGTAGAAGTGCGGGTCCTGGTGGCCGGTGTTGTTGAGCGGGTCGCCGATCCCCGGCAGCACGGCGCCCTGGATCCCGGTCCCGGCGAGGACCAGGCCCCATCCCGTCTTCACCGTCCCGCCCTTGAACAGCGACGAGGTCAGGGAGTGCCACGAGATCACGGGCACGATCGCGTCAACCCGGCGATCGAGCGCCGCGGTGACGAGCTGGATCCCGCCCCCGTAGCTGCCACCCGACATCCCGAGCCGCGGGTCACGGCGCGAGTCGAGCCGCGCCTCCGGCTGATCCGCGACGTGGTCGATCAGCGCCTGCGCGTCGCGCCCCTCGAATCGCGGATCGTCGATCTGGACCGTGCCGCCGGAGCTCCCGAACCCACGCGGGTCCCAGGTGAGGATGTTGTAGCCGGCGTCGTGGAGCGGCTTCAGCGGGGAGAGGCCGAACAGCGCCGCACCGCCGCCCTCGCCCTCGACGTCGGTCTCGCCGGACATGCTCCACCCGGGGCCGACGAGGATCGTCGGCTGGCGATTCTGCGCGGTCGCGCCCTCGCCGGGGAAGAAGTGGGTCCAGATCCGAGTTCCGTCGAAGCTCGTGACGAAGGCGTCGCGCGGCTCGGCCGCGCCCGCCGCCGGCGCGGCGATCGCGACGCATCCCAAGGCGGCGAGCACCGCTGCCGAGATCCGACCCCCCATCGCCGGGCGAGCGTAACAACGCCGATTTCCCCGTGCGCCGGTTCTCGCCTAGCCGGCGCGCCCGTAGACGGGTACGGCGGCCCCCGAGGTCGGCGCGGAGTCCGGGGAGCAGAGGAACCGGACGACGCGCGCGATCTGTGCCGGCGGCACCCACTTGGAGTGGTCGGCCTTCGGCATCTGCTCGCGGTTCGCGGGTGTGTCGATCACGCTCGGGAGGATCGCGTTGGCGCGGATCCCGTCGTCGCGGTAGTCGACGGCGAGCGCGCGCACGAACGCGACCACGGCGGCCTTGGCGACGTTGTAGGCGGGCGAGCCCTTGAACGGTTGGAGCGCGGCCTTCGCGCCGACGCACACGATCGCGCCCCCGCCCTGCTCGACCATCGCCGGCAGCGCCGCGCGGGTCGTGCGGTAGGCGGTCATCAGGTTGAGCTCCACCATCCGGCCGAGCTCGTCGGGCGGCGCCTCGTGGGTGCGCCCGCCGCCGGCGTAGCCGCCGACGAGGTTGACCACCGCCGCGAGGGGCGGCGCGCCCGAGGCGGCCCGGACCGCGGCCGCCGCACCGTCGTCGCTCGTGAGGTCGGCCTCGACCAGCTCGAGGAGCTCGTGCGACCCGAGCTCCTCGCCGACGCGATCGCGCTCCTCGGGCACGACCCACGTGGCGACGACTCGGGCGCCCGTCCCCAGGAGCTCGCCGACGACCGCGGTGCCGAGCGCCCCCGTGCCGCCCGTGACCAGGACCGTTCCCTCGAGGCGGCTCATGTCAGGGGGAGACTCGCTCTGGCGACACGCTCATGGAAGGCGAAGGCTATCTCCGGCCCGGGCGCGCCGTCCGGCCCTCGTTCTAACTTGAATCTCCGATGCCCGAACAGGTCTCGATGAACGCTGAAGCGGCGCCCCTCGAGGGCGCGAATTCTTCCGGCGGCCGCCGCAGCGTCCGCGAGCTCGCCGACGGCGACGCCGTCGCGGCGCCGTTCCTCGTCCGCGAGCGCGAGCTTCGCCGGAAGCGAAACGGCGAGGACTTCCTGCGCCTCGTGCTCGCCGACCGCAGCGGAACGGTGGAGGCGGTCGCCTGGGAGGGCGTCACCGAGTGTCACGACACCGCCGAGCAGGGCAGCATCGTCCACGTGACGGGGCGCTACAGCGTCCACCCGCGCTACGGCTCGAAGGTCACGATCGACGCGATCCGCGGCGTGCGCGCCGAGGAGGTCGACAGCGCCGATTTCGAGACGGGCCCCTCGAGGCCTGTCGAGCGGCTCGAGGCCGATCTCCGGGAGCTGATCGCCACGGTGCAGAACCCGCACCTTCGGCGGCTGCTCGACCGCTTCTTCGGCGCCGAGTCGGCGATCTGGGCACGCTTCCGCGAGGCTCCGGCGGCGAAGTTCTACCACCAGGCCTACCGCCACGGGCTCCTCGACCACACGCTCTCGGTCGCCGAGGCGGTCAGCGCCGCTGCGTCCAGCTTCCCCGGCATCGACCGCGACATCGCGGTCACCGGCGCGCTGCTTCACGACATCGGCAAGACCCAGGCCTACAACGACGACCCGCGCGCGATCGAGCTCACGGACGCGGGCCGGCTCCAGGGCGAGATCCCGCTCGGCTACTACCTGGTGCGCCGCGAGATCGATCGGATCGAGGGCTTCGACCGCGACCTCGCGCAGCACGTGGTCCACATCGTCCTCTCCCACCACGGCACGCACGAAAACGGGTCGCCGGTCGTTCCGGCGACCCGCGAGGCGACGCTCGTCCACGCGCTCGACAACCTCGGTGGCAAGCTCGGGAGCTTCGACCGCCTGGAGCGAGAGCTGCGCGACGGCGAGGCGTGGTCGAGCTTCGACCGCGGGCTCGAGTCCGCCGCGTACTTCAACTCGCGCGCCGCCTGACGCGCGCGGAAATTGCGCGGAAAAAGCCGGTCTTGCCCGGCTTCCGGGGCACGGCGCGCGTCTATCCTGGCAGCACATGAACTGCACCAGCCAGTCACCTCGCAGTCGGGCGCTTCGCGTCCGATGCTCGGCGCCCAAGTAACCGTGGCCAAGGACACCGAGAAGCTGATCCGCCAGCTCTCGCTGATCTCCTTTCTGATGGCCAACCGTCGCCCGGTTTCGGCGCTCGAGATCAAGCAGGAGGTCGAGGGCTACAGCTCGATGAACGACGACGCGTTCGCGCGCCGGTTCTACGCCGACCGGGCGGAGCTCGAGTCGCTGGGGATCTCGCTCCAGGTCGAGAAGCCCGGCGAGGGGTTCTTCGAGGCGGAGCTCTACGCGCTCCCGCCCGACAACTACTACCTGCCGTCGATCCAGTTCTCCGACGACGAGCTTGCCGCGCTTCGCACGGCGCTCACGCTGCTCGACGGCCGGTTCGCGTACGCCGAGCCGCTCCGGCTCGCGCTCCAGCAGGTCTCGTGGGGGCGGCCGAACCCGCTCTCCAACGGCGAGTCTGCCCCGGTCGACGTCGCGGTAACCGCGTCGGCCGGGGGGCGGGAGCTCTCCCAGCGGCTCGGGAAGATCGAGACCGCGATCTCGCGCCGCAAGACGGTCGAGTTCTCCTACTACACGATGGAGCGCGACGACACCTCGAAGCGCAAGGTCGACCCCTACCACCTCGTCTACCGCAGCGGGCAGTTCTACCTGATCGGCCACTCGCACGAGCGCGAGGCGGTGCGGGTGTTCCGGCTCTCTCGGATCACCGGCAAGGTCTCCTACGCGACGAAGGCCGAGCACGACTTCTCCGCGCCCGAGGACTTCGACCGCCGCGACTACGGCAGCCGCGCCGACTGGCAGATGGGGGAGATGGACGAGGTCGCGAAGGTCTTCATTCGCGATCGGATCGCGTGGCTGGTCGAGCGCGACTACGGTCGCTACGGCGAGCTGCGGACCGCGCGCAAGGGGGACCGCGCGCCCGGGCGCGGGGTGATCTTCGAGACCCGGTACGCGTCGAGCCGGCAGCTGATCGCGTGGGTGCTGAGCTGGCGCCACAACGCCACCGTGCTGGACCCGAAGGAGCTCGCCGACGAGGCGGCCGAGCGGCTCGGCGTCCTGCGCGAACGCCACAGCGGCGGCTTCGACGCGGCGAAGACCGTCCGCCGCCCGGCCGCGGAGGGGACGGTGCGGCCCGCACGCTCCAACGGGCACGCGGAGTCCCCGATCCGCCCCGAGCGCTTCGCCCGCCTCGTCACCCTCGCGAGCATGCTGATCGACTCGGCGCGCAGCGAGCGCCGGCTCCAGGTCGCCGAGGTGTGCGCGGAGCTGAAGCTGACGGAGGACGAGCTCCGCGAGGACATCTCGGTCCTCAACGTCGTCAACTTCGGCGGCGGCACGTACGTGCTCTTCGCCGAGATCGCCGGCGGTGAGATCGAGGTCGACGCGGACGCGTACGGGGACAGCTTCGCCCGCCCGGCGCGCCTTCTGCCGCTCGAGGCGAAGGCGCTGGTCGCCGCGATCGACCTCTTCGGCGACCACCTTCCCCAGGCCGGACTGCAGAGCTCGCGGCGCAAGATCACGAAGGCGCTCGGCCACGATCCCTCCGAGGAGGGGCTGGAGATCGCGAGCCTCGGCGACGACTCCGAGATCGTGCGCAAGGTGAACAAGGCGATCGTCGAGCGCCGCGTGCTCGAGCTCCAGTACTACAAGGAGAACGAGGACCAGTTCACGAACCGCGAGGTGGAGCCCTACCGGCTCGCGAACGGCCCGGAGGGCTGGTACGTGGGCTGCTGGGACCTCGGCCGCGACGACGTTCGCCACTTCCGGCTCGACCGGATCAAGGAGGCGAAGCCGACCGGACGCCGGTTCGAGGCGCGACCGGAGGTCGAGGAGATGCCGGGGCTGGAGACGTGGCTCACCGACGGCGAGGTCGAGGACGCGAAGGTGGCCCGGGTGTGGGTCTCACCGGAGCGGGCGCGCTGGATCCGCGAGGAGCGCACCGTGATCGAGGAGCTGGCGGACGGCGCGGTGACGGTCGAGCTGCCCTACGCCGGGGCGGCGTGGCTGATCCGCGAGGTGCTGAAGGGCGCCGGAGACCTCGTCGTGCTGGAGCCCGAGGACGCCCGCAACGCGGTGCTGAGCGCGCTCGACGACTAGCTCCGCGCCCGTGAGTCAAATCGAGACCGCGCCCGGACGGCCCGAGATCGCGCGCATCGTCGCGCCGAACCCCGGCCCGATGACGCTCGAGGGCACGAACACGTACGTCGTGGGCCGCGACCCCGCGCTCGTGATCGACCCCGGCCCCGAGGACCGGGGGCACATCGAGGCCGTCGCGGCGGAGGCCGAGCGGCGCGGGGGGATCGGCGGGGTCCTTCTCACCCACTCCCACGCCGATCACGCCGCCGGCGCGCCCCTCCTCGACGCCCCGGTGCTGTGGGGCGACGGCCGCTCCGACGCCGACCCGTTCACCGCCGTCCCCACCCCCGGTCACGCGCGCGACCACGTCTGCTTCGTGCTCGACGGCGCGTGCTTCAGCGGCGACCTGATCCTCGGGTGGGGCTCGAGCTACGTCCCCCCCGACGGTGGGTCGCTCGCCGCGTACATGGACTCGCTGCGGCGCGTGCAGGCGTTCGACCTCGACCTCCTCTGCCCCGGGCACGGGCCGTTCGTCACCGACCCCGCGGCGAAGATCGCCGAGTACCTCGACCATCGGCTCGAACGGGAGCGAAGGCTCGTCGCGGCGCTCGAGCGCGGCGAGCGCTCCCGGGGCCGCCTCCTCGACGACGCGTGGGACGACGTCCCGCCCGAGCTGCGCGGCCCGGCCGCCCAGGTGATGCAGGCCCACCTCGAGAAGCTCGAGGCCGAAGGGCGCCTGCCGGCGGACCTCCGTGACTAGGATCGGTTACCGATGAAGCTGGACTGGACCGCACTCGGGATCGGTGGCTCGCGAAGGGCGTCGCGTGCGCGCTGGACGGCCTTCCGGCGCGCCGCGCTCGGCAGCGCCGCGTTCAGCGCCCTCGCGGGCACGACCGCCGCCGGCCTCTGGTACCAGCTCTTCCGCCGCCCGCTCCCGCGAACGCGCGGGCGGATCAGGGCGAGCGGGCTCTCGGGCCCGATCGAGATCCGGCGCGATCGCTGGGGAGTGCCCCACATCAGCGCCCGAGCGAGGCGCGACCTGTGGTTCGGGCAGGGCTTCTGCCACGGCCAGGACCGGCTCTGGCAGCTCGACCTCTACCGGCGGATGGCGTTGGGACGCCTGTCGGAGATCGCCGGGCGCCAGACGCTGCCCACGGATCGGCTGATGCGGACCCTCGGCCTGCGCCGGCTCTCGGCGCGCGAGGCCGCGGAGCTCGAGCCGGAGCTTCGCGGCGAGCTCGACGCGTACTGCGCCGGGGTCAACTCCGCCGTCGATGCCGCGAAGGCGCCCCCGGCCGAGTTCCAGCTCCTGCGATGCGAGTTCGAGCCATGGCGGCCGGCGGACCTGCTCGCGGCGCTGAAGCTGCTCGCGTTCGGGCTCTCGACGAACTGGGAGCGGGAGCTGCTTCGCGCGGAGATGACCCGCGAGCTGGGGCCGGAGCTCGCCGCGCGCCTCGATCCGCCCTACCCGACCGGCCACCCGGTGATCGCCGACCCCGGGGGTGCGTTCTCCGGCGACGCGCTCGGGCTCGCGGAGCAGATCGACCGCGTGCGGGAGACGCTCGGGCTCGCGGTGGAGGCCGGGGGCTCGAACAACTGGGCGGTTTCGGGCTCGCGGACGAAGAACGGACGCCCGCTGATCGCGGGGGATCCGCACCTCCCACCGAGCATGCCGGGGATCTTCTACGAGGTCGACCTGGAGCTGAACGGGCGGTTCGCGCGCGGCGCGTCGCTTCCCGGCGTCCCCGGGATCTCGATGGGGCAGACCAACGATGTCGCGTTCGCGTTCACGAACGCGATGGCAGACGTGATGGACCTGTTCGTGGAGCGGATCGACGGTGACACGTACGAGTTCGAGGGCGAGTCGCGGCAGCTCGAGCGCGTCGTCGAGGAGATCGAGGTGAAGGGTCTGCCCGAGCCGGACTCGATCGAGGTCCGGCTCACCCATCACGGACCGATCGTCAACGAGGCCCTCGGCGCCGACGACGCGGAGCCGCTCGCGCTGCGGTGGACGGTGCTCGACGTGCCGGCGATCAGCGAGGCGAACGTGCGCGTGCTCGAGCCTACGAGCGGCCCCGAGCTGGTCGATCTGCTCGCGGCGCACGCGGCGCCGGTCTCGAATCTGCTGTGGGCCGATCGGCACGGGAGCATCGGCTACAAGACCCTCGGTCGGATCCCGATTCGCCGCGGCGGGTCGCCGGACCTCCCGAAGCCGGGCTGGAGCGGGGAGTTCGAGTGGGAGGGGCTCGTCCCGTACGACGAGATGCCCGAGGCCCGGGATCCCGAGTGCGGCTACCTGATCACGGCCAACAACCGGATCGCGCCCGACGACTACCCCTACCACATCACTAGCGAGTACCTGGACGGATATCGCGCGCGCCGGATCGAGGAGCTGATCCTCGCCCGGCCCGAGCACGACCCCGAGAGCTTCGAGGAGATGCAGACGGACAACCACTCGATCCCCGGGATCGAGACCGTCCACCGGCTGGCCCGGCTTCGCCCCCGCGACCAGCGCGAGGTCGCCGCGATCGAGCGCCTGAAGAGCTGGGACGGGCGGCTCGAGCCCGAGTCGATCGCCGCGACGATCTACGAGGCGTTCACGATGCGGCTCGCGCGCGAGGTCGCGCGGGCGACGATCCGCGACCGCGACCTCACCGAGCGGTGGCTCGACCGCTCCGACAGCGGATTCATCAATCACGTCACCTCGCCGTGGCGGTGGCACTCGCACCTGCTCGCGCTGTGGGAGGAGGGCGACGAGGAGCTGGTCGGGCGCCCGTGGGACGAGCTCGCGCTCGACGCGCTGCGCGGGGCGATCGACGACCTCGGGGACCGCTACGGGTCCGAGCCCACACGGTGGCGGTGGGGGCGCGTGCACCGGCTCGAGTTCCCGCACGTGATCGGCGAGGCGAATCCGGTCTTTGCGCAGGTCTTCAACCGCAGCCTCGAGGCAGGCGGCGGGCAGGAGACCGTGAGCCAGATCGCGCACGACCCCAACGACCCGTTTCGGGCGGTGTGGGCCCCGTGCTGGAGGATGGTCGCCGACCCGGGCGACCCCGCCGGCTCACGGTGGCAGGCGTTCACCGGCCAGTCGGGCCAGGCCGGGAGCCGCCACTACGACGACCTCCAGGTGGACTGGCTCGAGGGCCGCACCCAGCCGATGGTCGGCGAGGGGCCGTGGCGCGAGCTCACGCTGCATCCGTGAGCAGGCGAGCCGAGATCACGCTCAGCGATCGCGAGCAGCGCGAGCTGATCGAGACCGAGCGGGTGGTGGTCGTCTCCAGCCTCGGCCCACGCGGGTGGCCGCACTCGATGCCGCTCTGGTACGTGCCGCGCGACGCCGAGGTCTGGATCTGGACCTACGCCAAGTCCCAGAAGGTCCGAAACCTCGAGCGCGATCCCCGCGCCACGCTGCTCGTCGACACCGGCCACGAGTACACCGAGCTGCGGGGGGTGATGATCGAGGCCGAGGCCGAGATCCATCGCGACCTCGACACCGTGTCGGGGTTCGGCCGCGAGCTCACGGTTCGCTACTCGGAGGGGATCGAGTCGGTCGAGGGCGACGCCGCCGCGGCGCTCCAGGCCCAGGCGGCGAAGCGCGTCGCGATCCACTTCCACCCGCGACGCACCGCCACCTGGGACCACCGCAAGCTCGGCGGCACGTACTAGCGACGCACGACGACCCGCGGCGCTCCCCGCGCTAGCCTTCGCGCCCCACGATGGAGGCGCTGAAGGGGCTGATTCTCTCCGGCGGCGCAGGCACTCGCTTGCGCCCGATCACCCATACCTCTGCGAAGCAGCTCGTGCCGGTCGCGAACAAGCCCGTGCTCTTCTACGGGATCGAGGCACTCGTCGGCGCGGGCGTGACCGAGATCGTGATCGTGATCGCGCCGCAGACGGGCGAGGAGATCCGCGAGGCCGTCGGGGACGGGTCCGAGTTCGGCGCGCGGGTCGAGTACGTGACCCAGGACGAGCCCCGCGGGCTCGCCCACGCGGTGCTCACCGCCGAGGACCGGCTCGCGGACTCGCGGTTCGTGATGTACCTCGGCGACAACCTGCTCCGGGATGGGATCAGCGATCTCGTGGACGCGTTCAGGGAGTCCGAGCCCGATGCCCTGATCCTCCTCACCCAGGTACCGGACCCGTCGGAGTTCGGCGTCGCCGAGCTCGACGGCGACCGCGTGGTCCGGCTGGTCGAGAAGCCGAAGGATCCCCCGAGCGACCTCGCGCTGGTCGGCGTCTACATGTTCGGCCCCGCCGTGTTCGAGGCCGCGCGCGCCGTCGAGCCCTCGTGGCGCGACGAGCTCGAGATCACCGACGCGATCCAGCATCTGATCGACGGCGGCAAGCGGGTCGAGTCGCGGCTGGTCCGCGGGTGGTGGAAGGACACCGGCCACCTCGAGGACATGCTGGAGGCGAACCGGCTCGTGCTCGAGGACATCGAGCGCCGGATCGACGGCGAGCTGATCGACACCCGGGTCGAGGGCCGGGTCGTGATCGAGGACGGGGCGCGGCTGGAGCGCTCGGTCGTGCGCGGCCCGGCGGTGATCGGCTCAGGGGCGCGGATCTCGGACGCGTACGTCGGCCCCTACACGTCGGTGGCGGCCGACGTCGTGATCTCGGGATCGGAGGTCGAGCACTCGATTCTGCTCGCGGGCTCGCAGGTGAGGGACCTCGGGGCGCGGATGGAGGCGAGCATGCTGGGCCGAAACGCCGAGCTCGCGCGCGGGGACGGCCTGCCGAAGACGCTTCGCCTGATCGTCGGCGACAACTCGGAGATCGCGATTCCGTGAGGGTCCTCGTCACGGGAGCCGGCGGGATGCTGGGCGGCGAGGTCGCGCGCGCGTGCGAGCGCCGCGGCGCCGAGGTCCTCCCCCTCACCCACGTCGATCTCGACATCACCGACGGCCCCGCGGTCGACGCGGAGATCGCGGCTATGCGCCCCGACGCGGTCGTCAACTGCGCGGCGTGGACCGACGTCGACGGCGCCGAGGACCACGAGGCCGAGGCGACGCGCACAAACAGCGAGGCGGCGGGGCTCGTCGCGGTCGCCGCCGCGGAGGTCGGGGCGAAGATCGTTCACCTCTCGAGCGACTACGTGTTCGACGGAAGGAAGCGCACGCCGTACGTGGAGTCCGATCACACCGGCCCGCTGTCGGCATATGGTCGCTCGAAGCTCTCGGGCGAGACGTCGGTGGCGGCTGTGAACTCGAAGCACCTGGTGCTGCGCTCCTCGTGGCTGTTCGGCGCCGGCGGCCGCAACTTCGTCGAGACGATGCTCCAGCTCTCCGAGCAGCAACCCGAGGTCCTCGTCGTGAGCGACCAGGTCGGGTGTCCCACGTACACGTCGCACCTCGCGGGCGCGATCGCCGAGCTGATGGAGGGCGAGGCGTACGGGGTCCACCACGTCGCCGCGGCGGGCGCCTGCTCGTGGTTCGAGTTCGCGCAGGAGATCTTCGATCAGTCCGGGGTGGAGTGCCGGGTGATGGCCGCGACCACCGAGATGCTGGCCCGCAAGGCGCCCCGCCCCGCGTATTCGGCGCTCGAGAGCGAGCGGGACGACGCGATCGCCCTCTCGAGCTGGAAGGTGGGCCTGCGCGACTACCTCGCGGAGCGGGGATCGGGCCGAAGCGAGGTCGCGGCGTGAGGCTCCTCGTGACCGGGGGGGCGGGGTTCATCGGCTCGAACTACGTCCGCCACCGCCTTACCGCGCAACCCGACGACACCGTGGTGGTGCTCGACAAGCTCACGTACGCCGGGCGGCGCGAGAACCTCCGCGATCTCCCGCCCGGGCGGCTCGAGTTCGTCGCCGGGGACATCTCCGACCGCGAGGCGGTCGCCGGCGCGATCGAGGGCTGCGACGCGGTCGTCAACTACGCCGCCGAGTCGCACGTCGACCGCTCGATCGAGTCCCCGGGCGAGTTCATCAACACCGACGTGTTCGGGGCGTTCGTGCTGCTCGAGGCGGCGCGCGAGGCCGGCGTCCGCCACCTCCAGGTCTCCACCGACGAGGTCTACGGGTCGATCGAGGACGGCTCGTTCACCGAGTCATCCCCGCTCGAGCCGTCGTCTCCGTACTCGGCGTCGAAGGCCGGCGGCGACCTGATCGTGCGCGCCTTCCACCACACCTACGGCGCCGATGCGCTGGTCGTCCGCTCGTCGAACAACTACGGCCCGTTCCAGCACCCCGAGAAGCTGGTCCCGCTGTGCGTGCTCAACGCGCTCGCGGGCGATCCGCTGCCGGTGTACGGCGACGGGATGCAGGTCCGTAACTGGCTCTACGTCGATGACAACTGCGCCGCGATCGACACCGTGCTCGAGCGCGGGGACGCGGGCGAGGTCTACAACGTGGGCGGCCCCGACGAGCTCCCCAACATCGAGGTCGTGCGGACGATCCTCGAGCTCACCGGCCGCGACGACTCGCTGATCGACCACGTCGCCGACCGCCCCGGCCACGACCGCCGCTACTCGCTCGAGTCCGCGAGGGTCCGGGAGCTCGGGTGGACGGCGGAGGTCGGCTTCGAGGACGGGCTCGCCCGCACGGTCGCGTGGTACCGCGACAACGGGTGGTGGTGGGAGTCGATCCGGTCGGGCGAGTACCGCGAGTATTACGAGCGCCAGTACGGCCGCGCGCTCGGCTAGTGCCCCGGAGGCTCGACACCGAGCTCGAGGGCCTCGTCCTCGTCGAGCCGGAGGTGCACGGCGACGAGCGTGGGTTCCTCGTCGAGACCTTCAGGGACGACGCCTGGAGGGAGCTCGGAATCGACGCGGAGTGGGTGCAGGAGAACCACTCGCGCTCGGCGGGACGAATCCTCCGCGGGCTCCACTTCCAGACCTCACCGGGCCAGGCGAAGCTCGTCCGCTGCATACGGGGGCGGATCTGGGACGTCGCCGTGGACCTGCGCCGGGACTCGCCCACCTACCGGCGCTGGGAGGGACACGAGCTCGACGACGAGCGCCATCGCCAGCTCTTCGTCCCCGCCGGGTTCGCGCACGGGTTCTGCGTCCTGAGCGAGGAGGCCGACGTCGCCTACAAGCTCTCGAGCCGCTACGACCCCGAGACCGAGGCCGGGATCGCGTGGGACGACCCCGACGTCGCGGTCGAGTGGCCGATCGCCGACCCGGTGCTCTCCGAGCGCGACCGCGGCGCCCCGCGGCTCGCGGAGATCGCCGACGCGCTTCCGTGGTAGGGAAGACGAGGGCAAGTAGGGGGGTCAGCCTGGTCGTTTGAAGCCTTATCGGGTCTATGGGCCGGATAAGGCTTCAACCGACGCTCGGAGGGGTGCTGGCGCTTGCCGGTGAACAGCACGGTGTGGTGACCGGGGGCCAGCTCGTGGCGCTCGGGCTGAGCCGGGACGGCATCGCGTACCGCGCTCGGCGCGGCCGGCTGTTCCGCATACGCAGAGACGTGTACGCAATCGGTTCACCCACCCTTACTCGCAAGGGCCGCTGGATGGCCGCGGTGCTGGCCTGCGGGCCAACAGCGGCTCTGAGCTACGAGAGCGCCGCGGCGCTGTGGGGGATGCGCGACCACGAGCGAGGGCGGATCGAGGTCTCGATCGCGCCACGCGTATCGCGTCGTCACGAGGAGGTCCGAGTGCACCGCCGCGCGCTTACCGAATCCGACCTCACTCGCCATTGCTGTATCCCTGTCACTACCCCTGCCTGCACCCTGATCGACCTCGCCGCCCGTCTCGGTGAGGGCCAGCTGGAGAGAGCGATCTCGGAGGCCGACAAGCTCGGCCTCACCCACCCCGACCGCCTCCTTTCGCTGCTGGAAAGCCTTCCGCGACGCCCGGGCGCGGCGGTTCTACGCGACACCCTCACCCGCCACACCTTTCGCCTCACCGACTCGGAGCTGGAGCGGTTGTTCGTGCCGCTTGCGATCGAGGCAGGACTTCCCCCACCCCGCACTCGTCAGGTGGTGAACGGATACAGGGTGGACTTCTGGTGGCCGGAGCTGGGGTTGGTGGTAGAGACGGACGGTCTCACCTACCACCGCACAGCGGCGCAGCAGGCCACCGACCGTCGCCGGGATCAGGTCCACACCGCAGCCGGGCTCACCCAGCTTCGCTTCACTCACTGGCAGGTCCGGTTCGACCCGCGGCACGTGGTGGCGACGCTTGCTAGCGTGGCGCGGCGGCTGGCGTAATCCGGCCGGTGGCCGCCGCCCGCTAAGGGATCACGAAGGCGAACGAGTTGTCCTGCTGTCCGATTCCCCCCGGATCGACGCTGACCTGGAACGCCGCGACCTCGAGCGTGCCCGACGGACAGTGGACCCGCTCCGCCAGCCACTGAGGCGCCACGACCGCCCCTGCTGGGGTGCTGTCGTGGTCGAAGACCGCCCCGACGACGAGCGTCGCGGTGTCGGGATCGATCGCCGACTTTGGCGTGATGCAGTAGCGCCCCGTGAGAGGGTGGCTCACCGAAGCGACGCCCTTCGCGTTGATCAGGCCTCCGTCGGGGTCGACGAGTCCGGAGGCCCGCGCGCCCTCGGCCGAGGGGCTGATGTCCTTGAGCTTGATCGTGTTGGGCTTTATGTCGCCGGAGCCGACCGTGTTCTTGCCCTTGAGCGCGTACGCGCCACCTCCGAGGGCGACGATCAGCGCGATGAGTGCGATCGCATAAGCACCCGCCACGCGTGCTCTGGTCCTCACGGTCACCAGGGATCCTCGCCCCGTCAGTGAAGCGGGCCGGTCGGACGACGCGGGTGAGCGGCTCGACTACCCGGCGCGCCCGGCCGCGACGAGCTCGGGGACCGTCACGAACCGGTAGCCGTCGGCGGTCATCCGCTCCAGCACCTGGTCGGTCGCCTCGATCGAGGCGCTTCGGTCGTGCTCGGGATCCTTGTGGTACCCGTCGTGGAGCAGGATGATGTCGCCGTCGCGGGCGCGGGTCGCGCGCCGCACCAGCTTCGGCGGGGTGGCGGTGCGGCGCCAGTCGTAGCACGTGATCGACCACAGCAGCGGCACGTAGCCCTCCTCCTTCAGTACCCGGAGGGTCGCGGGCCGGCGGCGTCCGTACGGCGGGCGCATCAGGGAGCGGCCGTCGACCTTGGAGATCTCGACCTCCGCCGCCTCGATCGCCTCGCGGCAGCGCCGCAGCTCCTCGCGAAGCTGGCCCATCGTCCGAAGCGCCATCGTCGGGTGCGTGAAGGTGTGGTTGCCGATCGCGTGGCCGGCCTCCACCAGCTCGCGGATCAGGGCCGGCTCGCGCTCCGCCCAGCGCCCGATCAGCAGGAACGTCGCCTTCGCGCCGTGGCGCTCGAGCACCCGCATCAGCCGCGGGGTCTCCTTCGGGTTCGGGCCGTCGTCGTAGGTGAGCGCGATCGTCTTTGTGGCCTCGGGCACGCGGCAGATAGTGTGTCCGTAGAGTTGCGAGGTCGGGACCTGGCCGTGGTACCAGGCGAACCCGGCCGCCCCGGCAGCGGCAGCGCCGAGGGCGCGCTTCGCGGAGCTCATCGCGACGCCCTCCGCGCCACCCGCCGCGCGCGGCGAAGCTCGCGCGGCTGCGCCGCGGCGGCCGCGGTGGCGCGCTCGGCGATCGTGCGCAGGGTGTGGTCGTTTCCGTCCTGGTGGTAGCTCCCGAGGGCGGACGTGAACTCGGGCAGCCGGTCGATGAACCCGCCCACCACGTCCCCGCTCACCGACTCCGCGCACAGCCCGTACCCGAGCCGCTCCACGTAGCGGGCGTTCATCGTCTGCTCGAACTGGCCCTGGAGGGGGAGGGAGAGGATCGGCTTGCCGAGGTAGACCGCCTCGCTGAGCAGCGAGAAGCCGCCTCCGGCGATCACTCCCCGGGACGTGCGCAGCGACTCGACGAAGTCCTCGCTCGAGCGCGGTCGCAGCTCGATGCTTCCCTCCGTCTCGACGTGGTCCGGCCCTCCCCGCATCCCGTACACGCGGGCCGGCACGTCGACGGCGCGCAGGGCGTCGAGCAGGTGCGGGTCCCCGCTCGAGTACACGACGAGGTGCTCGCCGCGCTCGGGGCGAGCGTCGACGATCTCGGGGCGGACGATCGGCGGGACCAGCGTGGTGCCGCCGCGCGCGATCGGCGGCTCGAAGAACGTCGTGACGATGTACTCGACGGCGCCTGGGACCATCGACCGAACGACCGCCCGCGCGAGCAGGTAGTCCTGGCGTTGGGCGCCGATGATCTCCGCGTCGAGGCGGCAGCGGTCGAGGATGTTCATGTTGTCGACCGCGATCAGCGGGGTGTGGGTGTGGCGCGCGTAGACGCCGGTGAGCGGCTCGAAGTCGGTGATCGCGACATCCGGCTTCCACTCGTCCACCTCGGCGACCCACCGCTTCACCGTGTCGGGGAGCTCGTGCACGGCGTGCTGCACGTTCTGGCGCACCGTCGCCCAGCGCCGGATAACGCCCTCGTCCATCGCGAACGTCGGCCCGAAGATCTCGTCCACCCGCGGGAGGCGGTCGCGGAGGTGGCGATACGCGGCGCCCGAGGCCATGACGCGAACGTCGTGGGAGCGCAGGAGCGAGCCGATCACGACCTCCGACCGGGTCGCGTGGCCCATGCCCTCCCCGTTGACGCCGTACAGGATCCGCATCGTCTCCGTCGGTCGAAAGCCTATGGCCCGACGCTCGATCCGCGCTGCGCGGCCGGTGTCGCTTGGGCGTGGCGTAACATCGATGGGTTGAGCACCGTGCGATCGACAAGCGACGAAACCACCCCCCTGGGGCCGTTCAGCGACGAGGTGAGGCGCTGGTTCGAGTCCTCGTTCGAGGACCCGACGCCCGCGCAGGCCGGCGGCTGGCCCGCGATCGGATCCGGCGCCCACACGCTGATCTGCGCCCCGACCGGGTCCGGGAAGACGCTCGCCGCGTTCCTGTGG
Source organism: Solirubrobacterales bacterium (assembly GCA_050697195.1). GTDB lineage: Bacteria > Actinomycetota > Thermoleophilia > Solirubrobacterales > 70-9 > DASPWW01. Next base: position 42,033 of record JBOGZL010000404.1, read on the forward strand.
GGGATCGACCGCCTCGCCTCGGAGCCCGAGCGGCTCGGGCAGGGGGTGAGGCTCGTGTACGTGTCGCCGCTGAAGGCGCTCTCGTACGACATCGAGCGCAACCTGCGCGCCCCGCTCGCGGGAATCGGGGCGGAGATCAAGGTCGGGCTGCGGACCGGCGACACGCCCCAGCGAGAGCGCCAGGCGATGCGACGCAAGCCGCCCGACATCCTGATCACGACGCCCGAGTCGCTCTACCTGATGCTGAGCTCGCAGGCGCGCGAGATCCTCACCGAGGCCGAGGCGGTGATCGTGGACGAGATCCACGCGGTCGCGCAGTCGAAGCGCGGGTCCCATCTCGCCCTGACGCTCGAGCGGCTCGACGAGCTGGTGCGAAGGACCGACGATGGTTCCTCCGTCCAGCGGATCGGGCTGTCCGCCACCCAGCGGCCGCTGGAGAGGATCGCGAAGTTCCTCGTCGGCCCGCGGCGCGAGTGCGAGATCGTCGACGCGGGCCGCAGCAAGGAGCTCGACCTCGAGATCCGCGTCCCGGTCGAGGACATGACCGAGCCCGACGCCTCGATCGAGAAGCGCCGCGACGGCGGCGACTCGGGGATTCCCGACCCGAGCGAGGTGTCGCTCGACGGAGGCGGCGGCACGCGCTCGATCTGGCCCGCGATCTATCCCGAGCTGCTGAAGCTGGTCCGCGAACACACCTCGACGATCATCTTCGTCAACAGCCGCCGCGGCGCCGAGCG
>JBOGZL010000405.1:0-6775 GCA_050697195.1 Solirubrobacterales bacterium
CGCCTCGGTTCGGTCACGGCCGCGGCCGACGAGCTCGTCGTCACGCAGCCCTCGGTCTCCGCTGCGGTTGCGGCTCTCGAACGCGAGGTCGGGGTCGAGTTGACCGAGCGCGCGGGTCGCGGCGTCAGGCCGACCCCGGCCGGCGAGGCCTACGCGCGGTACGCAACCGACGTCCTCGTCCTCCTCAAGGAGGGCTCCGAGGTCGCCGGGGAGGTGGCTCAGGGCACCGGAAGCCACCTGCGGATCACTGCCGTTACCACCGCCGGGGAGTATCTGTTGCCACCGCTCGTCAGGGCCTTCCGGGAGCGTCAGCCCGAGCTGGAGGTGAGCGTCGACGTGGGCAACCGCCAGGAGGTATTCCGGCGGCTCGAGGCGCACGAGGCCGACGTGGCGATCTCGGGACGTGCCCCCGAGGGTCGCGGCTTCGAGGGGATGCCGTTCCTTGACAACGAGTTCGTCCTCATCACAGTGCCCGGCGACCCCCTCGCGAAGCGCCCTTGGGTCGCAGTCGATGAGCTCGCGGGCACCCCGTGGCTGATGCGCGAGCAGGGATCGGGAACGCGCCGCCTCTGCGAGCTCTACCTGGACTCCCACCAGCTTCATCCCCCGCTGCTGACGCTCGGGTCCAACGGCGCGATCAAGAACGCCGCTCGGATGGGGCTCGGGATTGCACTTCAGTCTCGTGAGGCGGTCGAGCTCGAGCTTGGCTCCCGCCGCCTGGCGACGATCAGCCCCCGCGGGGGTCTGCCGAGACGCTCCTGGCACGTGGTCAAGTCGACCGTCGGTCCAAGCTCGGATTCGATCGAAGAGTTCATCGAGTACGTGCGTTCCCCGGCAGCCCGTCAAGCGCTCGCCCGCGTCCACGGCGACTAGACACAGGCTCGGCGGCGGCTCGCCGCGAGCTGATCCGGTTCAGGCGTGAAGCACCGAATCCGCGCCGGTGACGCCCGGAACATGCCGGTCGTGCGGATCGATCCCGGCGCTGATCGTGGCGCGCGTCGAGACGAGGTGATAGAGGAGCAGCGCTTGGACGAGGGCAAGCGACTCCGAGCGGTGCAGGTCGGTCCCGATCGTGAACTCCCCGAGTCGCTGGGTACGTAGGTGACTCGCGTATTGCATCCGCTGCCAGACCGCCTCCTCGAGCTCTGTTGCGAGCTCCGGGTCGGTGTCGCCCGGGATCCGGAGCAGGGATTCCTGCTCGTGGCGAACGAGAGTCGGACCGTCTCCGTCGGGCCGGAGGACGGGCGACAGGTCCGGATGCTTGAGGGTGTCCCCAAGGATCACGTGTGCATCGAGGCGCTCAGGGTCGCGACTCGTTGTGGGCCTGAACGACACGACGATGTCCGCCTGCTTCCGCTGGGGCTGGATGTAGGCGTCGACGTCCTGCTCGCGACGATCCAGCTCGCTGAACACCTCGTGGGTCGTGTAGCCCCGGCGCGTGCAGTCACGCGTAAGCTTCCACATTCGTCTCAGCTCCTCGGGCGGCGCCAGGAACACGCGGATGTCATGGGCGGCGCGAAGCTCCTCGGAGTGGAAGTTGAGCAGCCCCTCCACCACCACGTAGGGATGCGGGCGCACGACCTCCGGCGGCTCCAGGGTCCCGCTGCGGTGGTCGTAGACCGGCTTGAGGATCGGCTCCCGGTCTCGGAGATGCCCGAGGTGCTGACCGAGAATGTCGAGATGGCTCGCCGCCGGATTCAGCGGCGTGATGCCTAGCTCGGCTCGCTGCTGCCGCCCGTAGCGGTGATAGTCGTCGCCGCTGATGTAGGAGACGTGGTCACGTCCACCGAGGATGCGAACCACGCCGCGCGTCAGGGTGGTCTTGCCGGCAGCGGAATCCCCCACCACTCCAAGGACGACCGGTCGCGTCATTTACAGAGAATGCCACATGGGCAGCCCTCCGCCGGGTGGGGTGCGCCGTCGCGAGCCGCCCATCCGTCGGCCTGGCCTCCCCGCTCAGCCCGTCTGCCGGAGCCCCGCGGCGATGCCGGCGATCGTGTTGAGGAGCGGCTCGCGAGCCGTCGGGTCGCCGTCGCGGTGCCTCCGCAGGAACTCGATCTGCATGAACGAGAGCGCATCGAGCCACGGGAGCCTGCGGTCGTAGCGCTGGAGCGCTTCAGGGCCGGCGTCGGGCAACGGCCGGTGACCGGTAATGGCCCGCAGGCGTTCGTCGCAGCGGTCACGCTCGCCGCGGATCTGGCGCCACACATCCTGCACTCGTCCATCACCGCCCGCGAGCGCGAGGTATCGCTGGCCGATCCACAGGTCCGACGCGGCGAGGGAAGCCTGGAGCGTGGAGACGATGTGCTGAAAGAAGGGCCAGCGAGACCACATCTCGCGCTGCCTTTCGAGATCACCCGCGTCGAGTGCCGTACCGGCTCCGTACCAGGAGGGCAGGCCGACGCGGTTCTGGGTCCACGAGAAAACCCACGGAATCGCCCGCAGCCCCGAGAGCACGTCCGAGCCCGGGCGGGCGATCGGGCGGGAGCCGATGTTGAGTTCGCCGAGCACTTCGATCGGGGTGCACCGCTGGAACAGCTCGGCGAAGCCCGCAGCGCTGAGCAGTCGCTCATACGCCCGTCGGCTCGCCTCGGCCATGGTCGCCATCTCATCGCCCCAGGCCGGCTCGAGCTCGACTCCGGGGGCAGTGGTCGCCTGGATCACCGCTGCGACCGTCTGCTCGAGTGAGCGCGCCGCGAGGTGTCGCTGGGCGAACTTGGCCGTGATCACCTCTCCCTGCTCGGTCACCTTGATCCTTCCCGCCACCGTGCCCGGCGGCTGGGCTAGGACCGAACGATACGCGGGCCCCCCGCCGCGTGACGGAGACCCACCACGCCCATGGAAGAGCCGCAGCGACACGCCGCGGTCGCGTGCCTGGGCGGCGAGCCTCTCCTGAGCGCGGTAGAGCGTCCACTGACTCGCAAGGAAACCGATCTCCTTGCTCGAGTCCGAATACCCGAGCATCACGTCCTGCCGCTGATCCCGGCCGCGGAGCTGAGCGAGGTAGGCGCGGTTCGAGTACAGGCTGTCCATGGTTTGCGTTGCCCGCTCGAGCGCCGCGCGGCGTTCGAACAGCGGCACGATGTTGGTGAGGGAGACGCCGAAGTGTCCATCGCCGGCGGCAGCGTACGGGTCGAATAGCCCTTCCCGCCGGGCTAGAGAGAGGGCCGCGAGCACGTCCGACGGGCGCTCGGCATTCGAGACGATGAAGCTGTCCAGCACATCGGCGCCAAAGCGCCGGATCGCGCGCGCCGCCGCCTCGAAGCTTGCCGCGGGACGGGGAAGCGGTGCGGGATCGAACCTCGCGGGCCCCTCGAGGCAGGCGGCGGTCAGGACCGCCTCGCGCGCCTGCTCGTCGTTGGCGCTTGCGTAGTTCGGGATCAGTGCCCGGCACGCGGCCTGAATCTCCGGTGCGTTCTCGCGCACCTCGAGAGTCGCGAGGTGAAAGCCGAAGATCCGCACCTGCCAGATCAGCCGCGCAATGCGCCCTCGGCCTACGAGCGCGGAACCGAGCTCGTCGCGGATCAGGCAGAGATCCTGTTCGAGCGATGCTGCAGTCGAATATCCCGGTTCGAGGGGACCCTCACTGTCGCCCGTCGTTGCGCGCAACGTGTTGCGGAGTCGCGCCAGCACGTAGGCGAGCTTGCGGCGAATAGGCTCGTTGGCCTCGTGGGGGTAGCGGCCGGCGAGGAACCGAGCGGTATCGCTGAGCTCGCGCTCATCGTCCGCGATCGAGCTACGCAACTCGCCGCTGGGGGAGAGCGCGGCGTCGCTCTGCGAAAGCGTCTGGCGCAGCGGGGTCACCCGCTCGATCAGCATCGTGAGGGCGAGGCTGCGCTGGGTGCGCACCGTTTCGAGCACCGTCTCGGGCGTCACGCTCGGATTGCCATCCATGTCACCTCCCGCCCAGCTTCCGAAGCGCAGCGGGGGTGAAGTGACGTCATCGCCGAGGATGCGCTGGTAGTCGATCGCCAGCTCCGTCGCCGCGTCGACGAGCACCGATTGGAAGAAGTACATGAGCCGGCGAACCTCGTCGCCGACCCGTGGGCGCATCGGGCGAACCTCATTGGTGCTGTACCAGATCGCGAGCGCCTCAAGGATCTCATTGGTCAGCCGGCTTCTGAGCGAACTGCCGAGCCGCGGATCGCCGAGCTCATCCAACCGAGTGGCGATGGTCTGGTGCTTGGTGAGAACCGAACGGCGGGCGAGGTCAGTGGGATGGGCCGTGAGCACCAACCGGATGTCAAGCTCGGGCATGGGCGCACCGGTCAGGGGCCGGACCGAGGCGGCGAGCGAATCCGACGGCTCCGGGGCGCCGGGGGCGTCCGTGGCCCTCAGCGCCCCCAGCCGCTGCACCTGGTCGGCGAGGTTGCCAATTCCGAGCTCGAGGGTGCACGCTCGGGTCAGCTCGAGCGCCGTCGCCGGATCCAGGCCCTCGATCAGCCCCTCGAGTCTCTGTGCCCCCTCCGGGTCGGAACGGGCGGCGCTCGCCGCCTCATGGATCTCGCCGACCCTCGCGACGAGCGCCTCTCCGCCCTGCTCGAGCAGGACCTCCACGAGCAGCTCCTGAAGCAGCCTCAGGTCGCCGTCGCCGTTTCGCTCGCTCCAGGCGGGCCCCGGCATGGTCTCGGGTGCGCTCGTGTCCAAGCCCGGCCACATCCCTCGCGCTCGGGAACTGCGGAGAGTTGCGAGCGACTCGTCAGCCGCCCGCCGCGACCTGTTCCGCGCGGACCGGCGGGGAGCCGTTCTGACGCTCCTCGATCAGCTCGATCTTGGCCAGCAGGTGCTCAGCCATGCGCAGCGAAGCCGCGTCGATGAGGCGGCCATCGAGCGAAACCGCGCCCTTACCGGCCTCAGCCGCCTCCTCCATCGCGGCCATGATCCGGCGCGTCCGAGAGACCAGGCGATCATCCGGGGAGAAGACCTGGTTGGCGAGCTCGACCTGGCTGGGGTGGATGCACCACTTGCCCTCGAAGCCGAGGATGGAGGCTCGTCGAGCGGCGACGAGGTAGCCCTCGCGATCGCTGAAGTCGCCGAACGGACCGTCGACTGGCCTCAGTCCGTGCGCCCGACAGGCGACGGCGATTCGAGCCAGGGGGTAGTGCCACTGGTCGCCCCAATGGCGCTCTCGGTCGTCCGCTCCGCTCTCGTCGGGATCGGTGATTACGGCGTAGTTGGCGTCCGAGCCGCCAATCGAGGCGGTGTGGCTCTGGAGCGACGCCGCGTAATCCGCGACGCCGAAGATCAGCGCCTCCATCCGCTCCGGGCAGCTGGCCGCGATCTCGTTGAGGTGCAGCATCCCGGGCGCCGTCTCGATCAGCGCGGCGATCCCGAGCCGCTCGTGGATGCCGGTCGCATCCTCGATCTGGGTCAGTAGCGTCGCCACGTGATGAATGTCGCCCGCGCCGCCGGCCTTCGGGATCAGGACCGTGTCGAGCCACTTGCCGCTCTGCTCGACGACGTCGACGATGTCGCGGTAGCAGTAGTGAGTATCAAGCCCGTTGATCCTCAGGGTCACGGTGCAGCCGTTCCAATCGAGCTCGCGGAGCGCCGTGATCACGTTCTTCCGTGCCTGGGACTTGTCGGCCGGAGCGACGGCGTCCTCGAGGTCGAGCATCACGACGTCGGCTCCCAGGCTTGGCGCCTTCTCGAGCATCCGCTCGTTGGTGCCGGGAACGCAGAGCTCGCTGCGATGCAAACGCACGGGAATGGACATGTTCTCTCCTCGCTCGACCGCTGACCCCTAATTGTCAGTGAACCGGCAAGACCCCCTCCGATCAAGCGAATTGCGCAGATGATGATTAGACAGAAGGCTGTGAATAGCTCTAGGTCTTTAGTCAAGAGCCTTTGTGTTGCCGACGCCACCGAGCAGGCCACCGCGCGCAGTTCCACGGGGCGTGGCGCGAATGTACCTTTTTGTTCAACCGGCGGATATAGTTGGCTGCGAATGGTGATCGCCGTGATCGGACGAGGAGGGAAGTAGTGGCAGCGAAGGAGAACGGCGGGAGCGTGGTTCAGAGGGTGCTCGACTCGCCGAAGATCGAGCCGCCGCCGAAGACGCTCGAGGAGGCTCGCTCGGCGTCCGGCCGCGTCGATCGGATCGCGGAGGTCGTCACCGAGATCGAGCGCGAGGGGATCGAGTACGTGTTCTTCCAGCAGGTCTCGATCAGCGGCCACATCAACGGCAAGGGCGTGGTCGCGAGCTGGTTCCCCCAGGTCGCCGAGCGCGGCTACCAGCTCGTCTACGGTGCCACGGCCGACCTCTTCACGGACCGGCAGGAGAACTACATCGGCTTCGGGCCCGAGGAGTCCGAGCTCGCGGCGATCGCGGACCTGGACACCTTCGAGCGCCTCCCGTGGGACCCGCGCGTGGCGCGGGTGTACTGCGACTGCTACGACACCGAGACCGGCGAGCTGCTCGACGCGGACCCGCGCCAGAACCTGAAGCGGATCGCGCACGACGTCGAGGAGGAGCTCGGCTACACCTTCCTGTGCGGGATCGAGCCGGAGATGATGTGGCTGAAGCTGTCCGAGGACGAATCCGGCGCGCCCGAGGGCGTGACGAAGCCGTGGTGCTACCACATCAACCAGTTCGAGCAGCTTCGCCCGGTGATCCTCGACGTGATCGCGTACGGCAAGGCGATGGGCCTCGACATGAGCTACGGCGACCACGAGGACGCCCCCGGCCAGCTCGAGCTCAACTTCCGCTTCGACCGCGCGACCCGCACGGCGGACAACATCACCACCTACCGCCAGATCTGCACCGCGGTTGGGC
>JBOGZL010000406.1:0-2219 GCA_050697195.1 Solirubrobacterales bacterium
AGCGCAACGTGAAGCGCTGGTCCGACGGCGACATGCGGCTTCGCTGGACGGCGGCCGGCATGCTCGAGGCCGAGCGCCAGTTCCGGCGGGTGATCGGCTACCGCGACCTCGGCAAGCTGGCGATCGCGGTGGAGCGCGAGGTCGCTGCTGTTTCCCTACCCAGCCCCGAAGACGAAGGAGGTGCCCGAGCCCGTTACGGTCTGATCGTCAGGTGAGGATCGCCGGCGAAGTTCCACGACGGTCGGGACATCCTCCGTCTACCTACCGGTCGTAGCGACCGTCACAACCGTAGCCACAGCATCGGATCGAAGAGCTGCGCGGTCTGACTCATCCTTCGCAGCTGAAGATCTGATCACTCAGAGCACTGGAGCCGACCAGCCGTCCGGCTCCGTCACGACGTAGGCGCCGCCGCCGGGCGACTCCACACATCGGGGTGCTGCCCTGGCCGCCTTCCATGGCAAATCACCAAGAACACTCACGTTCATACCAGCTGGAGTATCGGTTCGTGGTGTAGCTCGATGACCAACCGATCGCTCGCGAGCGTCTTCGGCGAACGCACCTGCGAAGAACGAGATGCGAGGCCAAGGTGCCGACGCGCGCGATCGGTCTGAGCTGCGACGGGCATCGCCGTGGCGTTTACACGAACGCGTCCCTAGCGTTGTCGCGATATCCGTCACCCGACTTCCAAATCACATCGATGTGCTGCACGCGGAGCAGTTCCTCTAAATCCGGGGACGGCCGCTCGGTGACGAGCAGTGCTCGTCTCCGAACTCCCTCGATATGGCGTTCATAGTCGGCGAGCTGACCAATCGCCATACGGACAGCACCCCGCTCTGCTTTGCCCTTGGCCTCTATTAGGTGTCCTCGGTCCGCCTCCCAGGCATCGCACGCAATTTGCTGTGTCGGAAAGAAGACGATCTTCTTTCGCTCAACGTGTCGACCCTTCTGGGCGAGGTACTCGGCGTACTCCTGAACCAACTTGTGCTCGAGCCGGACGACGGTTGTGGGAGCCCGATCGAACCGCACTTCGGCTTTCTCGACGTTGGCGGCCTCGATGGGAGCCGAACGAACTATCGGATCAGGGTCCGCACCCGGGATTTCGGAATCGTCGCCTTCACCGGGGATTTCGCGAAGAGCCTTCTCGTACTGCGAGGGCTCGAGGGAGACATGATCCTGCTGCCGTACCGATAGGGGGCTGACGCCGATGTCTGTGAGATCTGGTGCTGCAGCCCCAGATGTGGCAACGGCAATGGTTTTTGTCTCCGTGAGCCAACCCCAGCGCTCGCCGTCGTCTGGCCTTCCCTCAGCGTTGACGCGGGTTGGGTCGTACTGGGGCTCGGCGGTAACTCTCAACCGCGCAGGGCAACGATGCTCATCGGTGTCATAGATGACGAGCTCATCTCCAACCTTGTAGCCCGGGCGGTAGGTCGGATCCCCGTTCGCCTTCAAGCGGTGAACGTCGCTCACCCACGTCCTGTCGATCCAGTAGTCCGGCTCATTGCCGTCCCGGTTGTAGACAAGTTTGAGCCAGTAGTGCTTCGTGCCGTAGGAGGTGCTGGTGCGCAGCTTCCTTGCTTTTCGGCGAAGCTCATTCGGCCGGTCGCTATAACGTGCCCATACGTCCTCCTCTCGGCGGCCCCCGCGGCTCAAGCCCGATCCTGGATAGGCCGGGTCTAGCCGAGCGAAGTTCGCGAGCTTCATCGCCACCCCGTTGGGGTTCCGGAACGTCGCCCGGTCGCGGCGCTCGACCTGACTCGGCAGCTTGTTCAGGATCTTGCTTAGTTCGACCACCTCCGGGTCCGTATCGTCCAGAAGCCCCTTTCGTAAGTAAAGATCCAGGGCCAGGATCAGCTCGTCTTCAGCCCACGGCGGGTTGCGGGTTGCCACACGCCCAATCTACCGCCCCTTGGGCGATACGTCTGACTGTGGCTGTGCCACTGAATTGCGGAACCAACCGAGGTGCCGGGCAGCGTCCTGCAGGTACACAACCTTCGTCCCGATTACCCCTTGCTCGTTCATCAGAAGCCTTACCTCTGGCCGACCTGCGTGATGTGATGGGATCGGATCGAGCTACCAGGCGAGAGTGAGGAGAACACACGTGGAGCAGCTAGAGGAAGGGCTCGTCCTCTCCCCTTCCGACCTCATCAACTATCTCGAGTGTCGCCATTTGACGCGCATCGACCTCGAGGTGGCCGAGGGCCAGCTGAACCTGGAGCCGG
>JBOGZL010000407.1:0-31310 GCA_050697195.1 Solirubrobacterales bacterium
GGCCGTCCTCGAGCGCTCCGATATGACCGGCAGCTACTTCGGCATGGGGCTCCGCGACGAGCTCGCTCAGGCCCTCTACGCACTGGGACGGTACGACGAGGCAAGAGAGCTCTCCGAGCTGAGCGAGCGGGAGGCGGCCCAGGATGACGTCCAAGCGCAGGTGCAGTGGCGAGCCCTCCGCTCGAAACTGTTGGCAAGGGAAGGACAGGTCGATAAGGCCGAGGCCGTTGCTCGCGCGGCCGTGGCGCTCGTGGAGCGGACGGAATTCCTCATCGTCCACGCCAACGGCCTGATGGATCTCGGTGAGGTCCTCCGACTCGCCGGGCGTCCGAGCGAGGCTATCTCGGCTGTTGAGGACGCTCGCCGACTGTACGAGCGGAAGGGGGACCGCGTCTCGGCAGGGCGAGCCGAGGCGGCCCTCGCCGAGCTCCACGAGGCGTCGTCGGCCGCAGCGCAATTACCATCCACCACGACGACCAGGAGGTGACTGCATGCTCGACCACGCTGCCCTGAACGTCCGCGACGGCGCGGCCGCGAGAGCGTTCTACGAGCGGGCGCTCGAGCCGCTCGGCTACACGGTCGGGATGGAAGTCGAGGAGCACGTCGGGTTCCGCTCGGCCGAAGGCGAGCTCGACTTCTGGCTCTCCGAGCGTGGAGAGCCGAGCGCGCCGATGCACCTCGCCTTCCGTGCGCCCGACCGGCAGACCGTCGACGCCTACCACTCCGCCGCCGTCGCTGCCGGCGGCGTGGATAACGGCGCTCCGGGCGTGCGCACCGACTTCCACGAGAACTACTACGCCGCATACGTTCTCGACCCCGAGGGCAACAACATCGAGGCGGTCTGCCAGAAGCCTGCCTGAGCGAGCGCGCCGTCCGCCACGGGTTCGGCTTCGATCGTCCCGCGGGGGCGAAAAGGGACCCACAGATGCCTTTGGACGGCCGTGACGTCAGGTTCGTGGACGGCTGGTGGACGTTTTACAAGGGTCGTGGAGGAACGCGAGTCAGCTCAAGCCGCCAGAAATCCCTGCAAATAGCACGAGCGGCCGGCGCCGGAACCCTTTCAGTACCCATGAAAGTGCTCAGCGGCTCTCAAAAGTAGCCTCTGAGCAGGGATTTTCAAGCCGACGCCCGAACTCGAACCGGGGACCCCTTCATTACGAGTTATGGGCAGCTGTCACCACCAGTCATCAGAAGTCACCTCAAGTCACTCTCGGCGCGGAATCCTCTGGACTGGAGATGACTCACGATGACGGGAGATGACAAGCCCGTAGACCCCTGGTGAACCTCGATCGTGTTGTCGCGCGAGACAAAGCACCCAAACGGGCTGCGAGGCGTGTCGGCACAAACTGAAGAAGAGAGCCTCACATCCCGGGGCCGGCAACCGGCTGCAAAGTCCGTCTGCTCCGGTGATCACGACCACCTTCCCCAGGCGGTCCGCTCGTGGACGAACGGGCGCCCGTTCGAGCAGCTGAGGAGGGCGATTCGAAGCCTCAGGGGCTCGGGAGAACGGAGATAACGATTCTCGGACGCAACGCTGTCCGGGCCTTTGGTTTCGGCGCATGGGCGCCCGATCCGTTGCTGTGCGCAATGCGCTAGGTTCCTCTCCGTTGCGTGCCGGAGCCTCTGGATCAGCCGACAGGCGCCCGCCGCTGGAACCGGGCGGAGCGCCCGCACCACCGGCATGGTCTGGTGACAGCGGCGTTCCGCTCCTGCCGGCAGACGCCGCGCCGTTGCGCGAAGTCGAAGCGCGGGGCGGTCAGGTCAACAACCTCTATCGCTCGCTCGCGAACCATCCCGTTCTGCTCGAGGCGTGGACGAACTTCGCCTGGACGCTCCGCGGGCGGTGCGCGACGCCTCGCGCTCTTCGCGAGCTCCTGATCCTCCGCGCTTCGCAGCTCAGGGGCTCGCGGTATCTCTGGGACGACCACGTCCGGTTTGGAGAGGAGGCCGGGTTGACGACGGAGAAGATCGAGCGCCTCGCATCTTGGCGCGGCTCGGCAATCTACGACAAACGTGAGCGGGCCGCCCTCGAGCTCACGGAGCAGCTCACGGTCACCGGTGGTGTGGCCGACGACACCCTCTGCGAAGTCGAACGACACTTTTCTCCGGACGAAGTCGTGGAGATCGTCGTGACGATCGCGTTCTATTCGATGGCACCGCGCGTCCTCGACGCGCTCCGCGTGCCGCTGATGACGGCCGAGCCGGGCTGAGCACCTAGCCCAGCGACGCAGGAAGCGGCTCGCCGATGAATCTCTGCCGGTGTTCGAGGCGGGGCCAGACGACGTCTCTGATGTGGCGAGAAAAATAGTCGCTTGCGACATGGGCTTGAAAGCCCTGCTCGTCGCGGTATCGCTCGTAAAGGCAGAACACGCGTGGGTCTTCGGTCGACCGGTTGACCTCATAGGTCAGGCACGCCGGTTCGCGGCGGCTCAGGTCGATCATCGCGGCCAACGCTGTTTCGACAGTCGACTCCTCGCCGGGCATCACGGTGTAGACGGCGCAGATCGTGTAGGCCATCAAGGCCCTCCATTTCCGACCATGGCGCGAAGGCGGTTCGTCCGGTCATGGTCGATCTCGAGGTCATCGTTGAGCGCAACCCTGTAGACCTCCTCGGCCCGTACGCGAGTGACCCAGCCTTCGAACACGTCTTCGCGCACGCGCTCTGGATCTCGCTCCCAGGGCGGCCCGTATCCTCCGCCGCCGCAGGTGATCGAGATGATCGTCTCTCCGTCGGCGAGCTCGGCGAGCGCGATCGCCGGCAGCTCTGTCGTCGCTCCGTCGCGGTCGCGCTTCAGGTGACGCGAGGGCCCTCCGGGGAGCCCGCCCCGGGCCCCCCGGGCGGGGTTGGCGGAACCGTCGCAGCCGTAGGCGGCCACGATGGACGTGCCGATCGGCCCGTACTCGACGTATGCGGATGGAGCGCCGCGGTTCCGACCTGCGCCCTCCGTGTCCGGGAGCAGGCGCTGCTCGCGGACCCGCAGCGGGTGTCGCATCTCGGCCACCTCGATGCTGTCGCGGCGGAGCATGCCGGCGCAACCGACGTGGAAGTGGGTGAGCCACCCGTCGGTAGCGGGAGTCGCGGCGCCGCCCGTTTGGGCGAGGAAGAACTGGTTGACGAACGGCTCGCCGCCGTTTCGCGGATCGCCGCCAGAGACGACGGCCGCCGAGGCCGGGATGACCAGCCCGCACTCACCGAGGCCGACTCCGTCGGCGAGCTCGGCGAATGCCAGGCCGACGGCGTTGGCCACCCGGTCGGCGATGCCGCTCGTTGCCGTCGAGCAGCTCGCCGGGTGCACCGGAATGCCTGCCACGCAGTTTTCGCGTAGCAGCACTTCGAGCCTGCGAAAGCTGCCAGCGTTCGGGGGCACGCCGGCCTCCACGCTGTTGAAGACGCCGATCATCGCGGCGCTCCTTGCCGTGGCCTCGGTGAGGTTCAGACCGTTGGGAAGGCAGTCCGGGTTGTCGCGGAGGTCGACTTGCACGAACTCGTCTTCCGCGCGTACATCCACCGTCGCCTTGATCGGCACCCCTTCCGGGGCTCCGACGATCGGGTCGTGTCGAGTGGTGACGGTGGCGCGGCCGAAAGGGAGCTTCGCGATCGCGCGGCGCATCATGGACTCGCTGTAGGCGAACCACTCCTCGACGAAGGTGTCGAGCACATCCCAGCCGAGCTCGTCGCCGAGCTCGAGCATCCGTCGCTCCCCGACACGGACCGCGCCGAGGAGCGCCAGGTAGTCACCCCACCATTGCTCGGGCACGCGTATCCGCAGTCGGCATGCTCGAATCAGGTCGGCGTTGTCCTCGTAGTTCGACTGGACGCGGAACGCATCGAAGAGCAGTGCTCCCTCTGCGTAGACGTCCTTGGCATCGGCCATGTACGTCGTCGGAGTGGAATTACCGCAATCTGCTTGATGCGCCTTGGCGAGCACGGAGAAACGGTGGACTCCACGCGAGTCGACGACCGGAACGAACATGCAGTGATCCGCCGCGTGCGAGTTGCCGTTGTACGGCGAGTTGTGCAAGTAGGCATCTCCGCGCCGCAGCTCCGGGTGCGTCTGCTTGATCGCCTTCGAGATCAGGTCCGGGCCGCTCATCATGTGAACGGGGAGGCTCTCGGCGCCGATGACGAGCTCATCGGCGGCGCTCACGACACAGCAGGAAAAGTCGTGAGCGCTGTTCAGCACTCCCGACCGCCCCGACCGGAAGATGGTGTTCATCATGCTGTGCACGACGGCGCCGAAGCGACTACTGATGACCGCGAGGCTCACACCATCCATCGGTCAACCACTTCGTTCGTACACGCCTGTCTGCGAATCCGACCCGTCGCCCGGCTCTCCATCCGGGTGAACCCGAAGAGTTCCGCTCGAGAGCAGCCGGAAGGTGCTTCCGGGGTCGACGACGATCGTCGTCGTGTCGGCCTCGACCACGGCGGGGCCGCTGAGCAGCTCGTTCACCGGCATCCGCTCGACGTACCAGACGCTCGCATGCAGCGGCCCTGTATCCGGGAGGAAGATCTCGCGCTGCTGCGGCGGTTCCGCGCCTCCGAGGTGCACAGCGCTCCCGAGGACAGGAGCCCGGAGACGGCAGCGTGCTCGCGCGTGCCAGCTCTCGAACTCGATCAGCGACTCCTCGTCGGCGATCGCGAACACCTCGCCGTGTTTCCGGTGGAAGTCCTCACGGAGTCTCTCCACTTCGTCGGTGTCGAGCCGGGATGAGCGGAGCGGGACTTCCAGCTCCCAGACCTGGTGCGGATAGCGGGCTTCGAATGAGAACGCGATGTCGCTCTCGACCGCGTCGGCGCCTGGCCCGTCGATGAAGGCGCGGCAACGGCGTTCGAGCTCCGCCAGCACGTCGTTCACCTCGGCGGCGGCGAAGTTCCGATCGGTGGTACGGAGCGTGAGCTCGAAGCTCCTGCTCAGGTCCGAGATCAACGCCCCCGCAGCGCTGAGGACCGGTCCGACTGAGGGAACGATCACCTCCGGACAGCGAAGTCGTCTCGCGATCGCAACGACGTTCAGACCTGCGGCGCCGCCCCCGCCGACGAGGACTGCCTCGCGGGGATCGACTCCCTCGTGGATCGTGATCTGCTCGATGGCGCCGACCATGCGCTCGGTGGCGACCCGGAGGATCGCCGCCGCGGCCTGCGTGGGGTCGAGGCCGAGAGGTACGCCGACCTCGCCAGCGACGGCCTCGAGGGCGAGCTCCGGGTCCAGAGGCGCGCGACCTCCCAAGAAGTACACCGGATCGATGAGGCCGAGGACGACGCAGGCATCGGTGACGGTCGGTGACCTGCCGCCACGGCCGTAGCAAGCGGGCCCGGGGTCGGCGCCGGCGCTCTGTGGACCTACGTGGAGGAGCCCCGCGGCGTCGACCCAGGCGATGCTTCCGCCTCCGGCGCCCACGCTCCGGACGTCCACAGACGGGAAGCCGGTCATGTGGCCGAAGAAGGGGCGGCCGATCCATGTCTCTCGAGTCCACAGAATCTGGTTGCGGCGTACGACGCTGACGTCGTAGCTCGTGCCGCCGGTGTCGGCGACGATTGCGGTCGTCCGGGCCGTCTCCGCGTGGGCGAAGTACCGCCCCGCCACGGGAGCCATGGCAGGACCTGAATTGAGCGAGTGAATCGGCGCGGCAGCGACGTCGTCTGCGTCGAGAGCTCCGCCAGAGGAGGTGACAATGAGCAGTCGGCCGCCGAATCCGGCTTCTTCCAGGCGCGCCTTCAGATCCGTGAGATACGAGGCCATCACCGGCTTGAGCGAGGCGTCGATGCATGTCGACGACGCTCGTCGATACTCCCGCAGGCAGGGATTCAGCTGGTGTGAGAGCGTGAAGGGCACGCCCGGCAGTCGATCGGAGAGAACCTCGCCGACGCGCAACTCGTGGACTGGGTTCACGATCGACCATAGAAGACAGACTCCAACCGCCTCGACGCCGTCGTCTCGAAGCCGCTCGACGATCTCCTCAAGGGCCCCCTCGTCGAGCGACTCGACGATCTCCCCGTCGGCTCCGATGCGCTCGGGTACCTCGAACGTGAGCGAACGAGGCACGTACGGGGCCGGGTATGGGAGAGTCAGATTGAAGATGTCCGAACGGCCTCCTTCGCGCAGGACGAGAACGTCGGGATGACCCCGTGTCGTGAGGAAGGCCGTCCGTGCTGTGGTGCCCGTGAGGACGGCGTTCAGTGTTCGCGTGGTGCCGTGAATGAGCACGGAGGTCGCGCCGAGGAGCTCCGCGCGAGACACGTCCCGTTCGGCGGCCGCAAGCTCTAGGACGTCCAGGATCCCCTGAACCGGATCCTCCGGAACGGTGGCAGCCTTGTGGAGCCCGAACTCTCCACGCTCGTCTTCGACGACGAGGTCCGTGAACGTGCCGCCCGTGTCGATCGCTAGCCGCACTGCTCCCGCTCAGGACCGGTGCGAACGCGGTTCGCGATACGGACGTCGGTCCACATCTTGAATCTGCCATCTTCGATACCGGGCCACTTCTGTGTCAAGGCGGTTGTGGGATCGCCGGTTTCCCTTGACATGCTCCGCCCCAGTCCGCATGATACGAGCGCTCGTACGTATCTCGAACGCGGCACTCGCTCGGGCCGCAGGCTCGAAATACTCGCCGATCGACGCAGGCCATGGGAATGAGCAACGGCGACATCCGGATCGGCGTCCACGGAATCGGAAGTGTCGGCCGGCACGTCGCCAAGCTGCTGCTCGACCATCGGCGAGGAATGGAGGTCGTCGCAGCCGCAACGCTGGAGAAAGCTGACGTCGGTCGCAGGCTTCACGAGCTCGCGGGTGCCGAGTCGGCGGCGAGTCCTATCGTCGTCGGCTCGCTCGACGAGCTGCTTGCGGAGGACCCCGACGTCGTCGTCATGTCGACTGGATCCTTCCTCGACGACGTTCTCGACGACGTCCTGGCGTGTGCGAGAGCGGGAGCGGGCGTCGTCTCGCCGTGCGAGGAGCTCGCCTTCCCGGCCCGGCGGAACCCCGAGGTCGCCCGGGAGATTGACGGGGCGGCGCGGAAGAACGACATCTCGATTCTGGGGACCGGCATCTCGCCTGGGTTCCTCTTCGACAGCATTCTGTGCGCGATCAGCGGCGCGTGCTGGAACGTGCAAGCGATTCGAGGGCGGCGGGTCGTCGACGTCGTCGGGTTCGGTCAGAACATCCACCTGCGCCTCGGAATCGGCTATACGCGCGAGCAGTTCGAGGCCGGTCATCGGGACGGCACGATCGCCGGTCACGTCGGCTTTCCCGAGACGATCGAGATAGTCTGCCTCCGAATGGGGCTCGCCCTCGATGCGCCCGTCGAGCAGCTCTTCGAGCCGATGATCGCCGAGACGCCCGCTCCCACGCGGTACGGCGCAGTCGAGCCGGGATTCACGGAGGGCTTCGTCCACCGCGCGATCGGCCGCGTCGGTGGCAAGGACCTCGTGCATTTCGAGCTCCTGCTCCACCTGAGGCCCGAGGCTGCTGGCTTCAGGGCGACAGACACGCTCGAGCTCGACGGGATTCATCCCGTTCGCCTGACCTTCGACCCGGGCATGGATCCTCTGCTGGCGACCTCGGCGATGCTGGTCAACAGCATCCCTGCCCTGCTCTCGGCTCCGCCGGGCCTGAAAGCCGTCACGGATCTTCCCGCCGCGGCTGCGTGGATCGGGGACATCCACGATGTTGGCCTCCACTAAACGGCTGGGCGCCGTGTCGAAGGACCCGAGCTCTTGAGCAGGTCCTCGGAAGCAAACACCGCCGCGAGGCAGGAGCACGCGGCGCTCGACGGTCAGGAGTCGTTCGATCATCCTCAGGCGCTCGAGCTGTTTCGCATGATGACGCTGATCCGAGCCGTCGAGCTGGAGATCGAGCGACTGTTCCGGCTAGGTGAAATGTCTGGGTCCTTTCACTCATCGCTGGGTCAGGAGGCGTGCGCTGCAGGAGTCTGCTCGGTCCTCCGCCCGAATGATCTGGCGACAAGCACGCATCGCGGCCACCATCACGCGCTGGCGAAAGGCGTCCCCCCGGAAGCGCTCTTCGCCGAGCTCTACGGCAATTCGGGGGGCGCGAGCGGGGGTCGCGGCGGGTCGATGCACCTCCACCATCGCCCAAGCGGCTTCTTGGGGACAAACGCGATCGTGGGAGGCGGTCTGCCCTGGGCGGCGGGTGCTGCGTGGGCGCGCCGGCGACGAGGCGGCGACGACATATCGGTCGCCTTTGCAGGAGACGGCGCCTTCGCGCAAGGGGTTTTCCACGAGGTCTTGCGCCTGTCTCAGCTTTGGAACGCGCCGTGTCTCTTCGTCTGCGAGAACAACGGCCTCGCGCACTCCATGTCGTCGGAGACGCTCTTCGGGAAGCCGGGCACGATCGCCGACATGGTGGCGGCCACGGGCATGCGCGCCGCCTTCGTCGACGGCCGAGACGTGATGGCTGTCCGGCGTGTTGCCGACGAGCTGGCCGGTCATGTTCGAAACGGGCGCCCGGCGTTTCTCGAATGCTTGGTCTTCCGCGTACGAGCCCACAGCCTGAGCGATGCCGAGTATCGCTACAGGCGGAAGGGAGCGGGAGAGGCGTGGCTCGAGGCGAATGACCCGATCATGCGCCTGCGAGAACGACTCGAGCCGGCGTTCGCGGATCAGGCGGCAGAGATCGAGCTGGAGGTGCAGGAGGCCGTTGGCGCTGCTCGAGATGCCGCGGCGGCTCAGCCGCAGCCCGAGCCGAGAGCAGCCTTCGCCCACGTCTACGCGACAACCGGGCTGGATGGCGCGACTTAAGTTCGCCGAGGCGATCCGTTCCGCACTTGCGGCGGAGATGGAAGAGGACGAGCGAGTTGTCGTGATCGGCGAGGAGGTCGGGCGGCTCGGCGGGGTCTTCACGGTAACCCAAGGACTCCAGGAGCGATTCGGTGAAGACAGAGTCCTGGACGCGCCGATCTGCGAGAACTCGCTGGTTGGGTGGGGCGTCGGAGCTGCGGTCGAGGGTATGCGTCCGGTCGTCGAGCTCATGTTCTCCGACTTTTCGCTTCTCGCGATGGATCAGATCGCCAACCTGGCGGCCAAGATTCACTACATGAGCAACGGCCAGTTCGCCGTTCCGCTGGTGATCCGTATGCCTAGCGGCGGCGGCACGAAGCACGGCCCGCAACACTCGCAGAGCTTGGAGTCGGTCTTCGCTCACGTTCCCGGCCTACTCGTGGCGATGCCCAGCGACGCAGGCGATGCCTACTGGATGCTGCGCGACGCGATCCGCTGCGACGACCCGGTCATCTTCCTCGAGAACAAGTACCTCTACTTCCGAAGCGTGGACGAGGTCGACGAGAACGAGGGGCCACGCGGACTGGGCGCGAGGATGGTCCGGCCGGGAGACGACATAACCGTGGTCACCGCCGGGGCCATGACGAGTCGCTGCTGCGAGGCCGCAACGCTGCTCCAGCGGCCCGGATACAGCACAGGCGTGTCCTGCGACGTCCTCGACCTCCGGTACATGTGGCCCATGGACACCGAGGCAATCGCAGAGTCGGTGCGCAAGACCGGCCGGCTCGCCGTGGTACACGAGGCAGTCGAGTTCTGCGGGTGGGGAGCAGAGGTTGCCGCGTGGGCCGCAGGGAATCTCTTTCGGGAGCTCGATGCTCCGGTCACGCGCGTCGGTGCGGCCCGGGTACCGATTCCCGTCGGCTTCGAGCTCGAAGAGCAGGTCATTCCGACCACGGATCGGATCCAGGCGGCGCTCCAGAGCCTGGCCGACTTCTGAGGACCTGGAGATGCGACGACCTGCACATATCCGACCGCCCACCCACCGACGCCGAGGCTGGAGGTACGGCTGATGGCGACAAGCGACCCGACCGAAATCGAGTTTGCGAGCGAGGGAGAGCAGCTCGCGGCGCTCCTCTACCTGCCGGAAGGCGACGGTCCTCACGCCTGCGTGGTCATGGCTGGTGGCTGGTGCTACGTCAAGGAGCTGGTTCAGCCCAAGTTCGCCCGCGTGTTTACGGAGCACGGTCTAGCCGCGCTGATCTTCGACTACCGCTGCATGGGCGCAAGCAGCGGAGATCCCCGCCAACACATCGACCCGTGGGCCCAGATCGAGGACTACCGAAACGCGATCTCGTTCGTCGAGCGCCTGGACGCGATTGACGGCGACCGAATTGCGGCCTGGGGCATCTCGTACAGCGGCGGCCACGTGCTCATCCTCGGCGCCATCGACCCGCGCGTTCGCGTCGCCTGCGGCGTCGTACCCGTAATCGACGGCTACGAGAACATGCGGCTGGCGCATGGAACGCTCGGCCTGAGGCGGTTGAAGGCGGCGTTGCTCGAGGCACGGCGCAAGCTCCATGCGACGGGCGAGCAGACGTACCTGCCGCATCAGCCGGCCGACGACACCGAGCTCGCAACGTGGCCCTACCCGCAGAGCCGGCTGACGTTCAGTCGCTTGAAGGAGACACAAGCGCCTGCCTACGAGGGCCGCTCGACCGCTCAGTCGACCGAGCTGTTAATGAGCTACTCCGTCATGCCGTTTCTGAAACGCCTGACCGGCACACCGACCCTAATGATCGTCGCCGAGGGCGACGACCACACCCACTGGGAGCTGGCGACCGATGCGTACGCCGCGATCCCGGGACCACAGAAGCGCTTTGAGATCGTACGGCGCTCGACTCATCTGACCTTCTACGAAGACGACGACACCGTTCGGTCGGTCGCCGCGATCGCGGCCGGCTGGTTTACGGAGCATCTGGGCGCCTGATGGACGAAGGAAGGAGAAAGCCGGTCATGGAGCCGACGATCGTGGTGAGCTCCCAGGATCCCGGCACCTGGAGCCGCCGTGTGTCGGTCAGCTGGCCGGCGGCCGGATGGAACGCCCGCGGGGACAACCCGATCGCTCATGGAGGAAGCGGAACGGCCCCCGACGGCTTCGACCTACTCGGCGCCGCGCTCGGAGTCTGCATGGTGACGACGCTGATTGCGATGGCAGAGCGGGAGCACATCGGACTACGCCGGGCCGACGCTCTCGTCGCGACGAAGGCCCACAAGCGAAGCACCTGGCTCGCTCCGTACATTCGCGACTTCCGTTGCGACATCTACCTCGAGGGCGACATCGACGAGGCGCAGCGTGCTCGCCTCGAGGAGCTAACCGTGGCGGCCTGCGGGGTCCGTGAGACGCTGAGCCGCGCATCTGCGGTCACCGAGCAGGTGCACATCGGGCCGCCCCCCGAGCGCGAGGCCCGACGTGAGCCTCCGGCTACTCGACCTGGAGTTGGCTCGCGAGAGCGCTGATCGCCGACGCGGTCTCCATCACCTGAGGCGCAAGAACCTCCTCTAGCTCGAGCGGCTGGATCAGGGGTCGCGGCACTGAGATGTTCACCGCCGCGATCGGACGTTGCGACGCCGAGAGGACCGGAGCCGCGACTCCGCGAAGACCGTTTGCGATCTCCTGGTCGTTGACCGCGTATCCGCGCGCTCGGATCCTGCGGAGCTCAGCCTTCAGCCTGCGCGGGTCGAAGATGGTGTGCTCGGTGATCGGGTTGAGCTCGCTGCGGTCGATCACCGCCTGCGATTCCCCCTCGGGAAGGAAGGCGAGCATCGCGCGGCCCAGCGACGAGGCGTAGGCGGGCAACCGGCTGCCGACGTAGAGTCGAAGTGAGATCAGGTGGTCGCTCAGCACACGGGCCACGTAGACCACCTCCGTTCCGTCGAGAAGGCCCATGTTGACTGTCTCGCTGGTCTGACGGCGTAGCTCGCGCAAGTAGGGCATTGCGAGCTCGGGCAGCTCGCGGCTCCTGAGCGCTGAGTGGGCGAGACTTACGGCCTTGAGCCCGGGACGGAAGCGGCGTTCGCTGATCTCTTCGAGGTATCCGAGCTGAAGAAGGGTCTGACAGAAGCGATAGCAGGTCGCCCGATTGAGACCGGTGAGCTCCGCAACCTCGCTCACGCTCAGCGCGGGCCGGCGATCGCTGAACAATTCGAGGATCGCGAGCGCACGGGCTACCGACTGGATGCCGGGCGCGGCGCCCCGGTCGCGTCGTGGCCTGCCGGTGGGTTCAGTCCTATCGATCACCGAGTCGACGCCGGACCTCCCCGTCTAGCCCACAGAGGCCCACGCGCATGGCGCGAGAGGATACCGGCAGCGGCCTCGATCACAATCCGATCTCGGGTGCCGAGCCAGCGGACATTCACGTTGGGACTGACGCACTCAATCCGAGCATGCTGGCCAGCTCCGCAACTCGCTGCTCGACCTCGTGCTCCCCGCGCGGCGGCAGCCAGAAGACGCACCGATGAACGCCGGCGCGCGCGTAGACGTCGACGCCGTCCGGGCTCGCTCCATAGACGGTCACGGGAACCGGGTCGCGACCTTCGTCCGCAGCCCTGGTCTGAAGCTCGCCGATCCGGTCGACGAGACTGTCCTCAGGCTCTGGAAGCCACTCGTCTCCGAAGGCGAGCACTCGGTTAAGCACACGCGGACCGTTGCCTGCGACGAGAATCGGTGGATGCGGCTTCTGCGCGGGTTTCGGCCAGGCCCAGACCGGATCGAATCGGACGAACCGACCCTCGTAGGAGGCCAGCTCTTCCGTCCAGAGCGCCTTCATCGCCCGTACACGGTCCTCCAGCAGCGAGAAGCGCCGCTTCGGGTCGGTTCCGTGGTTTTCCATCTCCTCGAGGTTCCAGCCGGCCCCGACGCCGAAGAGAAACCGTCCGCCCGACAGAAGATCGAGCGTCGCGACCGCCTTCGCAGTGGTGATCGGGTCTCGCTCGACGACGAGGCAGATTCCCGTTCCCACACGGAGGCGCTCGGTCGCACACGCGGCCGCCGTCAAAGCGACGAACGGGTCGAGCGTACGATGGTACTGGCGCGGGAGCTCCCCGCCGCGGGGAGCGGGCGATCTTCGCGAGGCGGGGATGTGGGTGTGTTCGGGAAACCAGAGGGACTCGAAGCCGTCCGCCTCGGCGCGTTTCGCCAGCGCGGCAGGCGCGGGACCTTCGTCAGTCGCAAAGATCGCCAGCCCGTACTTCACGATCGTCTCCCTGGCAAGGCCGTTGTCATTCGGAGCCCTCGAGAAGCGTGACGATCCGGTAGATGCGGAAACCGTGGTAGCCGCGAATGTGTTCGACGTGCTCGTCCCACCCCGTGGCCTCCTCGTACTCGGCGGTCCCGAAGGGGCGCTCGGCGTCTTCGAGCCCGTAGACGGCCATGAAGCACCCGTCGTGGTCGATCGACCGGTAGCGGCGGGCGCCGAGCCAGCCGGGACAGTCCAGGATCTCGGGCACGTGGACGTCGTCATACCAGCGGCTGAACGCCCCGGCGTGCTCGGGCTCGACATCGACGGTGACGACGTTGATGAGCCCCGACAACGCCGGGTCCTCGCCCTGGCTGGAGATCTGCCGGTAGGTGGAAGCAGCGTAGTCGCGGATCCAGCGGGAGAAAGCCTCTGCGCGAAAGGGGGCTGCGGCCAGCCGGTCACCAACGGCCTCCTCGCCGAGCACGTGGATCAAAAGCCACTCTGGCTCGCCAAGCAAGGACTGGTAGCGCGCGATCCTGGTCCAGCCCGGGCGGCTCAGGAGCGCGGAGGCGTACTCGCGGTCGTACCAGCTGGCGAAGCTCGTTTCGTGGCCGCCTTCGACGTCAAGGCCGGCGACGTGAACGAGAGGGCCGAAGGTAGTTGCTCTGTCTCGTGGACTGGCGATGTCCAGACGACGATAACATCCGCAATGCGCTCCTATGTTCGCATGATGAGCGGTCCCGGACTCAGGGTGGTGAGATGACTGACGAGGAGAAGCGCGACCTCCGCGACGAAACGCTCGTCTTCGAGCCACTCCTCGATCGCGACGGGCTCCGGGTCTCGCGGAGCCCCTGGGGGCCCGACGACGAGATTGGTCGCCTGAACTGGCTGACGCCCGAGAGGCAGGCCGACGTGCTCGCCCGAGCAGACGGCTCCCGCGTCTTCGACCTCGCGTGCGACCACTTCCTTGGGATGCCGTCATGGACCGTCGCCGCCGACCCGAGGTACGAGATCTGGATGACGCACACGCCGGCCGGCACCTTGAACGACGATCTCACCGGGGCCGGATCAGCGGCGCATGAGCGCTACTCGTACGCGGGATCCGCTGTGAGCATGTACAGCCACACCGGCACTCACGTGTGCAGCCTGCAGCACATCGGTCATCACGGGATGTTCTGGAACGGATGGACGGCAGAGGCGAACCTCGGCAGCCGTTCCTGGAACGTCGGAGGGCGATTCCCGCCGATCGTCGCGCGCGCCGTCCTTCTCGACATCGCGGCGCTGAAGAAAGTCGACTGTCTTCCCGAGAGCTATCCGATCACCCCCGACGACATTCAGGCAGCGTGTGAGGTCCAAAGCACGCACCCGAAGCACGGAGACGTGGTCCTTCTTCGCACCGGCAGGATGAGCAGCTGGCCCGATCCAGCTCGGTTCCTCAGCCTCCCGCCGGGTCTCGGCATGGAGGCGGCGCGGTATCTCTGCGAAGACATCGGGGCGATGTGCCTCGGACTCGACGTCGGCGGCGAGGCTCTTCCGCCCGAGGAGCCTGACACGTTTCTCCCGGTGCATGCCTATCTGTTCGCGACCGCCGGTGCGCCGCTGATCGAGAATCTCTGGCTCGAGGACCTCGCACGAGAACAGGTCTGGGATTGCGCATTCGTGGCCCTGCCCCTGAAGCTCATTGGTAGTACGGGAGCGCCCGCTCGGCCGATCGCGATGCCGCTTCGGCAAGGCTAGGCCACGTGGGGCGCTCAGGCCTTCGCCGTGCTGGAGTCGAGCAACGGCATGACCTCGGAGCCGAACCAGCCGAGCTGTTCCGTGACCTCGCCTGCCGATTGACCCGAGAAGTTGATGGCGAGCTCGTTGAATCCAGCCTCCTCGTAGCGGGCGACCGCCTCGGCCACCTCGCCCGCTGATCCGTCCAAGCCGATCGTGCTGGGATCCGGCACCGAGATGCTCTGGCTGATGCTTGCCAGCGCCGGCTCCGCTCGACCGATCCCGATTGTGTAGCGGAACGTCGCCGAATCGGGGTCGCGTCCGCGCGCGGACAGTCCCTCCTTGATCCGCACGATCGTGGCACGTAGCTCCTTGTCGAGATCGCCGCCCATGGGCATCCAGCCGTCGCCCAGCTCGAGCAGTCGGCGCTGAGGTCCGGGCGCTGTCCCTCCTGCGACCCAGATGGGCACGTGGGGCGTCTGGAGGCACTTCGGTTCGAAGACGACATTCGAGAAGCTCACGTGCCGCCCCGCGAAGGTCGGCTCGTCCTCGGTCCAGAGAACCTTCATCGCACGCAGGTACTCATCGGTGATCTCGCCCCGCTGCTCACGCGGTACTCCGAGCAGCTCGAACTCCTGCCGTAGCCAACCGATCGCCGCGGCGAGAGTGAAGCGTCCACCGGACACGACGTCGATCGTGGCGATCTGTTTGGCGGTCGGAAGTACGGGGCGGTACGGAACGACCAGGCAGGCAAGGATCCGGATCCGGGTGGTCTTCAGGGCGAGATACGTGCTGAGAACGCTCCAGTCGTGCCAGACGGGCGTGACGCCGGCGGCCTCGGGTCCGACCGGACAGATGATGTGATCGGAGACGCTGACGTTGGCGAAGCCGAGCTCCTCTGCCAGCCTCGCTGCGTCGGCCATGGCCTCGACGCTCCCCCAGCGCGCATAGGGGTAGAGCCAGAGGGAGAACCTCAAGCAGCCTCGCCCGCCTCAACCAACGTTCGGATCTGCGAGACGGGGCAGGCGTCGTCCCAGTGGAGCAATCGGCCCACGTGCTGCATGCCGATGAACCAACCAAGGCTGAAGACGAGATCTGCGAATTCGCCTTCCGGAAAGCGCTCCTGCATCTCGACTGTCAGGCCGTCCGGCGGCGATGCGCCGCGCTCGATGACAGCTCGTGCGTAACGCTCTGCAAGTTCGGCTTTCAGGCGTTCTTCCGACGTCAGTTCTGCGGCGCCGTCGAGAACGAGCTCGCCGGCCTGATCGGTGCGGAAGCGGGCGCAGTACGAGCAACCGATTGTCTCGGCCAGCGCGATGCGCATCCGCTCCTTGACCACGGGATGGACGGCACTCTCGTCCCACAGGACCCTGTTGGCGTGGTCGACGAGAGCGCCGACCGGCGCGTGCTGCGCCATGAAAACCTCGAACACGTTGGCAGTCAAATCGTGCCTCCTCTCTATCTAACGTGAACTACCCGGGGATGCCTCGGCGGACGGGTCCCCCGCCGTCCCGACCGACGTCTCAGGCATCGGCGCTGGACCCTCCCGGGCCGTCGGAGAGCGTCGGCGGCCGCCCAGCTGGACCTCGTACGCCGAAAGCAGGCCGGCCGGTCGCCAGCGAAGCATCAGGATCAGCGCGATGCCCAGGACCGCCGCCGACATTCCGGTTGCAGCCTTGATCTCCAGCCCCGCGATCCCGAACCCCTCCTCGGTCCGTCGCAGCAGCTCGTTGAGGACCGTAACGAGCGCAGCGCCGGTGACGGCGCCCGTGATGCTGCCAATGCCACCGACGATGGCCATGGTCAGAATGACGACCACCTGCGGGATCACGAAGGAAGCAGGCGAGAACGCGGTGAGAAGCTGCGCGTAGAGAGCTCCGCCGATGCCGGTGATGAACGCCGAGAGCACGAACGGCAGAAGCCGGGTCGGGAGCGACGGGATCCCCGCGGACTCAGCTGCAATCGCGTCGTCGCGGTTCGCCCGTGCACGCAGCCCTGCTCTCGACCATTTGAACGCCGCGCTGATGAGGACAACAACTGCGAGCGAGCTGAACACCCAGAAGAAGTCGGTGTTGCGGGGAACGCCGAACAGGGTGCGTGGACCGTTCGTGATGGGCGTGGCCTGAGCGATGACGTTGACCACGATCACGAGCAGCCCGAGCGTCGCGATCGAGGCGGCAGCGCCAGAAAGGCGCATGAGCGCGATCCCTGTGATCAGCGCAAGCAGGCCCGCAGTCGCGCCGCCGACCAACAACGACGGCACGACGCCGAGCTCGATGCCCGCGAGAAAGCCGGGAAGGTCGGCAAGAAAGATCTCCTTGTCGCTCACGGGGATCGCAACGATCCCGGCCGCGTATGCGCCAACCGCCATGAAGGCGATGTGCCCGAACGACACCAGGCCCGTGTTGCCCACGAAGACCTGAAAGCCGACGACCATGATCGCGTTGATGCCGAAGAGGAGCACGATCTCCGTCATCGTTCGATCGAGGTAGACGAACCGGGCTAACCCTGTGACCACTCCTACGACGAGGAGCGGCCCGGCAATGGCGCCGGCCAGCCCCCAGGCTCCTGGCGCCTGATCTCGCTGAAGGGAAACGAAGCTCATCGCAGGCGCTCCAGCACGGTCCCGCTCAAGCCTCCGGGTCGCAGGATCAGGATGGCAATGACGACCGCGAAGACGATCGCCGGGGAGTAACCGAGCGCGCTGTCCGGCAGCGTGGCGCTCATGAGAACCTCGATTCCCCCCAGTGCGAGCCCACCGAGGAGTGCTCCCCTGGTCGATCCGAGACCGCCGAGCACGAGGGCGATGAAGGCGTTGATAGTCGGCCCCAGGTCCGAGCGCGGTGTCACCGCGCCGACCTTCGCGAACCAGAGCAAGCCGACGACGCCGGCAATCGCTCCGCTGATCGCGAACACGATCGCCAGAACACGATCGGGCTTGACCCCCATGAGACGGGCAATATCGGGAAGCTCCGCGGCCGCTCGGATCTGCGCTCCGAAACCCGTACGGTTGATGAGGCCGTAGTAGATGAGGACTACGCACCCGGCCGTTCCGATGGTGATGAGCTCGAGCACCGGCACCCGAATGTCGCCGATCTCCACGACGTCGTTCAGGAACGAGGGCAGGGGAACCACCCTGGGCTGCTCTCCGAAGCTCAGGATCGCGAGGTACTGGATGACGAGCAGTACCCCGAACGACGTAATCAGCAAGGTGATCGGGGGCGCGCCGATGAACGGACGGAAGGCGATACGGCCGATCGCCATCGAGAGGAGAGCTACGAAGACGACGACGGCCGGAGCAATCAGCAGGAACGGGAGCCCGAGGTCATCGAGGACGATCACGGCGTACGCGGCCCAGACGAGAAGCATCCCGTAGGCGAAGTTGATGAGGTTCATGACGCTGAAGACGAGGGTGAGGCCGAGTGCGAGCAGCGCGTACGTCGAACCCACGCTGAGCGCGTCGACGGCTTGCTGGAGGACGTCGCTCACTCGCTCGCCGCCTCGGTCGCACTCGGGCCGATGCCGAAGTAGGCGTTGAGCAGGCGCTCGTCCTCCTTCAACGCCCTGGCATCGTCCTCTACCACCTTCGCGCCGACTTTCAGCACGCAGGCGCGATCAACGAAGTCGAGCGCCCGCCGGGACGACTCCTCGACAATCACGAGGCTCTGGCCGCTCTCGCGAAGGTTGCGCAATGCCGCGTAGACCTGGTTGCCGACCTTGGGCGCGAGGCCTAGGCAGGGCTCGTCCAAAAGCAGGACTTTCGGGCACGCCGCTAGTGCTCGACCGATGGCGAGCATCTGTTGCTGCCCGCCCGACAGAGCCGATCCCCGAGAGCGCCGGCGTTCGCCGAGGACAGGGAACATCCCGTACACGCGCTCGAGCACATCGTTCCTCCGGCGCCTCGCCTCTGCGGCGCTGAAACGACGCTTCAGGCCCGTGGCCCCGATCAGGAGGTTCTCCTCGATCGAGAGCGTCGTGAAGATCTGTCGGCCCTCCGGCGCGAGCGCGATTCCCAGGGCTGGCCGCTCCTCGGCCGGGACATCCGTGATGTCTCGACCCTCGAAGGAGATCCGACCCTCCCACAGACGACTCAGGCCGGCGATCGTCCTCATCAGCGTGGTCTTGCCAGCGCCGTTCGCGCCGAGGACGGCGACCGCTTCCCCTTCCGCCACAGTCAGAGATACATGCTTCAGGACTCTCGTGCTTCCGTAGCCGACCACGAGATTCTCGGCGTGAAGCAGCCCGGAGGTCATCAGTCGACCCCGAGATAGGCTTCGACGACCTGCGCCTGCTTGAAGGCGTCGTCTGGCGAGCCGGTGAAGATCACCTTTCCCTCGTCAAGGACCTGGACGCGGTCACTGACCTCCATGATGAGGCTCATGTCGTGATCGATGACGATGATCGCGCAGAAGTCGTCGCGCTGAATCTCGCGCAGAAGGTCGCGAAGCTCCGCGGTTTCCGGATCGTTCAGGCCCGCTGCCGGCTCGTCGAGCAGCAAGACCGAAGGCTCGCCCGTTAGCGCTCGCGCAATCTCGACGCGCCGCTGAGTTCCGTAAGGAAGACTGGAGACGACCTGCCGGCTCACCTCGGCGAGGCCAAGACGGTCGAGGAGCCTGAGTACGCGCTCGCTTCTATGGGACCGCCTCATCGGCACCGTGCTCAAGCCGACGGCCACGTTCTCTCTCACCGTCAACTCGGCGAAGAGCCTAGGCGTCTGGAATGTCCGCGCCAGTCCGGCCCTCGCGCGCGTGGCCCGGCTCGCCCTCGTCAGAACGCGCCCGTCGAGAGCGATCTCGCCGGCGTCGATCGGAAGGACGCCGGAAATGCAGTTCACGAGGGTCGTCTTGCCCGAGCCGTTCGGTCCGATCAAACCCAGGACTTCGGTTCCCGCGACGGCCAGATCGACGCCCGCCAGAGCTGTAACGCCTTCGAACCGCTTCGTGATGTTGGATGCGGTCAGCGTCGGCATGAGCCGTCTTGACTATCGCACTCCGATAAGCGTTGTCGCCGCCTCGCCCGACTCGACGCGGTTGTAAGTCACTGAGCGAGCTGGCGGCGGCACCACCCTACTCTGGCGGGCCGGCCGTTGCTACTCGGCCTCGACGACAGTGACCTGCTGGAACTCCCCGTTCTCGTCAAGCGCGTTGATGGTGATGTTCCAGATCGCGTGCCCATCCTCCCAACGCACGAGAGTGCCACCCGGCACCGCGACGTTGGTCTGCTCGCGAATAGCCTGAGCGGCAGAGCCTGCGTCGGTCACGTCCTCCCGCTGAAGAGCCTCGTTGATAGCCCAGATCGTTTGAAACGAGCCTGGACCGTTTGCCTGCTCCGGGAAGTTTCCAAACGTTTCTTCGTACTGGGCAGCAAACTCGTCGATCGCCGGATCGCTGTTTGGATCCACGCCCGCGCCCTCGAAGTACACCTGCCCCGCGTAGTAGATGTCCCCGGTGTTTCCGGCACCCACGACGCCAGGAAGTTCGCGAGTTTGCAGGGTGACATTCCCCAGCACAGGCGTGTCAATACCGGCCCCGCGAAGCTGCTTCACGAACGTGCCGACGTTGGGGAAGATCATCTGAACATTGATGACCTGAGGCGCAGGGTCGGCCCTTTCGATCTGCGAGATCTCCGCGCTGAAGTCGGCTTGGCCTCCCAGCGAGTCGACCGTGTCCGTACCAACGATCGAGCCGCCACCAGCCTCATACAGGGCTGTGTACGTCTCGACCTGCTCGGTGAAGTACGCGAGACCTTCATCCACAACGAAGAAGGTCTTTGTCCATCCCTGGTCAAGCGCGAACTGGGCTTGCGCTTCGCCGAGTTGCGTGGTGGTCGGCCCTGCGTTGAAGAACAGGTCGCCAACTGCAGACGCGAACTCCGTGGACGAGGCGGCGGTCGAAAGCGTCAAGACACCAGCCTCCTGGCCGATCTTCGCAGCAGCGATCCCCAGGTCGAAGTCGTCTGGCACGAGCAGGATCTGTGCTCCCTGATCGATGAGAGACCGCGCCACCTGCGCTGCGACCGCGGGATCGGACCTCGTGTCTCCCTCGATCGTCTCAATGGGGCAGCCCTTGATGCCGCCTTCCTCGTTGATCTGGTCAAAGGCGATCTTCGCCCCCCGCGTTCCAGCCACATCGAAGAACGAGGCGACCCCGCTCTCCGCCTTCGCGATGCCGACGAGGATCCGGCCGTCCGTGCACTCGAGCGAGACCCCGCCCTGCGCAGTCTGCTCGCTTGTGTCAGCAGCCTCGGTGTCGCCTTCGGCGGCATCGTCGTCGTCGTCGCCGCCACACGCCGCCAGCCCGACCGCCAGGCTCCCGGCCACGAGGATGGCGAGCAACGTCCTGGTGGAACAGACTGGGAAACGAACTGGGGAACGCCTCATGCCTCCCTCTCCCGTCTTCGATCCCTGTGCGCGCAATGCGCGCACATGTTCACTTCGCGCACAGCGCGAACGTACCCGATCGGTCCGGCGCGGTCAAGCCACTGAGAGCGCTGAGTGACTCGGTCCGAGCGCCAGGTCGCGGAGCACCTCGGTCACGCCGACCCGGGCTTCACCGCCCGCGTCTACACCCACGTCCTGCGCGACGCCGCTAAGAGGCGCCGCGTCCCCATCGACGAGGCGATCGCCAGAGCCAGACGATCGCTGCGAGCTCAGCCGTGAAAGAACCGGAGGTTCTCGAGCTGGTTCGAGTCGCAGGCGAATGGCTCTTCGACCGGCGCGAGCGGCTCGAGAAGCACGACCGCGAGGGCATCGCCTTCGTGTGGCTCGACCTGAGCGAGATAGAGAGCATCCTGCGCGCGTTCGATGTGCTCGACGCGGCCGGCGCCCTCACCCTCGACGAACGAGTGCTCCCAAGAGGACCTAATTGACCTCATTTCGGGCGGGAACGCGCCGGTGATCGAGACCCCGAAAACGTCTGGTGAACCTTTCGGCACCCGACGGCCCGCCTCCGGCTCACCCGTCCAGAGCAAAGGCCCTGCAAATCCAAGGAAGCCGACGCCCGGACTCGAACCGGGGACCCCTTCATTACGAGTGAAGTGCTCTACCAGCTGAGCTACGTCGGCGCGGCCTGGAGGCCGGGGTCGAGTATAGCCGCGGCCGGGCGCTCCCCCTCGGCCGGTAGCCTGGAGGCATGGACGCCGAGCCCGAGACTCCGCGGCGTGTGCTCTTCGGCGAGGAGATCGGCGGGGAGCCGCCGCTCATGGAGCTTCTGGCGGATGCTCAGCGGCACCTCCAGCTCGTTGCCGACCGGTACGGCCCGGAGCTTTCGCCCGACGAGCAGGTCGAGCTTCTCGACGAGGCGCTGGACGAGCTGGACAATGCGCTCGTCCGCGTGCGCGAGGCGCGCGCCAGGCTGACGCGGATCGAGCTTCGCCTGGCGACCTCTTATGAGAACGCCGTGGCCCGCGTTCGGCAGGCGGAGCGCGACGACACGCCGGATTAGCGCGACGCGACCTCGCGGCACTCGTCGATCGCAATGTCGAGGCCCGCTGCGCCCTCCTCGAGCTCGACGACGCACGCGTCCTCGAGCACCTTGTAGCCGGTGACGAGGCCCTCGCCGTGCGGCGTCGACACGCGCCGGCCGACGCGCGGCGCGCGGTCTCGGAAGCTTTTGTAGAGCGGGTGCTCGAAGGCGAGGCAGCAGCGCAGGCGCCCGCACAGACCGGTGATCCGGCCGGAGCTCATAGGCAAGTCTTGATCCTTGGCCATGCGGAGCGTGATCGGCTGCTCGTGGGTCGGGTAGCGGCGCGAGCACTGGCCGCCGCCGCAGAGGCCGTGGTCGCCGCAGAGCCGCGCGCACTCCCTCGGGCCCACCGAGCGCAGCTCGACACGGCGGTGGAGCCGCTCACGCAAGACCGCCTGGAGCTTCGCCGCGTCCGGGCGGCGCTCGGCTTCGTAGGAGAAGACGAGCCGGGAGCCGTCGAAGACGAGCTCGGCGGCGACGGGCTTCAGCGTGACCCCGTGCTCCTTGACGACCTCCCTGAAGACGCGCATGGCGCTCTTCGCCTCCTCGCGGTTGGCCTCGGCGGTCTCATGGTCGACCTCGGTGGCGCGGCGAACGACCTTCTTCAGGGGAGCGGGCGGCTCGTCCTCGAGCTCGTGGACGGCCTGCACGACCCGCCCCAGCTCCTGACCCCGCGAGGTCTGGCAGATCACCTTCTCGTTCCAGGCGAGCTCGAGCCCGCCGGGATCGAACGAATACACCTTCCCGCCCGGTGAGAACACCACCCCTACCGCGACCGTCATGACGAAAGTGTGCCTCCCAGCTCGCGCCGGAGGCGGACGAAGAGGGCCTCGAGCGCGAGGCCGGGCTGGACGTTGAACTCGAAGGAGCGCCAAACGTCCCGCACGGTCGCGGCGGCGCGCTCCGCCTCCGGGCCGCGCTCGGGAAGGCCGTCGGCCGAAAGCTCCGCCAGCTTGTCCGAGTTGAGGACGGCGCCGCGGGCGCCGGCGGCGACGACCATCAGGTCGCGGTACCACCCCGTGAGGAGGTCGAGAGCATCGAGCACCTCCTCGCGCTCGGCGCCGCGGCCCGCGCGCCTGCCGCGCTGCTCGGTCTCACGCGCCGTCTCGGAGGGAAGCGGCTCCTTCTCCACTTCGGCGCGCGCCCGTCCAGCCCGCTCCTGCGCGAAGTCGGTGACGACCCGCGAGGCCGTCGCCGGGTTGAAGGCCGGGTCGAGGTAGACCGAGCGCGCGAGCTCGATGAGACTGTCGCGGCGCTCCCCCGCGTCGGCGTCGAGCAACCGCTCGGCGCGGTCCAGGCGCCCGGCAGCGACGCGCGCGAGCGCGTCGAGCGGCTCGCCCTCGAGCCCGCGCGAGGAGAGAAACGCGTTGATCGCCCGCTGCGAGAGCCGGCGGAACGGGACGAGCTGGCAGCGTGACCTGATCGTCGGCGGCAGCAGGCCGAGCTCGTCGGCGACGAGGACGATGACGGCGTAAGGCGGCGGCTCCTCCAGGTCCTTCAGGAGGGCGTCCGCCGCGTCTTCGTTGAGGAGGTGCGCGCGGAGAACGAGGTAGACGCGGCGCTCGGCCTCGAACGGCCGCATGTGCAAGTCCCGGCGGAGGTCACGGATCGGGTCGATTCGGATCTGGTCGCCGAGCGGCTCGAGCACATAGAGGTCCGGGTGGACGCCTCGGCCG
This sequence comes from Solirubrobacterales bacterium, assembly GCA_050697195.1. Lineage (GTDB taxonomy): Bacteria > Actinomycetota > Thermoleophilia > Solirubrobacterales > 70-9 > DASPWW01. Next base: position 23,831 of record JBOGZL010000407.1, read on the forward strand.
ACGCGGTCCGGGTCGTGGAGCAGCTCGGCCGCAAACGCGAACGCGGCGCGTCGCTTGCCCACGCCACGCGGGCCGTAGAAGAGGTAGGCGTGCGCGGGCCCTTCGGCCAGCGCAGCGCGCAGGAGGCGCTTGGACTCGTCCTGCTCAGGGAAGGTCTCGAAGCTGTCCACGGACGATCTCGGCGATATCTTCCGGGTTGAGCGTCCCGTCGACCACCCGAACCCGCTCGGCATAGGCGCCGGCGATCTCGCGGTACGCGCGGTCGACCTCCTCGGCGAAGGCCGGCCCTTCCCGCTCGATGCGGTCGAGGCCTCCGCTTCTGCGCGCGGCTGCCTCGGCCGGCGGCAGCAGGATCAGGAACGTGCGGTCGGGCAGAAGGCCGCTCGTCGCGAGGAGGTTGAGCTCGAGCACGCGCTCGACCCCGAGACCGCGCGCGATGCCCTGGTAGGCGAGCGACGAGTCCAGGTAGCGGTCGGAGACGACGTCGGCACCGCGTGCGAGCGCGGGCCTGACCACCTCCTCGAGGAGCTGTGCGCGCGCGGCCGCGAAGAGCGACGCCTCGGTCCAGGGCGCGAGGGGCTCTCCGTGGAGAAGGATCTCGCGGATGCGCTCGCCGGCGGTCGTCCCGCCGGGCTCTCGGGTGAGGACGACCTTGCGCCCCTCCGACCTGAGTCGCTCGGCGAGCAAACGCGCCTGCGTCGACTTGCCGGAGCCGTCGACTCCCTCGAAGGTCACGAACATGCGAGCGCCGTAGGATACGCGCGTGCGGGCGATCGTCACAGGGGGCGCGGGCTTCATCGGCTCGCACGTCGTGGACGCGCTGGTCGCCCGGGGGGACGAGGTCGTCGTCCTCGACGACCTCTCCCACGGGAAACGCGAGAACCTGAACACCGGGGCCGAGCTCGTGGTCGCCGACATCCGCGACAAGTCGGCCGTAGAGAGCGTCTTCGCCGAGGCGCGTCCGGAGGCTTGCCTGCACCTGGCCGCCCAGGCCGACGTGCGGGTATCGATCGCGCGCCCGGACTTCGACGGCGAGGTCAACGTCCTCGGGACGATCCGGCTGCTGGAGGCGGCACGGGAGCACGGCACCCACATCGTCTTCTCCTCCACGGGCGGGGCGATCTACGGGGAGTGCGCGGAGCCCGTCGGCGAGGAGGCGCCGCGAGAGCCCCTCTCCCAGTACGGAACCTCGAAGCTCGCGGGAGAGGAGTACCTCGCGACCTACAACCGCCTGTACGGGAGCGAGCACACGGCTCTCCGCTACGGCAACGTCTTCGGTCCGCGGCAGGACCCGCACGGGGAGGCCGGCGTCGTCGCCATCTTCCTCGGGCTGCTCGCGCGCGGAGAGCCTCCGCACATCTTCGGCAAGGGCTCGCAGCAGCGGGACTACGTCTACGTCGGCGACGTCGCAGCGGTGACGGTGGCGGCGCTCGGCCGTCCGCCGGGGGTCTTCAACGTCGGTACCGGCCGGGCGACGTCCGTCCTCGACCTCTTCGAGGTCTGCCGGCGCGTCTCCGGCGTCGACGTCGAGCCAGTCTTCGACCCGCCGCGGCTCGGCGAGCTGCAGCGAAGCGTGCTCGACGCGAGCCTGGCCGAGCGGGAGCTCGGGTTCACCGCCGAGACCTCGTTCGAGGACGGAATCGCCGCCACGTGGGAGTTCATCCAGGCGGAAGGAGAGGACAGCCGCGGGGCGAACTAGACCGGCCCGTGGATCATCGCGCAGACCTCGCTACCCCGCCCTGGCGCTCCGCCGCCTTTATCGCCGCAACCGTCGCGACCGTCGAGGCCGTGATCCTCATCATCGTCGGCATCTGGCTGTTCGGCAAGTTCTTCTCGGACGAGGTGAGCAAGGCCACCGACCCGAGCACGATCGCCCGGGAGGCCGTGGAACGGGAGCTCGCCCCGGAGTTCTCCGGGAAGAGCGACTCGGCGCGCGACGGCAAGCCGATCCTCACTCGCGCCAAGACGTCAGTGCTCGTCCTCAACGGAAACGGCGTCACCGGCGCCGCCCTCGAGGCGGCCAACAAGGTGCGCGAGCGGAACTATCTGATCTCCGCCACCGGGAACGCCGCGCACACCGACTACCCGCGCTCCATCATCATGTTCCGGCCGGGCTTCGAGCAGGAGGCCCAGCGGCTGGCGAAGGACGTGCACGTCCGCCGCGTGGTACCGCTCGACGGCATGCGCCCCGGCACGCTTCAGGGCGCACACGTCGCCTTCATCATCGGCGGCCAGTAGCGCCTTCCCAGCTCTTCCCGAGCTAGATTTCGGGATGTGGCCGAGCCTCTCCTGGTCCGCGCTTCGCGGCGCGAGCACGTCGAGCGCACGCCGGTCTGGTTCATGCGCCAGGCCGGCCGTTCGCTGCCCGAGTATCGGGCGATCCGTGAGCGCCACAGCCTGTTCGAGGTCTGTCGCCGGCCAGAGCTTTGCGCGGAGGTGACGCTGCAGCCGGTGCGTCGCCACGGGGTCGACGCGGCGGTGATGTTCGCCGACATCATGCTCCCGGCGATCGGCATGGGAATCGACGTCGAGCTCGTGGACGGCGTCGGGCCGGTCGTGGCGAAGCCGATCGCGGGGCTCGAAGACGTCGAGCGGCTGCGCGTCCCGAAGCCCGAGGAGGCGGTGCCCTTCGTGCTCGAGTCGGTTCGGCTCGTCCGCGACGAGCTGGCCCCCGAGGCTGCCGTCGTCGGCTTCGCGGGTGGCCCTTTCACCGTCGCGGGCTACCTGATCGAGGGCAAGCCGACCCGCGACTTCGTGCAGACGAAGACCTGCATGTACGGCTCGCCCGAGGTCTGGCACACGCTCATGGACAAGCTCGCAGACACATTCGCGGCGTACCTCCGGGCACAGGTCGGGGCCGGGGCCGACGTCGTCCAGCTCTTCGACTCCTGGGTCGGCGCCCTCTCGGAAGCCGACTACCTTGAGTTCGTCGCGCCCTACTCCACGCGCGTCCTCCAGGCTGTGGAAGCGCCGGCGATCCACTTCGGGACCGGAACGACGCACCTCCTCCGCCAGATGAAGGCCGCCGGCGGCGACGTCATCGGCCTCGACTGGCGTGTCCCCATCGACCGCTGCTGGGACTCGCTCGGCTCCGGCTGCGGCGTTCAGGGGAACCTCGATCCAGCCGTCCTCCTCGGCCCCTGGGAGCGTGTCGAGGAATCGGCCGTCCGGGTCCTGGACGCGGTCGCCGGCCGCCGCGGGCACATCTTCAACCTCGGCCACGGTGTCCTCCCGGCCACCGACCCGGCCGACCTGGGCCGGCTTGTCGAGTTCGTGCGCGAGCGCACCTCCGTCGAAGTCACGGCTTGACGGCCGACGAGAAGCGGACGGCGGTCATCCTCATGGCCTACGGCAGCCCTGAGCGGCTCGAGGACATTCCCGCGTATCTCGCCGACATCCGCAGCGGGCAACCAGTCCGGCAGGAAGCGGTAGACGAGCTGGTCGAGCGCTACCGGCGCATCGGCGGCACGTCTCCCCTGAACCGGGTGACGGAGGAACAGAGGGCGGCGCTCGCGGAGGCGACCGAGCTGCCGGTCTACGTCGGCATGAAGCACTGGTCCCCCTGGATTCGGGAGGCCGTCGAGCGCGCGCTCGGGGACGGCGCGGAGCGCATCGTCGGGATCGTGCTGGCGCCGCACTACTCGGGCATCTCGATCGGCGGCTACCGCGATCGCCTCGAGCAGAGCCTCGCCGGCCGCGCCGAGCTCGCGTTCGTCGAGAGCTGGCACGACCACGAGCCGTTCGTCGACCTAGTCGCCGCGCGCGTGCGCGGCACGGATGCGCACGTCGTTTTTACCGCGCACAGCCTTCCGGAGCGGATCCTCGCCGACGGCGACCCCTACCGCGACCAGCTGCTCGAGACCAGCCGCCTCGTCGCCGACCGCGCGGGCATCTCGGAGTGGTCGTTCGCGTTCCAGAGCGAGAGCCCGACCGGGGAGCCATGGCTGGGCCCGGACATCCTCGTCGAGCTCGAGACGCTGCACCAGCAAGGCGTTCGCAGGGTCCTGGTCGCATCGGTCGGGTTTGTCTCCGACCACCTCGAGATCCTCTGGGACCTCGACATCGAGGCCCGCGAGAAGGCGGCAGAACTCGGCCTCGACCTCGACCGCATCGAGTCCTTGAACGCCGATCCGGCCTTCATCAGAGCGCTCGCGGACCTGGTGGAGAAGGCCTCGACGGCCGAAGGGCGAATCGAACAGTCCCATGAGTAGCACCGCGCGCAGCTGCCCCGACTGGCCGGTCCTCCTCGAGGTCGCGCCCGACCTCCACTTCAAGCACTACACGCTGGGCGAGGCGCGGCTGCCCGCGGAGGTGATCGTGAACCTCCCTGACATCCCGCTGGAGGCCGTGGCTCTTTGCGCCGACCTCGAGCACAACGTCTTCAATCCGAACCACACCGACCCGCGCGTGGCCGCTGCGTTGCAGGACACGTACTGGTACTCGCTGACGGAGTGGTCGCGCCAGGCGCCGCAGGCGTAAGCTAGGAGCGTGGGCAAGGGATACGCGGAAGGCCCCGCGGCGGAGGAGCGGTTCGCCGACCTCGAGCGGGCCGAGCGGGGCGAGATCCTGGAGGAGGCGCCGGAGCGCCCGGCCGTCTTCGGCTCGACGGACCACGACCCCGAGCGGCACTTCCTCGGCTGGCTCGACGAGGTCGACCCCGACAAGCTCTTCGCCAGCGGAGAGGCGTGGGGCTTGACCGTCGTCAGGCGCCGAGAGACCTAGTCCAGTAGACGTCGGTTCGGTACGGGAGCTCGATCTCGGCCCTGTTGCGCGTCTTCGGATCGCTTGCCAGCAGGTCTTCGACCTCGGCGAACACCGCCTCGCGCTCGAGTCGCGGAAGCGCCGCGACGAAGCTGACCGAGGCGACTCGGGCGATGACGCCTTCGGGAGTCAGCCGATGGACGTGCCTGAACTCCGCGTGGGAGAGCGGGCCGAAGAGCGTCGACCGCTCGAACGCCTCGCGCCAGGCCTCCGTGCGGTGCGCTGGCGTGTCGCCGCGGTGCGGCTCCATGATCTCGGTGAGCCGCGCTACCCACGGCACGCTCGTGTCCCGGACGTTCCAAACGAGCCCGAGGCCGCCGCCGGGTCTCAGGACGCGGTGGATCTCGGCCAGCGCTTCGTCGCCGCGGAACCAGTGGAACCCCTGCGCCACGGCGACGGCGTCGACCGAGGCAGCGTCGAGCGGGATCGCCTCGGCCGTGCCCGCAAGCGCCCTCACGCCTGGAAGCTCGCGCGCCAGCACGGCGCGCATCTCGTCCACGGGCTCGACGGCCACGACCTCCGCCCCGGTACCGACGAGCGGCGCGGTCAGCTTGCCCGTCCCGGCTGCCAGGTCGAGCACGACACGGCCGTGGCGCAGCCGGAGCTCCGCGGCGAGACGCGTGATCGCCTCCCGCGGATACCCGGGCCTTCCCCGCTCGTAAGCCTCGCTCGCCCGCGTGAAGCCCTCGACTGCGGCTCTGTGGACCACCGAGATGAAGCCGCTAAGTGCCGGCCGCGATCTTGCGGAGGGCGTAGAGCAGGATCCCGCCGTGGCGGAGATAGTCGCGCTCGCGCGGCGTCTCCAGGCGCACGCGGGCGGTGAAGACGACCGGCTCGCCGCCGCCGTCCGGGGTCGCGGTCACGCGCGCCTCGCTCGCCTCCCCGTTCTGGAGCGCCTCGACCGCGAACTCCTCGCGGCCGCTGAGACCGAGCGACTCGGCGTTCTCGCCGTCCGGATACTGGAGCGGGACGATGCCCATGCCGATCAGGTTCGAACGGTGGATGCGCTCGTAGCTCTCGGCGATGACTGCACGAACGCCGAGCAGGTTCGGGCCCTTCGCCGCCCAGTCGCGGGACGAGCCCGAGCCGTACTCCTTCCCGGCGAGCACGACTGTCGGCACGCCGTCGGCCCGGTAGCGCTCGGCCGCGTCGAAGATGGTCATCTCTTCGCCGTCGGGGAGATGAGCCGTCCAGGTGCCTTCGCTCTCGGGGACGATCAGGTTCCGCAGGCGGACGTTGGCGAACGTCCCGCGCACCATCACCTCGTGGTTCCCGCGCCGCGAGCCGTAGGAGTTGAAGTCCTTGCGCTCGACCCTGTGCTCCACGAGGTACTGGCCGGCCGGGCTCTCCGGCTTGATCGCGCCCGCCGGTGAGATGTGGTCGGTCGTGACGCTGTCGCCGACCATGACGAGGCAGCGCGCGTCGACCACGTCCTTGACCGGCGCCGGCTCGGCGTCCATGCCGTCGAAGTACGGCGGGCGGCGCACGTAGGTCGACTCGTCGTCCCAGGCGAAGAGGTCGCCCTCCGGGACGTCGAGCGCGGCCCAGTTCTCGTCCCCCGTGAACACGTCGGCGTACGTGCGCGTGTACATCTCCTCCGAGATCGCGGTGGCGATCGTGTCCTTCACCTGCTCGGGCGTCGGCCAGAGGTCGCGGAGGAACACGTCGCCGCCCTCGTCGTCCTGCCCCACCGGCTCGGTCGTCAGGTCAAGGTCGACGCGGCCGGCGAGCGCGTAGGCGACGACGAGCGGCGGGGAGGCGAGGTAGTTCGCCTTCACCTCCGGGTGGATGCGCGCCTCGAAGTTGCGGTTCCCGGAGAGGACGGAGCAGACGACGAGGTCGCCCTCCTCGACGGCCGCGGAGATCTCGTCCGGCAGCGGCCCCGAGTTCCCGATGCACGTCGTGCAGCCGTAGCCGACCGTGTGGAAGCCGAGCTCCTCCAGAAACGGCGTCAGGCCCGCCTTGTCGTAGTACTCGGTGACGACCTTCGAGCCGGGCGCGAGGCTCGACTTCACCCACGGCTTGCGGGCGAGCCCGCGCTCGACGGCGTTCTTCGCGAGGAGCCCGGCGGCCACCATGACCGAGGGGTTGGAGGTGTTCGTGCAGCTCGTGATCGCCGCGATGACGACGCAGCCGTGCTCGAGGTCGAAGGACTCGCCGCCCAGCGAGACTGGAACCGTCGTCCGCTCGCGCACGGCCGTGGCGACCGGGACGGGCAAGGACGCCGGCTCCTTCATGGCCTCATGGCCCGGCTCGGTGAAATCGGGTGGATCGCTGGCGGGGAACGAGTCCGCGATCGCCTTGTCGGACGAGCCGTTCTGGTACGGCACGCCGAACGTCGAGAGCGAGTCGAGGAAGGACGCCTTCGCCTCGGTGAGCGGCACGCGGTCTTGCGGCCGCCTCGGCCCGGCGAGGCTCGGCTCGACGTCACCCAGGTCGAGGTCGACGACCTGCGAGTACTCCGGCTCGTGATCCGGGTCGTGGAAGAGCCCCTGCAGACGGCAGTACGCCTCGACGAGCTCGACGTGCTCCTCGCTCCGGCCGGTCAGGCGGAGGTAGCGGAGCGTTTCCTCGTCGACGGGGAAGAACCCGCACGTCGCGCCGTACTCCGGCGACATGTTCCCGATCGTCGCGCGATCGGCGAGCGGGAGCCCGACGAGCCCTTGCCCGAAGTACTCCACGAACTTCCCGACCACCCCGAGGTTGCGCAGTATCTGCG
>JBOGZL010000408.1:0-7761 GCA_050697195.1 Solirubrobacterales bacterium
GAGCGGTCCGCCCCCAGCGCGGCGCGGCTGCGGCACGACGGGCGAGGCCCGCCCGTGGGGGTGGGGGGGTGAGCGCGGCGCGGCTCGCCTACGGGATCGGCCTTCCGCCAGCGGCGCCGGCCACCGAGTTGCTCGAGCTGGCCTCGGAGGTCGAGCGGCTCGGCTACGCGTACCTGTGGGTGAACGACGAACGCCTCGAGCGCGACCCGTTCACCCTGCTCGCGGCGATCGCCCAGCGGACAGGGCGGATCCGGCTCGGTCCCGGCGTGACCAACCCCTACAGTCGCCACCCGGCGCTTGTCGCGAGCGCGATCGCGACGCTCGACGAGCTTTCCGGCGGGCGCGCTGTACTCGGGCTGGGCGCCGGCGGCACCAACCACCGCGCGCTCGGGGTAGAACGCAGGGCCCCGGCCGCCGCGCTGCGTGAGGCCGTCGAGCTGATCCGCGGCCTGTGGGCGGGCGGGACGGTGACGCTCGAGGGGCGCGTCGTGCGCGCGTGCGAGGCGAGGCTCGACTTCGCTCCCGAGCGCCCCCGCGTGCCGATCCACCTCGGGGCACGCGGCCCGCGGGTGCTGGAGCTGGCCGGGGCCGTCGCGGATGGAGTGATCGTCGGCAACGTCGCGACCCGGGAGGGGTGGTCGTACGCGCTCGCGCGGATCGCGGCAGGCGCTGCGCGCGCGGGGCGCAGCCTCGAGCAAGTCTCTCTCACCGCCTGGCTGTACGCCTGCGTGGCCGACGATGAGGAGGAGGCGCTCGACGCGATCCGGCCGATGGCGGCGACGTCGCTGGTCACGAGCAGGCCGGTGCTGGCCGAGCTCGGCATCGAGATGCCGCCCGGCTTCGGGGCGCTGATGGCGGCCCGGGGCTGGAGCCTCGCTCCCGAGGTCGTGGCCGGGGCCGGTCGTGTGCTGCCCCCGTCGGTGGTGCGGCGGTTCGGCATCGCCGGAACGCCGCAGGCGTGCAGGGAGCAGCTGCGGGAGCTGCTCGAGGCCTTCCCCCAAATCTCCCAAGTGGCGATCGTTCCCTTTGCGCCGCCCGGGGGCGCGGTCGTCGACACTGTGCGCCGGTTCATCGAGGAGGTCGTCCGCGGGCCGGTCCTTCAAGCCGCCGCCCGGGGATCGTAGGGGGTGAAATGTCAGCCCCGACGGTTCAGATGGAGGAGATCGGGAAGCGGTTCGGCCCGGTGCGGGCACTCGTTGGGGTGGATCTCGAGCTGCGCGCTGGCGAGATTCACGCGCTGCTCGGCGAGAACGGGGCCGGCAAGACGACGCTGATGAACATCCTCTCCGGCCTCTTCGCGGCGGACCGGGGGACGATCCAGATCGACGGGCACGAGCTCGCCCTCCGGAGCCCGCAGGACGCGATCGCGGCCGGTGTCGGGATGGTTCACCAGGAGTTCACCCTTGTGCCGACGCTCAGCGTGGCGGAGAACGTGGTCCTGGGCGAGCGCGGGGGGCCGCTGGTCCGCAGGCGCGAGCTCGCGGCCGTCTCGGCGCGGCTCGAGGAGCTCGGGGAGCGCTACGGGCTGGGAGTCGACCCAGGGGCACGCGTGTGGCAGCTCTCGGTCGGCGAGCAGCAGCGGGTCGAGCTGCTGCGAGCGCTCTACCGGGACGCGAGGATCCTGATCCTCGACGAGCCGACGTCGTCCCTGACCCCTCTCGAGACCGAGCGTCTGTTCCCGAAGCTCCGCGGGCTGGCTGCCGGGGGCGCCGCGATCGTCTTAATCACGCACCGGCTCGAGGATGTGATGGGCTGGGCGGACCGAATCACTGTGTTGCGGCGCGGCGAGCGGGTCGGGACCGTGCGGCCTCTGGAGAGCTCGACCAGCGCGCTGGCGCGGATGATGGTGGGACGCGACGTGCGGCTGATCGAGGTGGTGGCGGGCGAGCGCCAGCTTGAGCACCTCGGGCCCGACGGCCGGGGCGGGGCGGAAGCCGAGAACTCGGATCGCCCGGGTTCCGCCCGCGCCGGACAGCGCGACCCCACCGCTGGGGCCCCAGCGCCAGGAGGGGGCGCGGCGCAGGCGACGGCTCGAGCGGTGCCTGATCCGGTGCTCGTCGCTGAGGGCCTGCACGCCGACGGGCCCCGCGGCATCCCCGCGTTGCGCGATGTGACACTCGCGGTCGCTCCCGGCGAGATCCTGGCGGTCGCCGGGGTGGACGGAAACGGCCAGCCCGAGCTCGAGGAGACCCTCTTCGGGCTCCGCCCCCTGCGCGCCGGCAGGGTGCGGGTCAACGGCCGTGAGGTGACCGGCGCCGAGCCCGCTGAGCGACTGCGGCTCGGGCTGGGGCTCGTGCCCTCGGACCGCTATCGGCGCGGCCTAGTCCGGGAGCTCTCGGTGGCCGAGAACCTCGTATTCGACCGGATCGACGCGCCCCCGTTCGGGACGCGCTGGCGCGTGAGCCGCAAGGCGATACTCGAGGAGGCGGACAAGCTGATTCAGGAGTACTCGATCCAGGTATGGGGCCCCGAGCAGCTCGCCGGCACGCTCTCAGGGGGAAACGCGCAGCGGCTCGTGCTCGCCCGGACGCTCAGCAGGGAGCTACGCTGCCTGATCGCCGCCCAGCCGACCCGGGGCTTGGACGTGGGCGGGATCGAGTTCGTCTGGGAGCAGCTCGTCGCGGCGCGCGGCCGTGGCGTGGGCATCCTGCTGATCTCGACCGATCTCGACGAGGTGATGAACCTGGCCGATCGCTGCTGTGTGATCTACCGCGGCCGGCTCGTTGCCTCGTGGCCGCGCAGGAAGCTCGACCGAGAGCGGCTCGGCCTCGCGATCGGCGGGGCGGCCGAGCTGGCGGGCGCCGAGCCCGCACGTGAGGCCGCGGGCGGCTCGGCCCTCGTCAGAGGGGAGGGCTAGATGGGAGTGGCGCGGGTCGCGCGGCAGTTGCCGCTTGAGGGCCTGCGCCTTCGGGCGGCCGCTGCCCAGCTCGGGGCTCTGCTGCTCGCGGTAGCGGCCGGCGGTGCGCTGATGCTGCTCGCGGGCGGGGAGCCGGTCTCCGCCTACGCGGCGTTGATCGAGGGCGCGTTCGGATCCCCCTTCGGGATCGGCCAGGTGCTCGTGCTGACGGTCCCCTTCGTGATCATCGGCCTCGGCCTGGCGCTGGCCTTCCGCGGACGCGTCTACAACATCGGGGCGGAGGGCCAGCTCTACATGGGCGCGCTCGCGGGCGGGGCGGTGGCGATCCTGCTGCCGGTCGGCGCGGCTCCGCTGGCGATCGCCGCCGCCGCGCTGGCGGGCGTCCTCGGGGGCGCCGCCTGGGGCGGGATCGTCGGCGCCCTGCGCGCCCGCTGGGGGGTGAACGAGGTGATTACCTCGCTGCTGCTCAACTTCGTTGCGATCCTCGCCCTCACCTACGTGGTGCGCCAGCCCCTGCGCGACCCCGGAGCCCAGCGGCTCGCGAGCAGGGAGATCCGCGAGGCCGCGGTCCTGCCCGCCCTCCCGGACGTGGCCGTTCACGTCGGGATCTTCGCCGCCATCGCGCTCGTGCCGCTGGCCGCGTACCTGATGGCGCGCACGCCGTTCGGCTTCCGCGCGCGGATGATGGGGTTCAACCCGGACGCTGCCCGGACCGGCGGCGTTCGCTCCGGCCGGCTGATCTTCGAGCTGATGCTGATTTCTGGGGGCCTCGCGGGGCTCGCGGGGGTGATTCAGGTCCTCGGCGTCGCCGAGCGACTCGACCCCGGCATCTCCCAGGGCTACGGCTTCACCGCGATCGTGGTCGCCCTGCTCGGTCGCCTGCACGCGCTCGGCGTCCTGCTCGCCGCCCTGTTCGTCGCAACGCTGCAAGCAGGCGGCCAGGCGATGAGCGTGACCGAGGGCCTGCCCTACGCGATCGTGCTCGCCATCCCGGCGGTGTTCCTCGTGCTGCTGCTAATCGCCGACCGCGTCGCGAGGGACTGATGGACTGGTCCGAGATCCTGGGTCCCGGAGCGCTCGTGGTGCTGTTAAGCACGACCGTCGCGCTCACCATGCCCACCGCCTTGGCGGCGGTCGGCGAGACCGTGGCCGAGCGCGCAGGCGTGCTCAACCTCGGGCTCGAGGGGATGATGCTCTCCGGGGCGCTGGCGTCGTTCCTGGCCGCCTTCTACCTCGGGAACGTCGTCCTGGGGACGCTTGCGGGCATCGCGATCGGCGTCGCGCTGGGCGGGCTGATGGCGTTCCTCAGCGTGACGCTTCGGACCGAGCAGATCATCAACGGGATCGCGATCGTGCTGCTCGCCTTGGGCCTCACCTCGTTCACCTTCGAGAAGCTGTTCGGCGGCGCCGAGCAGCCGACGGTTGCTGGCATTCCCGACCTTGAGGTCCCGCTCCTGGGCTCGATCCCGGGCGTTGGGCCGGTCCTCTTCGAGCAGAACGCGCTCATCTACGTCTCGTTCGCCCTCGTCCTGGTGGTCTGGCTGCTGCTCGCGCGGACCCGCTTCGGGCTCTGCGTCCGCGCCGTCGGCGAGAGCCCGCGGGCGGCGGAGGCGTTGGCCGTGTCGGTCGCGCGCACGCGATGGCTCGCGCTGCTCATCTGCGGTGGCATGGCGGGCATGGGCGGGGCGGTGCTCGTGCTCGGGCAGCTCAACCTGTTCGCTACCAACGTCACCGCCGGAAGAGGTTGGATCGCGATCGCGCTCGTCATCTTCGGGCGCTGGAATCCGCCGCTGGTGCTGGGCGGGGCGCTCCTCTTCGGCTTCGCCGACGCGCTCCAGATCCGCGTCCAGGCGGTCAGCGGCGGGATCACCTCGTCGGTTCCGCACGAGATCTTCGGGGCACTGCCCTACGTCGTGACCGTGATCGTGATGGTCGGCGCCACCGTCTGGCGAGGCCGCGACACGCAGCCCAGCGCGCTCGGCGTTCCTTTCCGAAAGGGGGTGGGCGTATAGGAGCTTTCTTGGAGCGACGTTTCGTTTTCCCATTCTCTCGATAAGGAGGTAAGGATGATGAGACCGAGATCGTGGAAGTCCCATTCTCTCGATAAGGAGGTAAGGATGATGAGACCGAGATCGTGGAAGTCGATCGCAATCTGGCTGGCTGTCGCGGCGCTCACCGTTGGCGCTGCGGGCTGCGGTGGCGACGACGATGGCAGCGCCGAGGGCGAGGAGGCAGTAAGCGTGGCCCTCGTCCTCCCCTGTGCGACCAATGATCCCTGGTGCAAGCAGGGCGACGAGGGGGCAAACGCGGTCGCGGCGAAGGGCGGGGTCGACCTCGAGGTGACGACGAACGCGCCCCAGGACACCGCCGGGGTGACCAGAGTGCTCGCTCAGTACGCTCAGGCTGACACCGAGCTGATCCTGGCGCACTCGAACTGGGAGGATGCGGCGATCGACGTTGCCGACCAGTTCCCGGACGCGAACCTAGCCACCTACGGCGTCAAGACACACGAGAGCATCGCGGTCCTCGAGGAGCCGATCTACGAGGCCGCCTACCTGGCCGGCATGATCGCCGGGGGGATCACGGAGACCAATGTGATCGGCGGCTCGGCTGGCGAGGACATCCCGCTCTGCCACGCCGAGCTTGAGGCGTTCGCCAAGGGAGCCAAGCGCGTTAACGACGACGTGCGGATGCTCGACAACTACCTGGGCGAGTGGAACGATCCCGCGCTCGGCAAGCAGACCACGGAGTCGCAGATAGACCAGAACGCGGACGTGGTCATCGCCTGCGGCGGCGGTCCCGCGACCGGCATGGCCCAGGCGATCAAGGAGGCGGACATCAGCGGCTTCGGCTACGTCGGTGACATGAGCTCGCTGGCGCCGGAGAACCTGGTCGGCTCCGTGCTCTACAACCTCGAGCCGTACTTCGAGGCGGTCATCGAGGACGTCCGAAACGACACATTCCGGCCAGCGAAGCGCTACGAGTTCGGACTCGCAGACGGCGGCGTCGACCTCAAGCTCAACGACCGCTACTCCGTCAAGGAGGTCCCGGACGACGTGTTGGAGGAAGTCGAGCAGGTGAAGGAGGAGATCAATAGCGGGGAGTTCGAGGTCCCGTTCGTCGCGGAGGGCTAGCGGCGGCCAGCGTTAGCGGAGCCGGTTCCAGCGGAGGGTCCCCGCCGGTCGCGGCGGACCCTCCGCCGGCGGGCTGGTGAGTCCGTTGTCACACGCTGACGGATGAAGAGGGTGCTACTTCGCAGAACTACCCTGCTTGACGGCTCCCGGGCGGACGTGCGCCTCGACGGGGAGACGATCGCCGAGGTCCGGGCTGACGGAGGGCTCGACCAAGTCGATGCCATCGATCTCTCGGGGTACGTGCTGCTCCCCGCGCCCGTCGAACCGCACGCACACCTCGACAAGGCGCTTACCGCGGGACGGGTCAAGGTTCAGCCTGGCGATCTCGAGACCGCAATCGAGGCTTGGCACGAGCAGCGCCGTGGCCTAGGCGCAGACGACATCGCGCGGCGCGCGGAAGCGGCGGCGCTCACTTCGCTCGCGCGCGGGGTCACCGCGATACGCACGCACGTCGATGTGGGGGAGGGGATCGAGCTGCGCGCGGCAAAGGCGCTGATCGAGGTCCGTGACCGCCTGCACCCGCTGCTCGACATCCAGGTGGTCGCACTCAGCTACCCGCTCGCAGGCCCGGGGGAGGCCGCGGAGAACCGGGCGCTCGTGCGCAAGGCGCTCGAGTTAGGCGTCGACGTCGTCGGCGGCGCTCCGCACATCGATCCCGATCCGGTCGGCCACATCGAGGTCTGCCTCGAGCTTGCCGCCGAGTTCGGCAGGCCGGTCGATCTACATATGGACGAGCACATGCGCGCCTCATCGATCGATCTCCTCGACCTTGCATGCATGACGGGGGAGGGGTTCGCGCAGCCCGTGACGGCGAGCCACTGCGTCAGCCTCGGCCTGCAACCGCCCGATCTGCAGCGGCGGGCGGCGGCCGACGTTGCGCGCGCCGGCATCTCGGTGGTGTCCTGCCCCGGGACCAACCTTCACCTCCAAGGTCGCGAGCTGCGCACTGCAACCCCGCGCGGAATCACCGCCCTCAAGGCGCTGCTCGAAGCGGGCGTGACGGTCGCAGGCGGCGGGGACAACGTTCAGGACTTCTTCCATCCGCTCGGCTGCGGCGACGCGCTGCAGACGGCTTCGCTCCTCGTTCTCGCCGGCCAGCTCGACGTCCCGACCGCCTACCGTCTCGTTAGCGAGAACGCGCGGGCAGTCCTCGGGCTGCGAGCGGTGACGGTAGAGCCAGGCTCCCCGGCCGAGCTTCTCGCCGTCGCCGGCGGCTCGCTACGCGAAGCGATCGCCAGCACCACCGAGGACCGGCTCGTCTTCCGCCGAGGTCGCCTCGTCGAACGAACCCGAGTGGAGCGAGAGCCATTCCCTCCTGCCTCGCCTGAGCTGAAGCCGTACCCACCTCCATAGAGGAGCGACAGACCATGAAGGAGACACAGCCCATGCCTAATGCCATCGACAAGCTGATCACGGGAACCGTGATCACAATGGATCCCGAGCGGCGGGTGATCCGCGACGGCGCCATCGCCGTGAACGGTGAGCGGATCATTGCCGTCGATTCTGCGCAGCAGCTTCGGGAGCGGTTTCGCGCCGAGCGCACCCTCGGTGGCCCGCGACGGTTCGTGCTCCCGGGCTTGATCGATTGCCACAACCATCTTGCCCAGGCGCTGGTGCGCGACAACGCCCTCGAGGATCTCCCGAACATCTACCGCATCTACGTCCCCGCCGAGATGGCGATGGATGCCGACGACGCAGCGGTCAGTGCTCATGTGGGCATCGCCCAGTTGCTGCGCTCGGGCGTGACCACGGTCGCCGAGACGACCTTCA
>JBOGZL010000409.1:0-22873 GCA_050697195.1 Solirubrobacterales bacterium
GATCGACATCGAGCACCCGCAGGCGCTCCCCTCCGCCGTGGTCACCTCCCAGTGGCCGAACTCGGGCAGATTGAGGTTGAGCACCTTCGACTCATAGGTGGTCGCGTCCGGGTCCACGCCCTGGCGGATCGCCGTCGTGAGCACGTAGGCCTTCATCGCCGATCCCGGCTGGCGGTGGCCCTGGGCGGCGAGGTTGAAGTTGCTCTGGTCGTAGGTCCCCGACGACGCCATCGCGACGATGTTCCCGCTCGCGGGGTCGACCGATACCACCGCCGCCGCGGGGTCCGACGTGTAGCCGTGGCCGATGATCGCCTGGCGGGCGGCTTCCTGGAGCTCGGGCTGGATCGTCGTGAAGACGTTGAGCCCGCCCTGACGCACCGTCGCGACCCCGTAGCGGCTGATCAGGTCCTGCTGCACATAGTCGAAGAAGTAGGGCTCGCGGATCGTCTCGTAGCGGTAGCCGCGCTCGAGCCCGAGGCCGGCCTGCGAGGCGCGGTCGGCGACCTGATCGGTGATGTAGCCCTGCTCCGCCATCTTCTGGAGCACGGCGTTGCGGCGCTCGACCGCCCCCGTCGGGTTGATCAAGGGGTTGAACCGGGAGGGCGACTGCGGCATCCCGGCGAGCAGCGCCGACTCGGTCAGCTTCAACTCGCCGGCGGGCTTATTGAAGTAGGTCTGGGCGGCGGCCTCGACACCGACGGACGTGCGGCCGTCGATCGTCCCGTACGAGGCCGTGTTCAGGTACTGCTCGAGGATCCACGACTTCGAGTGCTCGTCCTCGAGCTCCTCGGCGAGGGTCGCCTCCTTGATCTTGCGCTCGAGATCGCGCTCGGGGTTGCTGATGTAGAGGTTGCGCACGAGCTGCTGGGTGATCGTCGAGCCGCCCTGGACGACCTTTCCGGCCTCGATGTTCTCGACCAACGCGCGAACGATCGCGTTCGGGTCTACCCCGCTGTGCTCGTAGAAACGCTCGTCCTCGATCGCGACCGTCGCGTGCTGGAGCTCCTCCGGGATCTTGTCCATCTTGATCGGGGTCCGGGACTCGTCCGACTGGATGAAGCCGAGCCGGCTTCCGTCGGCGGCGAACACGGCGGAGCTCGTCCCCCGGTCGACGGGCTTGAGCTCCTCGATCGGGGGCGCCTCGGAGGCGATGCTCAGCGCCCACAGGCCGACGCTGAGGACGCCGATCGCGATCATCGCCACGACCACGCCGAGCCCGAGAAGGATCTTGTTCCGCTTCCTGCCCGAGCGGCGATTCCGTCTCCGCTCCCGATGCGTCATCGACCGGTAAGAGTAGCCGGGAGTGCGTAAAGGCAAGCTAACTGTGACTGGACGCGCAAGCGATGCGCCGCTGGGCGGCCCGCGCGCGTTTCACGCGCGGTGGGTGCCCGCGACGTCCGTTTCGGCCGCGACCTGGTCCTCGACGCCCTCGACCCGCCGCAGCGTGGTCCCTGTGCGCCTGCGCTCGCGGATCTCGAGCCGCCGCGAGAGGCGGGAGAGCGCCAGGTTGACGGCGATGAAGAGCAGGCCGATGACGATGAACACCTGGAGGATCGGCGCCCGAACCTCGACACCGAAGGCGAGGCTGGAGACGCTCGAACCGTGGCGAACAACCTCCTGGATCGCGATGATGCTGACCAGCGTCGTGTCCTTGTTCAGCGTGATCATCTGCGAGACCGTCGCGGGGACCATCCTGCGCAACCCCTGGGGCAGGATCACGAATCGCATCTGCTGGATGTAGGTGAGGCCCAGCGACGCCGCCGCCTCCCGCTGGCCGCGATCCAGCGACTGGATCCCCGAGCGCATGATCTCGCAGAGGACCGCGGAGTTGTAGAGCACGAGCCCAAGCAGGGCACCGAGCACGAGCTCGTCCTGCAATGCCTCGGGGAAGAAGTCCGGGACCGCGTCTCCATAGGCGCTGCGCCACGAGCTCGGGACGGCGAGCGCGAGGTAGAGGATGATGAAGATCAGCGGCAGGTTGCGCCAGATGTCGACCCAGACGCCGGCCGGGAAGCTGACGATGCGCCGCTTCGAGATCCGCGCCAGCGCCAGCGCCAGCCCGAAGATCAACGAGAAGACGATCGCGATCGCCGCGATCTGAAGGTTGACGAGGAAGCCCTCGACCAGGAAACGGAGGTTGTTGCCCGTCCACAGCCACTCCCAGTTCCCGGGGTCGAACAGGTAGGTCATTGCGCCGCCGTCATCGCCTGATCGTGAATCGGTGCTCGAGGTACCGGAACGCGAGCGTCGCGGTCAGAGTGAGCAGCAGGTAGCCCAGCGCGGCCCAGAAGAAGACCTCGCCCGTCTGGAAGGTGTCCGCCTGCACCTCCCGCGCCTCCTTGAGCAGATCGGGCAGCGCGAGCAGCGAGGCGCCAACGATCGCCGAGTTCTTGATCATCGCGATCACGAGGCTGCCGATCGTCGGGATCACCGTTCGAAACGCCTGCGGGAGGACGATTCGCCGCATCGTCAGGGCGTAGCTCAGGCCGAGCGAGAGCGCGGCGTCGATCTGCCCCCTGCCGACCGCGAACACGCCTGAGCGCAGCGCCTCGGCGATGTAGGCGGCCGTGTAGAGCCCGAGGCTCGCGGTGCCGGCGACCCAGGGCGAGATCGGCACTCCGGCCCGCCGCAAGCCCGCAAAGGCGATGAACAGGAGCACGAGCAGCGGGATGTTGCGGAACGTCTCGACGTAGATCCCCCCGGCGAAGTTCATCCACCTCACCGGAGCGACCCGCATCGCCGCCACCAGGGTGCCGACCGCCATCGCGATCACCAAGGAGATCGCGACCAGCCTGAAGCTGACGAAGAGGCCGGAGGCGAACTCCGGGAGGTGCTCCTCGAGCACCCCCCAGAGCTCGCTCACTCGGCGACCCTTCTCATCTCAGGCGCGTGCTTCCGGCTACTCGAGCGGGAACAGCTTCAGCGCCTCCTTCAGCGTGATGTCCGGTGGCCCCTGGATCTGCTCCTCGGGGATGTACTGGCCGACCCACTCGTCGTAGCGTTCCTGCCACGTCCCGTCGTCGATGAACTCGGCGACCGACTCGTCCACGAACTGCTTGAACTCGGTGTCGCCCTCCGGGACGCCGGCCCCGTAGGGCTCGGTGGTGTACTCGATGCCGAGGATCTCCAGGGTGTCGTCCTCGATCACCATCCCGGTCAGGATCACGTCGTCGGTCGAGATCGCGTCGATCGCATCCGTCTGGATCAACTCGAGACACTCGGAGTAGCGGTCGATCAGCCTCAGGTCGGCATCCGGCGCCTCCTCCTTGATCGTCGCCTGGTAGGTCGAGCCGAGCGCGGTGCAGACCCGCTCGCCGTCGAGGTCCTCGATCCCTGCGATGTCGGATCCTTCGGGAACGAGAATGTCTCCGTTGGCGACGTAGTAGGGCTCCGAGAAGTCGATCTCCAGGTCGCGCTCCTCGGTGATCGTCATCGTCGAGAGGATCAGGTCGATCGTCCCGTCGACGAGCAGCGGAATGCGGTTGTCCGAGGTCGCCTCCCTGAACACCGGCTCGACTCCGAGCCGCTCGGCGATGTAGCGGCCGAGGTCGACGTCGAAGCCCTCGACCTCGCCGCTCTCGGGATTGTTGAAGCCGAACGGCGGGACGTCGAACTTGACGCCGATCGTGATCTCACCCGCTTCCTGGATCTCGCCCATCGTCGTGTTGGCGGGGAACTGCTCGACCTCGACCGCCGGCTCGTCACCGTTCTCGTCGTCGTCGTCACCGCCGCAGGCGACAAGCGTGAGCGCCGCGAGCACCAGCGTCGCGATCGCGACCAGGCGCCACTTGCTTCCTATCTCCATGCCTCTCCTCTCTCTCCACCGTCGCACTCAGTGATGGATGATCTTGTCCACGAACTCCTTCGCGCGTTCGCTCTTTGTCTGGTTGAAGAACTCGTCGGGCGAACCCTGCTCGACGATCCGTCCGTCGTCGATGAACACGATCCGGTCGCAGACTTCCCGCGCGAACCCCATCTCGTGCGTGACGACGACCATCGTCATCCCGTCGCGGGCGAGATCCCGCATCACGTCGAGAACCTCGCGGATCATCTCGGGGTCGAGCGCCGAGGTGGGCTCGTCGAACAGCATCAGCTTCGGCTCGACCGCGAGCGCGCGCGCGATCGCGACTCGCTGCTGCTGGCCGCCGGAGAGGTCCGCGGGGTAGTCGTCAGCCTTCTCCGGAATCCCGACACGCTCGAGCAGGCGGAGCGCTCGTCCCCGCCCGTCCTTCTTCGAGACGCCCTCGACCTCGAGCGGACCGAGGGTGATGTTCTCGATCACGGTCATGTGCGGGAAGAGGTTGAACTGCTGGAAGACCATCCCGATCTCGGCGCGAATGCCGTATATCTCACGTCCGGTCGACTCGACCGGGCGCCCATCGAAGCGAATCGTTCCCCCGTCGATCGGCTCGAGCCCGTTGATGCAGCGCAGCATCGTCGACTTGCCCGACCCGGAGGGCCCGGCGACGACGATCGCCGCGCCGCGGTCGATCCCCATGTCGATCCCGTCGAGGACCAGGTTCTCCCCGAAGCTCTTGCGCACGCTCACGAGCTCGACGAAATGCCCGTCACCGTCGGCCGTTCTCTCCATCTCGACCGGACTCTACCCGCCAGCGGATCGGGCTACGCTTTTTGGCGTGACCGATCCCTCAACGACCGGAGGCTGCCTGTGCGGCGGGATCCGCTTCGAGCTCACCGAGCCTCCCCGAGCCGCCGGGTATTGCCATTGCACTCGCTGCCAGCGTCGCACCGGGACGGCCGCGTCGGCGCAGGCACGGATCGACGGCCGTACCTTTCGCCTCCTGCAGGGGGAGGAGTTGATGAAGGCGTGGCGCCATCCGGACGGCGGTTTCGAGAAGTGCTTCTGCCGCGAATGCGGGGCGCACCTCTTCAGCCGCAACCCCGACGAACCGACCCAGATGAGCGTTCGCCTCGGGGCGTTCGACGGCGACCCGGGCGTGCGCCCCAGCTGGCGCACGTTCGTCGCCTATGCGGCGGTATGGGAGCCGATCCCCGACGACGGGCTCGAGCGCTTCGACGAGGCGAAGCCGCGGGCCTGAGCAGCTAGCGCCCGCTTACCCGCTCGTCGGCCAGCAGGCCGGCCTCGCGAAGCGCCCTCTGGGCGCGCTCCCGAAGCGCCGCCTCCTCGCCGCCGGTTCGCGTGCGACCGGCATCGCGCTCCGTTCCGACCTCGAGCCGAACGCCCTCGGGAGAGATCTCGGCCACGGTGACGGTCGCGGACCCGGCCGACTCGAGCGCTCGCCGAGCAGCCGAGACGTCGGCGTCGGGCGGTAACCACACGGACGCCGTGACCGGCGCCGCCTCGTCCCCGGTCGAGTGGTTGAACAGCACCCCGGTGACGATCTGCTCGTTCGGCACCACCATCAGCCGCCCGTCGCCGGTGTCGATGTAGGTGAAGCTCAGGGTGACGTCGTCCACCCGGCCGGTCTCCTCCTCGAAGGTGACGCGATCGCCGATCCTGATCGGCTGCGTGATCGCGACGAGGATCCCGGCGACCAGGTTGGCGATCGTCTGCCTGGCCGCGAACCCGATCACGAGGCCGAGCAGTGCGCCGGAGGCGAGGGTGCCGATCGCCAGCCTGCGGATCGAGCCGAACTGGCTCAGCGCGAGCGCGATCCCGATCGCGAGGATGACCACGAACACGAGCCGGCGGACGACCTGGAGCCGGGTCTGGGTCGCTCGCGAGACTCCCTGCTCCGCGAACCGGCCCGCGACGTGCTTCGCGCGCGCGAGCACGAGCCGGTCGACGACCAGCGCGAGCACGATCGTCACCGCGAGCGTGATCGCCGCCGATATCTCGGCGCCGTACTCGTCCCAGAACCCGGTGTCCACGCCGGGCACCGTACCCGCCCCGAGAGGGTTGATGTGGGTTAGGCGCGTGCGCGGGGGCGCCGCAGGCCGAGCTGGGCGCCGCACGCGGCCGAAGCGGGTAGCGGCGCTACCCGCGAGGTCGTGGGTGGCGATCCAGCGACGGCATGCGGGGTCAACCGCGTGCGTGCATGACCCGCATCAGCCCTCTGCACAATGAATGGCGTGACGGCGACGACCCGCGCGATCCTCCTCGACTCCCTCGGCACGCTGGTCGAGCTGGAGCCGCCTTGGATCCATCTCCGCGAGGCGCTCGGCGACGGCGTGCCCGCGGACGAGCTCGAGCGCGCGGTGCGCGCGGAGATGAGGTACTACCGCGCCCACAGCGATGAGGGACGCGACCCCGACTCGCTCGCCGACCTGCGGCGCCGGTGCGCGGCGGTGCTGTCGGGCGAGCTCGGGATCGAGGTGGAGCCGGAGACGCTGATGGCGGCGATCCGCCTTCGCGCCTACCGGGACGCGGGCCCGGCGCTCGAGGAGCTGCGCGCCGCGGGCCTCGCGCTCCACTGCGTCTCGAACTGGGACTGCTCGCTACCGGACGTGCTGGAGCGGTGCGGGCTCGCGAGCGCGCTCGACGGCGTGGTCACGTCCGCGCAGGCGCGTGCCCGCAAGCCCGACCCCGCGATCTTCGCCGCCGCGCTCGGGGCGGCGGGATGCGCCCCGGAGGAGGCGATCCACGTCGGCGACACGCCCGACGAGGATCTCGCCGGGGCGCGCGCCGCGGGAGTCCCGGCGCTGCTGATCGACCGCGACGGGACGAGCCGGGCTGGGGCCAGCGGCGGATCGCGGATCGCCTCGCTGCACGAGATCAAGCACTATCTGCACCCGTGATCGACCCCGCCGTTCAGCAGCCGGCTTACGCCGGGCTCGGCCAACGCGGCCTGGCCGTGTTCCTCGACAGCCTGATCTGGCTCTTCTTCATCGGCCAGGTCGCGGCGAACATCCCCGAGAGCGTGTACGAGGACCAGCCGGTCGTCGTCGGCGTGATCTTCCTCGCCCTGTTCTCGGCCGCGTTCAACTACTTCTGGCTCACCGAGTGGAAGTGGGGCAAGACGCTCGGGAAGGCAATCTGCAGCATCCACGTCACCGACGAGGACGGGGAGCGCCCGGCTTTCGGGCCGACGACCGTCCGCAACCTGCTTCGGCTCGTGGACATGGTCGTGATCGGGCCGGTGCTGATCGCCAACTCCGAGCGCCACCAGCGCCTCGGCGACCGCTTCGCCCACACGATCGTCGTCCGCGACCGGCCCGCCACCGCCGCGGCGGCGCCCGCAAGCCCCCACCCGGCGAACCCCCCGAATCCGGTGCCCGCCACCGCTCCGGCGACCCCCCCGCCCTACCAACCGCCGGTAAGCCCTTGGGCGGGAAGGGGGGTCGGGATCCCGAAGGCGGGGTGGACGCCGCTCACGGTCGTGTGGGGGATCCTCACCGTGATCGGCCTCCTGATCGTCGAGTCGATCGTCGTCGCGGCCTTCGACCCCGACCTCGAGAGCCTCGGCTCCAAGCTCGCGATCCAGGGGATGCTCGCCATCACCCTGATCGGGGTCTCGCTCGCCTACGCCGGCTCGCTCGCGGCGCCCGTTGGTGCGCTGAAGCGCCTCGGGCTGCGCCGGTTCGTCCCCTCGGCGCTGGGGCTCGCCGCGCTCACCTACTTCGCGTATCTGATCTTCGCCGCGATCTACGGCGCGCTCGTCCAGCCCGAGCAGGACGACCTCACGCGCGAGCTCGGTCTTGACGACGGAGGCCTCGGGGTGGTCTTCGCGGGGGTGCTGATCATCGCGGTCGCGCCGGTTTCCGAGGAGGTCTTCTTCCGTGGGTTCATGTACGGGGGGCTGCGGTCGCGGCTTCCGGTATGGGCGGCGGCGGCGATCTCGGGCGCGATCTTCGGCCTCCTGCACTACACGGACCCCGACAGCATCGCGGTCGTCCCGCAGCTCGCGCTCCTGGGCGTGGTGCTGGCATGGCTCTACGAGCGAACCGGCTCGCTGTGGCCCGCGATCGTCCTCCACGTCATCAACAACGCGATCGCATTTGCGATCGTCACATCGTGAGCGCTCGCGATACAGCTCCCGCCGTCGTCGCCGCGGGCCTGCGCAAGAGCTACGACGGTCGGCTCGCCGTCGACGGGATCGACTTCGCGGTCGAGTCGGGGATCTGCTTCGGCTTCCTGGGGCCGAACGGCGCCGGCAAGACGACGACGATGAAGATGGTCTACGGGCTCGGCGCGATCGACGGGGGCGAGCTGGCCGTGCTCGGCATGGACGCGGCGCGCGAGCGGCGCGCGATCAAGCGGCGGCTCGGGGTCGTCCCGCAGGAGACGAACCTCGACGGTGAGCTGACGGTGCGCGAGAACCTCACCGTCCACGCGCGCTACTTCGGGATCGACCCCGCGGTGGCCGCGAAGCGCGCCGAGGAGCTGTTGTCGTTCTCGCTCCTCGCCGAGCGTCCCGACGACCGGGTGTGGGCGCTTTCGGGGGGGATGAAGCGGCGCCTCCTGGTCGCCCGGGCGCTGATCAACGAGCCCGAGCTCGTGGTCCTCGACGAGCCCACGACCGGCCTCGACCCGCAGGCGCGGCTCGCGGTGTGGCGGGCGCTCGACCGTCTCAAGCGGCGCGGCGTCACGCTGCTGATCACGACCCACTACATGGAGGAGGCGGCGCGGCTCTGCGATCGGCTCGTGATCATGGACCACGGCAGGATCGTCGCCGAGGGCGAGCCCGGGGCGCTCGTGCTCGAGCACGTGGGACGCGAGGTGCTCGAGCTCGAGCTGTCGGAGGGCTGTGACGCCGAGCGCCTGATCGGGACGCTCGACGGGCGGCTCGACGGCCACGACCTCTCGGACGAGGTGCTGATGCTCTACACCTCCGACGCCGAGGCGCTGCTCGCCGAGATCGACCATCGCGAGTACCCGCACGAGTCCGCGTTCGTGCGCCGCGCGACGCTCGAGGACGTGTTCCTGCGGATCACCGGGAGATCACTTCGCGAATGACGGGTGATTCATGAGCGCTATGCAGGAGGGCGCCTACGCCGGCCTCGGGCGGCGGATGCCGCTCCGCGAGCTCGTCTTCTCGCCGCGGCTCGCGGCCGCCGTGTGGCTGCGCAACGCGCGCGTGTTCTCGAAGCTGTGGAAGGGCGTCCTGCTGCCGCAGTTCATCGACCCGCTCTTCTACCTCGTCGCGCTCGGGTTCGGGCTCGGCACCTACGTCGCACGGATCAACGGCGTCCCGTACGAGGACTTCATCGCCCCGGGCCTGATCGCCTCGGCCGCGATGTGGTCCGCCGCCTTCGAGACCACCTACAACGTCTACCTGCGGATGAACGAGACCCGGCTCTACGACGCCGTGCTGGCGACGCCGGTCGAGGTCCAGGACCTGGTCGCCGGGGATCTCGCGTGGAGCGCGTCGCGCGCGGCCGTGTACGGGACGAGCTTCCTGCTCGTGGTGACGGCGTTCGGCCTCGTCGGCTCGTGGTGGGCGGTCCTGATCCCGCTGTTCGTCCTCCTCGGCGGCCTGTGCTTCTCGGTCGTCGGGTACGCGTTCACCTCCCTGATCCCGAAGATCGACCTCTACAGCTACTTCTTCACCCTCTTCATCACGCCGATGTTCCTGTTCTCGGGGATCTTCTTCCCCTTCGAGCGCCTCCCCGGGTGGGTGGAGGTCGTGGCCTGGTTCACGCCGCTCTTCCACATGGTGGAGATCACGCGCGGGCTCGCCACCGGCCCCGACGCGCTCGAGATCGCGATCCACACCGCGTGGATCGTCGTCGTGAGCGCGGTGCTCTTCTACGTCCCGGTGCGCGCGCTTCGCAGCCGGCTGGTTGCATAGATCCGTCCCGAGGCGCCGGGCGGTTGGAATAGAATTGCCGCGGTGAAGATTCGGGAGGGACTCCTCATCGTTGTCGCTGCAGCCGCGATCGTCGCGCTGCTCGTTCCGGGGGCAGCCCTCGCGGCCGAGAGCCCGTCGAACTCCGCGGACGCCGCGGGCGGCCCGCTTCCCACGCCGCCCGGCCAGCCCGACCCGCCGCCTCAGCCGAGCGAGCCGATCCTCGCGCTCAAGCTCGGCGGCAAGGACGCCAAGATACGGGTCGGCAAGCACGCGAAGCTGTTCGGAACGCTGCGGCCGTGGCGGCCCGGGCAGCAGGTGACCATGACCCTTTTGCGCGGCGACCGCACGGTGAAGAAGGAGATCGTCCCCGTGACCCGCGGAGAGGGCGACGCGGGGCACTTCGGGTTCCGCACCCCGGCGCTCGTGCGGCCGGGGCGCTACACGGCGACGGCACAGCTCGCCGGGGGCGCCGCCGGCGCCCGCAGCCCGAAGTTCAAGCTCAAGTACGCCTCCCTGCACCGCGGGTCGAAGGGAAAGGACGTGAAGCTGTTCAACCGGCTGCTCGGCAAGCAGGGATACGTTCCCTCCAAGGGCCGGAAGTTCACGGGGCGCACCGGGCGGGCGGTGCTCGCGTATCGCAAGGTGCACGGCATGGCGAAGACCACGCGCGCCACCCCCGGGATGTTCAAGACGCTCGCCGACGGGCGCGGCGCGTACAAGCTCAAGCACCCCGGGGCGGGCAGGCACGTCGAGGTGAACATCGGGCGCCAGGTGATGGTGCTCGCCGACAAGGGCAGGCCGCGGCGGACCTACCACGTCTCGACCGGGAAGGCGTCGACGCCGACGGTCCGCGGCCACTTCCGGTTCTACCGCCGCCAGCCCGGCTTCAACAGCGTCGGGATGTACTACTCGGTCTACTTCCACGGCGGGTACGCGATCCACGGATATCCGAGCGTCCCGGCGACCTACCCGGCGAGCCACGGTTGCGTGCGCACGCCGATCCCCGACGCCCGCAGCATCTACAACTGGGTGTCGATCGGGATGTCGATCTACACCTATTGAGTTGAGCGAAGCGAGCTTCCGGGCGGTCCTGCTCGTCTTCGGGGTCTCGCAGCTGGCGCTCGCCGCGTGGATGATCGTCTCCCCCGGGTCGTTCTTCGACGCGATCGCCGGCTTCGGGGGCCAGAACGACCACTACATCCGCGACAACGCGACGTTCCCGATCGCGATCGGAATCGGCCTGCTGGTCGCGATCGGGCGCCCCTCGTGGCGGTTTCCGGTCCTCCTGATCTCGGCCGTCTGGTACCTCGCCCACAGCGTCAACCACCTCGTGGACATCGGCGAGTCGGACCCCGGCTGGGTCGGGCCCGCCGACTTCGTCGTCATCTTCCTCACCGGCGTGGCGCTGCTCGGGCTCGCCCTGCTCGCGGCGCGCGCGGACGTCGACGCGGCGGACCGACGGTGACCGCCTCGCCGCGGGACGTCCTCCGCGAGGAGCTGCGCGCCCACGCGGTGGTGATCGGTGAGGTCACCCTGAGCAGCGGCCGCAAGGCGTCCTACTACGTGGACGCGAGGCGGGCGCTGCTGCGGCCGCGTGGATTCCGCGCGGCCGGTGAGCTGATCGCCGCCGCCGCAGGTCGGCTCGGAGCGCAGGCGGTCGGTGGCCCGGTCATGGCGGCAATCCCGCTCGCCTGCGCCGCGATCGCCGTCCCGGATGGCAACGAGCTGGTCGGCTTCTTCGTCCGCAAGGAGCGCAAGCAGCACGGGCTGCAGCACTGGGTCGAGGGGCCGATCGAGGCGGGGACGAGGTGCCTGGTGGTCGAGGACACGGTGACCACCGGCGGCTCGACGATCACCGCGATCGAGCGAATGCGCGAGGAAGGCCTCGGGATCGTCGGCGGGCTGTGCGTGGTGGATCGGCTGGCGGGCGGCGCCGATGCGATCGGCGCCGCGCTTGGCGCCCCGTTCGAGGCCCTGCTGACGATCGACGACGTGTACCCGGACAGGCCCGACCGCTAGCGCGGCGGACGCCCCCGCAGGCTGCGCACCATGCGGCGGATCTCGTCGCGATGGCGATTCGCGCCGAGCTTCGCGTTCTCGGCGACGAGCACGGCGTAGGTCGCGAACCCCTCGCGTCGTTGCACGACCACGAGCAGGCGTTGCGGCACGTCGTCCTTCTTGGTCCTCCCCGTCGCCCTCACCGCCGCCGCCTCGTAGCGGGCGGGGAACGGTCGTGGCCTGTCGGCCTTCAGCCGCCTGAAGCCGGACAGCGCGTCGGCGACCCGCGTCGCGAAGCGCTCCACGGGGAGGGCGAGGGCCCCCTCTCCGCGATCGACCGACACCGACACGGCGACGAGCCGGTCCGGCGAGCGCAGCAGCGAGCTCGAGCGTCGATCACGCGCGGACCACCCCTCTGGGACGCCGATCGCGAACCCGGCCCGGCGGTTGACGTGCCGCTTCCACTCGCGCGGGAGCTTCGGAAGCGGGTCCACGGTCTCCACCGGAGGCGGAGGCGGCTCTTCCTTCTCGCCGCAGCCGCCAACGAGCGCGGCGAGGGCGATCGCGAGCACGATGAGCATTGGGATCCGGCGCACCGGCGAAGTCTCTCAGCCGCCGTGGGGGGAAAATTGGCCGCGGATGAAGGGGTGCGCGTGAAGAGGGTCCTCCTCGGAGGGACGGTCGCGGGGCTGCTCGCGATCGGTGCGTCGCCCGCCGCCGCCGCAACGCCGGCCGTTGGCTCGAGCTGTCCCGGGCCGCGCGAGGGCTCGGCGTCGGCCCCGGGTTCGCGCAGGTTCGGTGCCGACGGGGCCGTCGACGATCACCGCCAGGTTCGCCGATCCGGTGACCGTCGTGCCCGGGTCGGTCCGCCGCACCTACAAGCTCGCCGTCACGCGACCGGGCGCGAGCGAGGTGACGGTCGGCTACCGGGAGGGAAACGAGTGCGCGGGGGTGATGTTCCGCGGTGCCGAGACGGGGTTGCTCACGCCGGTCCCCGGCGGGACGCAGGATATGGTGTTTCGGGTCCTGGTCGAGGACGTCGCGCCGCCGCGGACCCGGATCGTGTCGCGACCGAGCCGGAGGACGAAGCGGCGCCGGGCGCGGTTCCGCGTCCGCTCGAGCGAGCCCGGCTCGAGCTTCGAGTGCCGGCTCGACCGCGCGCCCTTCGTCCGCTGCGATCCGCTCGAGAGGCTGAGGGTCGAGCCGGGGAGGCACAGGTTCCGCGCCCGTGCGACCGACCCGGCCGGAAACGTCGATCCCACCCCCGCGCGGGCGAGGTGGTGGGTCCGGCGCTGATGCCCCCGACGCCGAGCGCCCCGAGCAGGATTCGAACCTGCGGCCTACTCCTTAGGAGGGAGTCGCTCTATCCAGCTGAGCTATCGGGGCTTGTGGCTCTGCATCAGGCTTTTCGGGCTTCCCACCTGACTGGCTATTGCTGGATGGCACCTTGCTCGGTAGCCGTCGCGGAGCCGCAAGCGGATCTTAGCCGCCGGCTGTCGGGCTCGGCACGTACCGCCAGGCTGCGCTGACTGCGCGCAGGAGCGTAGGGGGTCTCTGCAAAGTAGGTCAGTCTTGACCTATATTGCAGCCTAGGCTCCGCATTGTATCTTCAAAATAGGTCAGATATGACCTATAATGCAGCTATGCCTCAGACTTCCACGCTCAGCAAGGTGGCAGGTATCGCCGAAGAGCAATGGGGCTTTGTCACCCGTCGCCAAGCCGAGAACGCCGGAATCTCCCCAGCCACTCTCAAGCGGCTGATCCGAGACGGCGTACTCGAACGCACCGGTCCGGCCGTCTACCACCTGGCGGGGGCCCCAGAGCCCGACCACGTTCCTCTGCGCGCGGCGTGGCTACAGCTTTCGCCCGAGACGCTCGCATGGCAGCGCAAGCCCGACCAAGGGGTCGTCTCCCATCGGTCGGCGGCCGATCTGTACGGCCTCGGCCATCTCCCCGCGGATGTCCACGAGTTCACCCTCCCAAGGCGTCGACAGGTCCGCCGTCCCGACGTGCGGATTCATCAGCGGAAGCTCGGGGACGACGAGTGGATCATCCTGCACGGCCTCCCGGCCACGCGTCCGTCGCGGATTGCCGCGGACCTACTTGCGGACCGGGAGGACCCGGAGGCAGTCGGCCAGGTCATCGCCGACGCCCTCCGCGGCGTCACCGACTACGCCGGGACGTTTGTGGAAACGCTGGGGCCGCATGCCGCGCAGTTCGGGCTGCGCCGCGGAGACGGCGTCGCAGTGCTGCGCTGGCTCCTCGATCTCGTCGGGGACCCGGAGACCTCGCGCTGGATGGAGGAAGCACGCGCCGTGTGGACGGACATCACGCCCCAGCACCTCCAGGCAGCGAAGGACCCAGCAGAGCAGGTCGAGTCCGATGGCTGACGAGCGCGGGTACGACAGTCCCGCCGCATTTCGCCGCGCGCTGACGGACAAGCTCAAGAATGCGACCAAAGACAGTCGATGGACGCTGCAGCATCTCCAGCGCCAGATGGCCTACGACCGCCTGCTCGAACGCCTCTACCTCGTCGATGACGGCTGGATCGTGAAGGGCGCCGCTGCACTTCTCGCCCGAGACCTCGGGGTCCGGGCAACGATCGACATCGACGTATTCCGCAACATCGCGAGCGAGACCGCGGAGCGCGAGCTGCGCGACGCGGCGGGCAAAGACATCGGTGACTGGTTCCGCTTCGAGGTTGGTCCACCGCAGGCGGTGCGAGACGGGGCTTCCGGGAGGCGCCTCCCCATCAAGGCATACATCGGCACAACGGCGTGGGCGGAGTTCCGCGGCGACCTCGCCGGGTCCGAGGTGACCATGACGGGCGATCCAGAGAAGGTGCCGGCGCTGGCCCGTGTTGTGATGCCCGATGTCGAGCAGCACGGGTACCGTGCGTATCCGCTCGTCGACCACATCGCAGACAAGGTTGCCGCGACATTCGACCGATACGGAGAGACCGAAGCGCCGTCGACTCGGTACAAGGATCTTGTCGACTTGGTGGCGATCGTGACCGGGGCGTCGGTGAAGGCGCAGCCGCAGAAGGCGGCGCTGGCCTCGGAGGCCAAACGGCGCGGCATCACCTTGCCGCCGCGGTTTGATGTGCCGGCGCGCGAGCTGTGGGGGCGGGGCTACGCGGCGGAGGCTGGCCGATCGCTACTGCCCCTCGCTCGCACACTCGACGAGGCGCTGGCCATCGTCCGTCCGTTTCTCGACCCGTTTCTTGATGGAACGGCCGTTGGACGGTGGGATCCAAAGCAGGGACGCTGGGTGCATCCTTAGGAGCGAGTCGCTCTATCCAGCTGAGCTACCGCGGCAGCTCATTCCGGCTCATCGTAGAGGCTCTCCGCGGCCAGTCCGTTGAGTCGCTTGTCCCACAGTCGCACCTCGAGATACAGGTCGTCGCCGAACCCCTTGACGGCGTCGACGGCGACCAGCGTGAAGCGGCCGTCCTCGACCGGCGCCTGGTCGAGCACCTCCTTGTCGAGCTCGGCCGTGACCGCCACCGCTCCGCGCACGAGCGGAACCCCCCACACCAGGGTCACGGCGCCCCCGCGGTCTCCATCCGCACGCCACTCGCCGATCACGTCGTCGTTGAGATCGATCTGCCACTCGGGGTTGTCCTCCGCGACGACGTCGGTGAAGTCGGCGCGCGCGTCGAGGTCGCCGGGCTCGCCGTCGCCGGGGCGAACGAACGACACGTGGCCGAAGTACTCCACCGGCGCGGCGCCCTCCGCCTCCGCGCCCCGCGCCGCGACCGGCACGAACACGCGCCCGCCCCAGCCGCGCTCGGGAAACCACTGCGCCGACTCCGGGTCGAGCGCCGCGCCCGCCTCGCCGACGAGCGGCTCGCACGCACCATTGAACCGCTCGAGCAGGCGCTCGGCCCAGCGGCCGTACGGCTGGCTCTCGCGGGAGGCGTCGGCGATGAAGCGCGGATAGGGGCGGCCGGTCGGGGGGCTCATGCCAGGACCCTACGGAGGTCCTCAGCCGCGCGCTCCGGCGGGTACACGTTGACCTCGATCCCCGTCCCCATCTCGAACCCGGCGCGGACCGTGAGCCGGGGGACGATGTCGACGTGCCAGTGGAACTCCTCGACGCCGCGAGGAGCCGTCCGAACCCACAGGTTGAGCTGCGGCGGGGAGCCGAACAGCTTCCCGAGCGCGCCGAGTGCCGTGTGGAGCATCCCGTCCCCGACGCCGGCGTCCTCGAACCGGGGCGCGGGGCGGCGCGGGATCACCCGGAGCTCGAACGGAGAGCGCGATGCCCACGGCGCGACGAGCAGCGCCTCGTCGTCGATCGCGACCAGCCGCTCCGACCGCCTCACCTCCTCCGCCGCGACGTCCTCTAGCAGGTGCGAGCCGGCCGTTCGCTCGTGGTAGGCGCCAAATCGCTCCCGCTCGCGCGCCACCGCGGTCGGCACGAAGTCGAGCGCGTAGAGCTGGGCGTGGGTGTGCTCGAGCGACGCGCCGGCGTCCGGGCCCTCGTTGACGATCAGGTGGCAGTACGCGGCGTCGGGGTGGGCGCGGATCCGCTCCCGCCACGCCGCGATCGCGGCGGCGAACCCCTCTCGGTCGAGCTCGGCGATCGCCGAGACGTGCCGCGGCGCGCTGACGATCACCTCGTGCGCCCCGACCGCGGGCGAGCTCGCGAACAGGTCGGGCTCCCCGACGCGGGCGGGGGCCCGCAGGGGGTCGGCGGGGCTGGTGAACCCGGAGTCCGGCCCGAGGTCGGCTCGCTCGCCGCCGCCCAGGACCGGATACAGGTTCGGGACGACTCGCGTGATCCACCCGCCGGTGTTCGGCTTGCCGCCGCCGGGGCGGACCGCGGCGACCTCCGGCGGCGTGCGGTCCTCGCGACCCTCGCAGAACGGGCACTCGGAGTCGTCCGGGCGCCGCGGGATCGGCGCGTGGACGAACGCGTCCGGGCGCTCGGCGCGTCCCGGCGCGAGCACCGTGCGCAGGCCGGTGAGCTGATCGATCCGAACCTCGGGTGCGTCGATGTCGTCGCCCCTCCCGCGACTTACCGCCAAGTTCGCTCGCGAACTTGGCGATTGGTTCTGCTCAGGGCCGTGTGTCTGGTCGCTGGCTCCCGCCGCGGTCGGCGGCGGCGCGCATCGCTCCGGTGAACGCATCGAGGATGTCGATCGGGAGCGGGAAGATGACCGTCGAGTTCTGGCTCCCGCCGATCTCGAGCAACGTCTGGAGGTAGCGGAGCTGGAGCGTCGCCGGGTTGCGGCTGATGATGTCCGCGGCGTCCGAGAGCTTCTCCGCCGCCTGGAACTCGCCGTCGGCGTTGATGATCTTCGCCCGCCGCTCGCGCTCGGCCTCGGCCTGGCGCGCGATCGCGCGCTGCATCTCGGCCGGGAGCTCGACGTCCTTGACCTCGACCGTTGTCACCTTCACTCCCCACGGCTCGGTCTGCTCGTCGATGATCTGCTGGAGCTCGGAGTTCAGCCGCTCGCGCTCGGCGAGCAGCGAGTCGAGCTCGGCCTTGCCGAGCACGGAGCGCAGGGTGGTCTGCGAGATCTGCGAGGTCGCCAGCAGGAAGTTCTCCACCTCGGTGATCGCCCGGTTGGAGTCCACGACGCGGAAATAGGCGACCGCGTTCACCCGCACGGTGACGTTGTCGCGCGTGATCAGCTCCTGCGGCGGGACGTTCAGGGTCACGGTCCGCAGGTCGACCCGCACCATCCGGTCGATGATCGGGATCAGGAGGATCAGCCCGGGCCCCTTCTGGGCGATCAGGCGACCGAGCCGGAAGATCACCCCTCGCTCGTACTCGCGCAGCACCCGGACCGCCGATGCGAGCAGGATCAGCAAGAGGATTGCGAGGACGCCGATGACCGCGACCGCAACCACTATCGGGCTCCTTCTTCCTTTGGCTTCTGTTCGGTGACCGCCGCCACCTCCGTCGCCTCGTCATCCTCGCCCTTAGGGAGCGGGCGGACGATCAGCGTGAGGCCGTCGACGGACTCCACGCGGACTCTATACCCGCGACCTATGCTGCGGCCGTCGCCTGCCGCGCGCGCCCGCCACAGCGCGCCCTCGACGAACACCTGCCCGACGGGGTCGAGGGCGCCACGAACCTCCCCCACCGCGCCGACCATCTCCTCCGAGCCGGTCATCACTGGCCGGCGATGGGCCAGGACGGTCCGCTGGACCGCGAAGGCCATGAAGCCGCCGAGCAGGAGCCCGGCGGCGATCACGACCGGCGGCGAGACCCCGAGCTCGTCGGAGTCGGTGTTGTAGAGCAGCAAGCCGGCGGCGACCAGCGACCCGACTCCCGCGGCGCCGAGCAAGCCGCTCGGAACGTGCGCCTCCGCCACGATCAGGGCCACACCCGCGACGAGAAGCAGAATCCCGACCAGGGTCACCGGAAGCTGTGCAGTCCCGTAGAGGCCGAGCAGCAGCGACAGCGCACCGAACGCACCGGGGACGATCAGGCTTCCACCCGAGAACACCTCGATCGCGAGCCCGACCAGCCCGACGAGCAACAGCAGGTACGCGATCGTCGGGTTGACGATGATCTGAAGCAGCTCGTACTGGAGCGGCATGTCGCGCTGTTCGATCTCGAGCCCGGCGGTCCGAAGGCGCAGCGCCTTCGGACCCTCGACGCGGAACCCGTCGAGCTCCTCCAGCAGCTCCCCCTCGCTGGATGCGACCACATCGATCAGGCCGGCGCGCTCGCCCTCCTCCGCGGTGCGGTTGACGGCGTCGGTGACCATCTTCGCGGCGAGATCGCCATTGCGGCCGTGCACGTCGGCCAGCGCGCGCACGTAGGCAGCCGCGTCGTTCTCGATCTTGCGCCCGAGGACCTCGTTCGTGTCGCCGGGGCCGATCGAGATCGGGGTCGCGGAGCCGATGTTGGTCTGCGGCGCCATCGCAGCGACGTCGGACGCCTGGACGATGAACAGGCCCGCGGAGGCGGCGCGGGAGCCGTCCGGGGAGACGTAGGCGATCACCGGCATCGGCGCGTCGATGATGTCCTGGACCATCTCCCGGGTGGAGCTGTCGAGCCCGCCCGGTGTGTCGATCCGGATGATCGCCACCTCGGCCCCCTCCTCGGCCGCATCGTCGAGCGCCTCGCCGAGCCACCCCTCGGTCGCCGGGTCGACGGTCCCGGTGAGCTCGATCGAGTACGCGACGCCGCCTTCCTCCTGTCCCCCGGCACCGCCGACGAGCATCAGCCCGCCGAGGAGCGCGAGCGCTCCCGAGAGCAGCAGGCGAACCGCCCGGCGGTTCATGGTCCCTCCATTATCGACGAGCGCGGGTGGCGGCCCAAGCGCCGCGCTAACGCGCGTAGCGGTCGATGTCCGCGGCGAGCTCGTCCTCGCTCGCGTACCCGCCGCGGCGCACGTACGCGATCTCGCCCTCCGAGTCGTAGAAGGCCGTCGCGGGGAACTCGACCGCGGCGTCGATCAGCGCCGCGATCTCGAGCTGCGGGTCGAGGTAGCTCGGGTACGGGACCGGGAACTCGGCCAGGAACTCGCGCGCGGAGTCCTCGCCGTCGTTCGAGTTCACGCCGAGGAACGCGATCTCGGCGCCGTGCTTCGCGGCCTGGGACGCAAAGAAGGGGAACTCGGCCCGGCACGGCCCGCACCACGAGGCCCACTTGTTGACGACGATCGGGTGGCCCCGCAGCTCGCGCACCCGGTCCTCGAACGCCTCGGTGCCGCCGTCGAGGAGCTCGTCCGACTGCTCGTGGATGGCGGCGAGCTTCGGCGGCGCCCCCTTCGGAGGCGAGTCCGAAACCGCGGCCCCACCGCCCCCGTCCTGGTCGTCGCTCCCGCACGCCGCGAGGGTCAGCACCGCCAACAGGCCCACGAGCAATTGTTTGCGGTTGCTCATTCCCTCACCCAACCTTACGGACCTTCCGGTCGGCCGGATGCTTTAATGGTCCCAGGTCCACCGGGAATCTGGACCACACGGGAGGGCGTCCTGGCCCGGTAGCAGCATCGGGTCCCGGCGACCTCCAAGCGATTTCACCGCGTTCTCCGTGCAAGTCGCGTGTCCCTGAGGGCGCGAGGTGAAGCGCGATAGCGATGGCCTTCGATGGCTGACACTTCGCAAGCCGCCACGAGCGCGAGCACGCGCGATTCGAGCGCGACGATCGAGCGCGCCGATCTCGAGCGGGCGCAGGAGTTCACGCGCGAGCCGATCCTGCTCGAGGGCGAGGCCCTCGAGGACCTCGTTGCCGGCAGCGCGCGGCGGCTCGCCGTGGACGCAGCCCTGGGGGAGATCGATGCGGGACGCGAGGACCCCTCGATCGAGTGGCGCGGCGACTACTCGCTGCTGCTCGGTCTCGAGCGCCTCCTCGACGAGGAGACCCCGCAGCTCGCTGACGGCGCGAGCCTCGACCCGCACCAGGTGGACGCGCTGTCCGGCACGCTTGCGGCACTGACCACCGAGGTCGAGGAGCCGGGGGCGAACGGCCGCTCCAACGGCCGCGCGGCCGGCCGCAACGGCCCCGGTCAGGAGGGCGACGACTCGAACGGCCAGCCAGCGGCCGAGGAGGACGAGCTGCTCGGCCCGGACGACGAGCCCCAGGACTGGGACGAGCCGGCGACGGCCGAGGACATGATCGACGAGGCGCCCGAGGACCCCGGCGAAAGCCGCCGGTTCTGGTTCGAGCACGCGACCGGGGCGGGCAAGACGGTGGCCGCCGTCGGGTTCGTCGAGGCCTCCCGGACCGGTGGCGTCCTCATCCTCACCCACAGGCGCAACCTCGTGAACCAGTTCATCGGAGAGATCAACGACCGCGGGTACGGCGATCGCCTCTCGCCACCGCTGATGAACGGCTCGGACCACCCCTACGGCCCGGTCACGGTGGAGACCTACCAGTGGTTCGTGCGCAACTCGGACCGGATCTCGGACGCGTACGCGATCGTGATCTGCGACGAGGCCCACACCGCCCTGGGAGAGAAGACGAGCGCCTGCATCCGCCGCTGGCAGGGGCCCGTGTACATCGGGATGACCGCGACCGGCGCGCTGATCGCGCGCCACGTGGCCGACCTCTTCCCCACCCAGACGTCGCGATTCGACCTCGCTCAGGCCGCGCGCCGCGGCGTGATCGCACCGCTGCGGTGCATCCGGATTCCACCCGGCCCCGGCGTTCGGACGATCGCCAAGGTGCCGCTGCGAAAGGGCGAGGTGGACCAGGACTTCGACCAGGAGGAGCTGGCGAAGCTGCTGGACCAGCAGCCGTTCAACGTCGCCGTCGCGGACCTGTACCGGTCTCGGTTCCGCCGCGTCCCCGGTGTGATCTACACCGCCGGGGTGCGCCACGCGCACCACGTCGCCGAGGCGCTCCAAAAGGAGGGGATCGACGCGCGGGCGGTCTCCGGCGAGACGCCGAAGCGCGAGCTGGCCGAGATCCTCGCCGCCTTCGAGCGCGGCGAGGTCGACGTGCTCTGCAACGCGATGCTTCTCGCGGAGGGGTGGAACTCGCCCCGGGCGACGATCTGCATGCACCTGGCGCCGACAGCCTCCCGGCGCGTGTACCAGCAGCGCGTCGGCCGCGTGACCCGCCGCGCCCCTGGCAAGGAGGCCGGGATCGTGATCGACCTCGTCCACCCCGCCACCACCCACGACGAGACGATCATCACCCTCCACAGCCTGCTCGACCGCGACGTGTACCGCGGGGGCGCGATCGTGGTCGGCCCCGTGCGCCGCGGGCGCGGGCGCCGGGTCCGGGTCGAGCGCCGCATCGTCCCGGTGTCGGCGAGCTCCGAGCGCCGGCTCGCGGTGCTCGAGCGCGAGCTGTGGCGGATCGCCGTTGAGCACCTCAACTACTCCGAGCAGCACGCGTGGGCCGCGCTCGCGGGGGCGCGGGTCACCCCGAACAACTGGCGGCGCGCGAAGGCGATGATGCAGCACGACGCCTCGAAGGAGCTCCGGAAGCGGTTCCTGCTCACCTGCGTCCAGCGCAACCGCAACCACCAGCTTCGCCTCAAGGCGCTTGGCGAGATCGCGGCGCTGCGCGATCCGGACTCATTCGACGAGGCGATCGACATGGTCGGCGGGTGGTCGCGGGACGAGAAGCGCGCCGGCACCAAGGTGCTGCTGCAGGCGCTCGCCGAGCGCCGGATCGGCCGCCGCGACCAGGCCCAGGCGTGGGTGTGGCGGCTCGCCTCGTTCACCCGCGAGCTGCACGAGGAGTACGCGGTCCAGCGCTGGCCCGAGACAAAGCGCCTGCTGGGCCTGTTCGTCAACTCGTCCGGCCGCGCCCACGGGCGCAACGCGCGGCGGATCGTCCACGCCGCGCGCCAGCACGACCGCCGCCTCGCGGTCTCGCTGCTCGCCACGGCCGTCGCCCACACCCCGGAGGCCGAGGAGGCGCTGCGAGGGGCGAGGATGCGCACCGCGCGCAAGCCCTCCGGCGTCGCCCGCGAGCTGCTTCGCAATTTCCCGAAATCGGGCGGCCGCCGGCGCCGGCGGCGCTCGAAGTCGGCGGACCGCGACGGCAAGCCGAACGGCAAGTCGGGCAAGGGCGCCAAGGCCGAGCAGGCGAAGGCGTAGCGGAGCCCCGCGGGACCCGCTACAGGGTGAGGTGAACCTCGCCCGCGCCGAGGGCGACGTGATCGCCCCGGGCGGTCTCCACCCGAAGGTTCCCCGCCGCGTCCACCCCGCCCGCTCTCCCCCGTCCACTCTCGAGACCCGGCGGGCCGCCCTCCCACTCGATGTCCCTGCCCCGAAGCGCGTCTCGGTCGGCGAACGCCGCGAGAACGCAATCCGGCGGTGCCTCGACCCATCCACCGAGTGCCTCGTTCAACGCCGCCACCGCGTCCTCGACGGGCGCGCCGTGGCCGACCGAGGTCGCCGGCCAGCGGAGGTCGTGGGGGAGCTCCCCCGGCTCGATCGCGACGTTCAGCCCGACGCCGATCACCGCCCAGCGCGGCGGCCGCGCCTCGATCAGGACCCCGGCGAGCTTTCGCTCCTCGACCCAGACGTCGTTCGGCCACTTCACCCGGCAGCTCACCGGGGCGAGCGACTCGACCGCGTCGCAGACGGCGAGCGGGACGGCGAGCGGGAGCAGGCCGTGGCGCTCGTCGAGCGGGCGGACGATCGCGGAGTAAAGGAGCGCCTTTCCCGCCGGCGCCGTCCACGTCCGGCCCCGGCGACCGCGCCCCGCGGTCTGCTCGGCGGCGGTGACCACGGTCC
>JBOGZL010000410.1:0-2721 GCA_050697195.1 Solirubrobacterales bacterium
GCGAATGCGGCTATTGCGACGGCGAGCTCCTTCGACACGGCGGGGCCTCCATTCGGGGTCGATCGGTTCGACCCCCAAGGACGCCGCTCCGGCGCAGATTCTTCCCGGGGGCCTCGGAGCACCCCGGAACGCTCAGAACGAAACGGTGCCATCCCCCTGCCACGCGGCGAGGATGAGCAACTCCTCCCTCGGCACGTCGCGGCCGGAGAGCACGCACGTGCGTCCGTCCCGGAGCCAGGTCACGGTCGTCGTCCCATCGCGCTCGCTCGAGCGCAGCTCGATCCCCTCGCGTCGGGTCCGGCGCCAATCCGGTGGCCACTCGAGCTTCGCGCCCGAGACGATCGTGTACGCGATCCGATCGCCGCCGCGGTCGTAGTAGACGGTGCGCGTCGCGCGGTCGTCGAGGTCGTCCGAGCGCTCGCCGGCCGCTCGCCACCCGAACATCTCGCGGAAGTCGGGAAACGCCACCCCCCCGACGGACGCCGCGAGCAGCGTGGGCTCCCCCTCGGCGGGGGCCGGCGCGGGCGCGCTCGCGCCACGCTCGGCGAGCGCGGCAGCCTCCGGGACGGTCGGGGAGGAGGCCCCGCCGGGGAGCACGAGCACGGCGAGCACGGCAGCGGCGGCCGCGGCGGCGATCCCGCCCATGATCGCGGGGGCACGCCAGCGGGCTCGCGGCTTCGACCGAGGCAGCTCGGCTTCCACGCGCGCTCGAAGGCGGGCCGGAGCGGCGACGTCCAGCCCTCCGACGGCGGTCAGCGCCGTGCGTTGCTCGGCGACCAGCGCCCGCAGCTCGGGCGAGCGATCGACCGCGGCGGCGACCCTCGCCCGCCTTCTGGCCGGCAGCGAGCCGTCGGCGAAGGCCGCGAGCTCGGCGAGCTCGGCCTCGCTCAGGTGTCCGTCGTCTCCGGCCATCCCTGTCCCTCCTGACCCCTAATGATGCCGGTTGCTTCCCCCCGGCCGGTCGGTTCATCCGTGAGCGCGCGTGCGAGGCGCTGCCTTGCGCGGTAAAGGCGCGTCGTGACCGTGGCCTCGGGCGTGTCGAGCGCGCGAGCGGCCTCGCGGTAGGAGAGCCCGACGATGTCGACCGCGACGAGGGTGTCGCGGAAGTCCTCGGGAAGCCTCGCGATCGCGTCGAGCGTCGCGCGGTGCTCGATCGCCACGTCGGGCTGAGCGTGCGATGACCGCATGCTCGAGCTCTCGTCAGCGGGGAGCTCAGTGGTCCGCGGACGCCGGCTCGCGGTCCGAATCGCCGTCAGGTGCGTGTTGCGAAGCGCCTGCATCAGGTACGGGAGCTGCTCGCGGCGACGGAGGGTGCGCGGCCGAGCCAGCACCCGCACGAACGTCTCCTGGACGAGATCCTCGGCGTCGTGCGGCGAGCCGCACATCGCCCACGCGGCGCGGTAGAGGCGGTCCACGAGCTCCGGCAGCTCCTTGGGATCTAGCCTGCGGGACGGCACTGGATTTTGATCGGGGCTCGTCTCATGCGTGAGCCCCCGCGACCCCCCCGTACCTAGGGTTCAAGTTGCGACGCGCTCAGTTGTAGGGACGAGAGGCGGGGCTCGCTACGTGGAGGCACCGAAGACTTTTGGCACCTGAGCACGGGGCTTCGGCGGTCGGCCGCCCAAGAACGGCGACGTGGCGGGGCGATGCCGCCTGGCTATAGCGCCGCGAACCGCTCGCTGACCCGCTTGGCCGACGCCCGCCTGATCTCCCCCGCGACCTGGCCGTCGCGCAGGAAGACGACCCGGGCGGCCTTCGACGCCGCGCCGGGGTCGTGCGTGACGAGCACGATCGTGTGACCGTCCTTGCGGTTGAGCTCCCGAAGCAGGGCGAGGACCTCGCCACTCGAGGTGGTGTCGAGGTTTCCGGTCGGCTCGTCGGCGAGCACGAGCTCGGGATCCGTCAGCAGCGCGCGCGCGATCGAGACCCGCTGCTGCTCGCCGCCGGAGAGCTCGCCGGGAAGGTGCCCCGCCCGCTCGGCGAGGCCGACCCTGCCGAGGAGCTCGCCGGCGCGGTCGCGGGTGGCGCTGTCGCGATCGCCGGAGATCAGCGCCGGCAGGAGGACGTTCTCTTCCGCGGTCAGGGCCGGGAGCAGGTTGAAGAACTGGAACACGAACCCGATCTTCTCTCGCCGGAGCAGGGTGAGCTCACCGTCGTCGAGGTTGTCGAACCGCCGGCGGCCGATCGACACCGTGCCCTTCGTCGGCGTGTCGAGCGCGCCCATCAGGTGAAGCAGGGTGCTCTTGCCCGAGCCCGAGGGGCCCATGATCGCGACCATCTCGCCGCGCCCCACCTCGAGGTCGACCCCGGCGAGCGCGTGGACCGCGGTCTCGCCCTCGCCGTAGACCTTGGTCAGGCGGCGGGCGCGGATCGCCGCCGGGCGCCGCTTCGGCCGGGCTCGCCCTGCCTTGGCGCCCTCGCCCGCTGCCGTCTCGCGCGGGCTCACGGGCGGCCGAGCTCGTCCTTGAGGCGCTCGATCAGCTCGATCGGCGTCGGGTCGACCCCGCGGCGCGCCGCCACGTTGAGCGACACGAGATCGCCGAGCATCACCGCCCACAGGAGCCGCTCCGTCGCGCTCTCGCCCTCGGTCTCGACCCGGACGACAGCGCCGGCGCGCTCCGCGATCAGGCGCGCCGTGAGTTCGAAGCGCTCGCGCTCGCGCGGGTGCTGGCCGCTGTCCTCGAGGAAGACGGCACCGAACCCGGCGGAGCGGTCGGGCGA
>JBOGZL010000411.1:0-2305 GCA_050697195.1 Solirubrobacterales bacterium
GCGCGCGCGCTCCGGCGGGGTGGGGGCCGCGCCGCGGACCGCGGGGGCGCCGGGGAGTGCGGCGCCAGCGCCTGAAGCCATGCTCGCCGTCGTCGGGGAGCTCCTCGATCTCCGGCTCGGCGCGAACCGCGTACCAGATCAGGAACAGGGCGCCCGCGATCGGGACCTTCAGGACCACCCCCAGGAAGAAGATCGGCCAGAACCCCTCCACGGTCAGGGAGTGTAGCCCTCCTTCACCCACGAGATCAGCGCCTCGGTCTGCGCCTCCTCGAGCCCGCGCTGGGGCTCGACCGGGACGAGCAGGGTCGGCCCGGGGCGCAGGTGGGCCCAGAAGCGGCAGCTCTCGTCGATGCAGTCGTCGATCCACGCGAGCGGGCGGTCGCCCGCGTACTCGGCGATCGCGTCGATCTTCCAGTGGGCGGAGCCGAATCGCGCGCGCCCGTCGAAGGTGAGGTAGGGAAGCTCGGCGGGGAGGCCGAGCAGCTGCGGCAGGTACTCGTTGGCGCGCTCCTCCCATCCCGTCGCCCACACGAGCTCGTACCAATCCGACAGCCGCCGAAGGCGCTCGCCGGCGGAGCGCGAGATGCAGTGGGCGATCCCGTCGATGAGGTGGAAGTCGCCCGCCGCGTCGGTGGGATCGTCGAAGCCGAACAGGCTGATCACGCCGTCGACGTCGACAGCGAGGATCGGCCGCTCCGCGTCCACCTCAGTCACGCTGTCCAGAGTAGAGGGCCGTGAAAACCGAGTCTGGCAGGAGCAGACGACGGTTTGCAATGGCCCTACCGCTACCATTGCGCGCCGTGCCGAGCACCAACCAGCTGATCCGCAAGGGCCGTCGGCGCCCGAAGAAGAAGGTCGCCACCCCCGGGCTCAAGTCCGGGCAGGGTCGCAAGCGCAAGCTCGCCGCGCCCCAGAGGCGCGGCGTTTGCACGCGCGTGTACACCGCGACCCCGAGGAAGCCGAACTCCGCGCTGCGCAAGGTGGCGCGGGTACGGCTCACCAACCAGATGGAGGTCACCTGCTACATACCCGGCGAGGGTCACAACCTCCAGGAGCACTCGGTGGTGCTGGTGCGCGGGGGCCGGGTGAAGGACCTTCCGGGCGTGCGCTACAAGGTCGTGCGCGGGACCCTCGACGCGGCCGGCGTCTCCGACCGCAAGCAGTCCCGGTCGCACTACGGAGTCAAGGCCTAACTAGTGCCCCGCCGCGCCCGCGCACCGATCCGCCCCGTCGAGCCGGACTCGCGCTATCGCAGCCGGCTCGTCCAGCAGGTGGTGAACAAGGTGATGGCGGGCGGCAAGAAGTCGCTCGCCGAGCGGATCACCTACGACGCACTCGCGATCGTCGGCGAGCGGGCGAGCCGCCCCCCGGTCGACGTGCTCGAGGAGGCGGTCAAGGAGCTCACCCCGGTACTCGAGGTGCGCTCGCGCAGGGTCGGCGGCGCCACCTACCAGGTCCCGGTCGAGGTCCCGCCGCGTCGCGCGCGCACGCTCGCTGTCCGGTGGCTGGTGGGGTTCGCGAGTCAGCGCCGC
The DNA here is from genome assembly GCA_050697195.1 of Solirubrobacterales bacterium. Classification (GTDB taxonomy): domain Bacteria; phylum Actinomycetota; class Thermoleophilia; order Solirubrobacterales; family 70-9; genus DASPWW01. The sequence goes on from JBOGZL010000411.1 coordinate 1,533, forward strand.
GAGAAGTCGATGCAGGAGCGGCTCGCGAACGAGATCCTCGACGCAGGTCGCCAGCAGGGCGGTGCGTGGAAGCGCAAGGACGACATCTACCGCATGGCCCAGGCCAACAAGGCGTTCGCGCACTACCGCTGGTAGAGAGAACCTCAGCGGCGGTGTGAATCCGACCTGGCGGCCCCCCGGGCACGCCTTCGCGCGCGGCCGGGCGCCCCGCTAGCGGCTGGCTCGTGCTCGCGCGGCGGCTTGGCGCCACGCTCGACGGCCTCGCCCTCGTCCTCGGTCCGCCGCCCGACGAGCATCCGGAGCTGGTCCGGGCGCAGAGTGGCGAGCGCGGCCCCCGAGAGCGCGAGCGCGACAGTTCCCACCAGCTCGAGCCAGAACCCGTCCGCGGGCTCCGCCTTGCTGGAGAAGAACACCCGGGATGGCTCGTCCACCGTGCCCGACTGGCCGACGTCCGGGAGGTCGACGACGAGGAAGAACAGCAGCGACAACCCGCCGGCGACGGCCACCGCCACGGCGGCGGGGCGCGACCCCGAGATCACGGCGACGGCGAGCGCCGCAAGCGCGAACACCGCGAGCACCAGGAGCGCGTAGGAGTGGCGGTCGGCGGCTGCAATCGTCTGCTGGGGCTCGCCGCTGGTCCCGAGGTCGAACTCGAACGTGGTCATCAGCTCGGAGGCCCCGACGCACAGCGCGGCGGCCGCGCACGCGAACGGAAGCAGGTACTCCGCGCGAGCGAAGCGGGCGAGCGTCGTCATGCACGCATCCCCGCGGCC
>JBOGZL010000412.1:0-11736 GCA_050697195.1 Solirubrobacterales bacterium
ACGCGGGCGCGCGACGTCGGGATCTTCGTGCTCCAGATGTGGGCGTTCACCGTCGCCCACGAGCTCCCCTACGACGACCCCGAGCGCCTCCGCCGGCGGCTCCGGGTCCGGTATCCGATCGTGGCGGACCGGGCGCTCGGCGGCGGCGATCTCCCCACCCACCGCCTCCAGCGGGCGTTCTCGCGGCCAGGGCGCCCGCGCGCGCGCGACGTGTTCCTCACGATCGTGCACTGGGCCTGGTTCTTCGAGCCCCACGCGGCCCTGCTCTGGGTGCTGCTGCGCGACGAGCGTCATTTCCCGCGCTCGGCCCGCCAGATGGCGGCCGCGTTCGACCTCGGCTGCGCGGTCTACACGATGGTCCCCACGGCGCCGCCGTGGTGGGCCGCCGAGAACGGGTACACGAACGAGTCGGTGCGCCGCGTGATGGTCGAGGTCGGGGAGCCGATGTGGGGCCGGGCGTGGCCGAAGATGTACGAGTCGCTGGGCGGGAACCCGTGGGCGGCGATGCCCTCGCTCCACTTCGGGACCTCCGTGCTCGCCGCGATTCTGCTCGCCGAGAGCGGGCCGGACATGGGCGCCGCGGGGTGGGGGTACGCGCTCACGCTCGGGTTCGCGCTCGTCTACCTCGGCGAGCACTACGTCGTCGACCTGCTCGTCGGAGCGGCGCTCGTGGTCGCGATTCGTCGCGGGGAGCCGCTCGTCGCTCCGGTTGCGGACCGGATCAGCGGAGCCGTGCAGCGCCTGGAGCGCCTCGCTGCCACCTAAACGGCGGAGCGGTTTGCGACGATAGGGAAGCCATGGCCGGCTCGAGCGATCTCGAACCGAAGGTGGCGGGGGAGGAACGGGCTCAGCGCCCCCAGGAAGTGGTCGAGGACGCGGAGCCATCCTTCTTTGGCCAACCGCGGCGCATTGCGCAGACCCTGCTGGTCGTCCTGATCCTGACCGCCGCGATCTACGTCCTGCTGCCGAAGATCATCGGGCTCGAGGACGCGCTCGCCACCCTCGACGAGGGAAACCCGTGGTGGATCGCGCTCGCCGTCGTGTTCAACATCCTCGCGTTCGCCGCCTACGTCGCGCTGTTCCGCGGCGTGATCGGGGAGAGCGTGCTCCACCTCGAGTGGCGCGAGTCCTACCAGATCACGATGGCGGGGCTGGCGGCCACGCGCCTGTTCTCGGCCGGGGGCGCCGGGGGGATCATCCTCACGTACTGGGCGCTGCGGAAGGCGGGGATGGAGCGTCGCCGGTCGGCGTGCCGGATGCTCGCGTTCCTCGTCCTCCTGTACGGCGTCTATCTGCTGGCCCTCGTGGTGTTCGGGATCCTGCTGCGGGTCGGCGTGCTTCCGGGGCGCGCTCCGCTCGCGCTCACGATCATCCCCGCGGCGATCGCCGGAGCGGTGATCGTGGTCTTCCTCCTGATTGCGCTGATCCCGGAGGACTTCGAGCGCCGCCTCGCGCGCTTCACCGAGGGCTACCGGTTCAAGGCGCTCGCCCAGCGGATCGCCACCGCGCCGGCCACCCTCGCGAGCGGGACGAGGACGGCGATCGCGTTCGTCCGCGACCCGCGGCGGGGAGGGCTCGCCCTCGCCGGGGCGATCGGGTTCTGGGCGGCGAACATCGCGATCCTGTGGGCGAGCTTCGAGGCGTTCTCGGTCGACGTCTCGGTTGCGGTCCTCGTGCAGGGGTTCTTCGTCGGGATGGTCGCGAACCTGTTCCCGTTCGCCCCCGGCGGCGTCGGCGCGGTGGACGCGGGGCTGATCGGCGCGTTCGTGCTGTTCAAGCTCCCCAGCGACGAGGTGTTCGCCGCGGTGCTGGTCTACCGGCTGATCGCCTTCTGGCTCCCGATACCACCGGGGATCATGGCCTTCCTCCAGCTCCGCAAGACGACGGCGCGCTGGGAGCGTGAGCGCGAACAGCTCGGCGCGCCGCTGCCGGCGCGGGCGTCGGCGAACGCCGACGAGGCCTCGGAGGAGACAATACTTCAGAAAGTGAAGTAAGATTGTGAGGGTACAAGGACGACGAGCCACGAAGGACGAGGAGTGAGCCTCCAAGTGAGCAAACAGAAGGCTGCCGGAGACCGCAAACCGCGCGATGTGCTCGCAGATCGCGCGATTGAGGAAGTCATCATCATCGGAGGGGCCTGCGCCGGGTACACCGCGGCGCTGTACACCTCGCGCGCGAACCTGGAGCCGCTCGTGATCGAGGGCTTCCAGTGGGGAGGGCAGCTTCAGAACACGACCGACGTCGAGAACTACCCCGGGTTCCCCGACGAGGGGATCATGGGGCCGCAGCTGATGACGAAGTTCCGCGAGCAGGCGGAGCGCTTCGGGACCCGGTTCGTGTCCGACGATGCGACCCGGATCGAGCTCTCGGACGGCGGGATCCAACGCGTGTGGGTCAACGACGACGAGTATCTCGCGAAGGCCGTGATCCTCGCGATGGGTGCGGAGCCGAAGCGGCTCGGCGTCCCGGGCGAGCTCGAGCTCGGCGGCAAGGGCGTGTCGACGTGCGGCGTCTGCGACGGTGCCTTCTTCAAGGGCGAGGACGTGATCGTGGTCGGCGGCGGCGACTCCGCGATGGAGGATTCGATCTTCATCTCCAAGTTCGCGGACAAGCTGACCGTCGTCCATCGCCGGGACGAGTTCCGCGCCTCGAGGATCATGCTCGACCGCGCCCGCGAGGCGGACAACATCGAGTTCAAGACGCCGTTCCTCGTCGAGGAGTTCGTCGCCGGGGACGACGACAAGATCGCGTCCGTGAAGCTGAAGAACGCCGAGAGCGGCGCGGCCGAGGAGATCAAGATCGGCGGCGCGTTCGTGGCGATCGGCCACACGCCACGGTCGGAGCTCGTCGCGGAGCAGCTCGACACGGACGAGAACGGCTACGTGCTGACGCAGGACGGCTCGACGCGGACGAAGCTCGCGGGCGTGTTCGCCGCGGGCGACCTCGTCGACCACACCTACCGCCAGGCCGTGACCGCGGCCGGCACCGGGTGCATGTCGGCGCTCGATGCGGAGTGGTACCTGCGCGACACCCCTCCCTCGCCGGAGGCGCACTGGGCGGGCAGGGCCGGCATCGCCCAGGAGGGCGAGCCGGACGAGGCCGAGAAGGTCAAGGCCTAGCTCCGCGCAGGTAGAGTTCAACTCGATGGCGGTCATCGAGAAGCCCGAGACGCTCGGCCTGAAGCCGGCGAACGAGTTCGACGAGGCAAACCGGACTTGGCCGCGGGGCGATCGCCCCGCCGCGATCCGTGAAGCGGCGGCCGAGTTCCGGGCCCGGTTCGCGACCGAGGATAACCGCGTGCGCGCGGTGCGCACGGTTGACATCGCCTCCGCCGGATACCCGCTCAAGTTCGCGTTCGGCGGCGCCGCCCATGGGGCCAATCCGTACATCAACATCATCAACCGCCTTCAGGTGGTCCAGTTCGAGGACTTCGACGGCGGGCTGCGCACGCTCGCGTATGAGCCGACCGTCCCCGAGGGCCCCGTCGAGGCGCCCTTCTACAAGCAGCAGGTCGAGCGCCTGGGCGAGTTCCTGTCCTACAAGGTGCTCGCGAACATCTACAACTCCGTCCCGGAGGCGCTCGCCAAGGCGGGCCTGCAACCCGAGGACGTCGACTACATCAGCTTCGACCACCTCCACGTCCAGGACGTCCGCTTCACGCTCGGCTCGAGCGAGCCGAGCGACGGCGGGACAGGCCCGCTCCCGGCGCTGTTCCCGAACGCCAAGCTCATCACCCAGCGCCGCGAGTGGGACACGTTCCGCTCGCTGCACCCGATGCAGTGGGCGTGGTACGTCGAGGACGGGATCAAGGGCGTTCCGGAGGAGAACGTCGTCCTGCTCGAGGGCGACGTCGAGCTCGGCAAGGGAGTCGCGCTGATCTCCACCCCCGGCCACACGGACGGCAACCACTCGCTGTGCATCAACACGCCGGAGGGAGTGTGGGTGTCCTCGGAGAACGGCGTCTCCGCGGACTCATGGCACCCGCACCTGTCGAAGATCCCCGGGGTGCGCAAGTTCGCCGAGTTCTTTAACCGCGAGGTGGTGTTGAACTCGAACACGCTCGAGGACTCGATCGACCAGTACGACTCGATGCTGAAGGAGAAGGCGCTCGCCGACCCCAACAAGCGCGACCCGCGCTACCTCAACGTCTTTCCCTCCTCGGAGATGGCCGCCTGGAAGCGCCAGTGGCCGGTGGTCCCGACCTTCTGGTACGGCGGGATCAACTACGGGACGATCGAGCGCTCTTAACTCGATCCGATAGCCGCGATCAGCGGGTCTAATGGCCCGCCGGGGTGGCGGGTCCTAACCTCGGAGGGGTGGACCGTCGCTCGTGGCTGATGCTGCTCGCGCTCGCCGCGATCTGGGGTGCGAGCTACATGTTCATCAAGATCGCGGTTCGCGATCTCTCTCCGGCGATGGTCGCGTGGTCGCGGATCGCGCTCGCGGCGATCGTGCTCGTCGGCCTCGCCTGGGCGCGCGGAGCGCTCGGAGGGTTGCGCGGGATGCTCCCGGTGGTGGCGCTCCTCGGGGTGGTGCAGATCGGCGGGCCGTTCCTGCTGATCGCGGCGGGCGAGGAGGAGATCTCCTCGTCGCTGGCAGGGATCCTCGTCACCTCGACGCCGCTGTTCACCGCGTTGCTCGCGGTCTGGGTGGATCACGAGGAGCGCTCGCAGGGGCTGCGGCTCGGTGGGGTCGTGCTGGGGGTGATCGGCGTCGCGGTGCTGCTCGGGGTCGACCTCGGGGGCTCGGGGAACGAGCTCCTCGGGGGGCTCGCCGTCGTTCTCGCCGGCCTCGGCTACGCGATCGGCGCCCTGGTCGTCAAGCACCGGGCCGCCGACGCGCCGCCGATCGGCGTCGCGGCGTGGGTGATGGTCGCCGCCACGGTGCTGCTGACTCCGGTCGCGCTCGCGACGCTTCCGGATGCGACCCCGGGGGTCGGCCCGATTTCCTCGGTCGTCGTGCTCGGCGTGGTCGGGACCGGAGTCGCATTCGCGATCTTCTACAACCTGCTCGCCAGGGTGGGGCCGGCGAGGACGTGGGTGCTCACCTACCTGGCGCCGGCGTTCGCCGTCGGCTACGGGGCGGTGTTCCTCGACGAGACGATCACGGCTGTGACGCTGGCCGGCCTGGCGCTGATCCTGGCCGGCTCGTGGCTCGCGGCCGAGGGCCGGCTCCCGACCGGCGGCGGGTCTGCGGACCGATCGCAGGCGCGGGCGCGCGAGCGGGAGGCGGTGCCGGGGGAGGGCTACCCCTAGCTCAGGATTCGGATCGGATGATCACCACGGCGTTGCGCTGCGGGACCGACTCCGACCCGGCGAGGAACATGCGGCCCGCGTGGCGGCGTCGCGCCTCCTCGCGAGCGGCGGCGGCGGCGGACTCGCGGGTGAGCCCGGTCGCGAGCACCCGCCGACGGCTCTGCCCGTCCATGTAGACGACGTCGTACATCGTGCCGCTGATCCCTTCGTTCACGGTGGTCGCTCACCCAATAGATCGGCAGCGCGCGACGCCGAGTTGAGCGCTACTTCCGCTTGCCCCTCTTCTTGCTCTTCGTGGTCGCCGTCAGCTCCCAGCAGTGCAGGGTGCCGGCGTCATCGACCGCCGTGTCGAGCACGAACAGTGACCACGCGCCCTTCGCCTGCTGTCCGGCGAGCGCGCTCAGGGGCTGGTCGGGGACGAACGACCCAGCCAGCGGCGCGGCCCCGCCCGCGACCGGCGTCTCAGCCTGGTCGTCCAGCACTGTGAACGTGCCGGTGCAGTCGGCGGGCCCGGCGCCGAAGTTGTCGCCGTTCCCGCCCCTCCGGACGACCGCCTTGACGACCGTGTGGTTCGGCGACATCAGCCAGATCTCGAGGTCGCGGTCGAAGGGGTGGGTGATCCGCACGGATACGTTGACGTCGGTGAGCTTGCCCTTCCCGCGCACCCGCGTGGTGTCGATCGCGGTGCCCACACCACCCGCGCCGGCGGCGGGAAAGGCGCCGTCCGGGATCGCGGCGTTGATCGCGCCGCTCGAGTAGGTCTTCGTCTTGGTCTTCGCGCTCGCGGGAGCGGCCGCGATCGCGATCGCGGCGACGGCGACGAGCGCCGCGCCGCCAGCGCGAGCGAGCCCGCGGGAGCGCGCGACGCCGATCCTTCCTGCTCGTCCCTTGCTCGGCTTCATGTGTCCTGGTCCCTTGGTCCGCTCTCCGGGTCGGCGGAGAATAGTGAGGTTTCGCCGGCGGCGACCGCACGACGAAGCAGCGGCGCTACGCGGTAGCGCTCCTCGTGGCGCTCCGCCCACAGCCCGTCGAGCACCGCGAGCACGTGCTCGAGCCCGATCGCCTCGCCCCACTCGAGCGGCCCGCGCGGGTAGTTGAAGCCGAGCCGCATCGCGGTGTCGAGGTCCGCCGCCGACCCGACCCCCTGCTGGAGCGCGAACGCCGCCTCGTTGACGACCTGGCATACGATCCGCCCGAGGACGAGCCCGGGGGAGTCGCCGACCCACTCGACGTGCTTTCCGAGCACGCGAAAGAAGCGCTCGGCCGCCGCCGCGGCGGAGTCGCTCGTGGACGGCGCCCGGGTGAGCTCGACGAGCGGAGCGGTGGAGATCGGCGGCAGGGCGTAGTACCCGACCCCCTCCTCGCCGGCGGCGGCGCTCGCGAGGGTTTCGGCGGCGACGGGCAGGGCGCGAAACCCCGGGCCCTCGACCACCTCGCCGTCGGGCGGGGAAGCGGGCGGCCCGTCCGCCGCGGGCGGCCCGGGATCCGCGGGGCGGTACGGGTCGCGGCCGTAGTCGTAGTACCCGCGGCCCGCCTTGCGGCCGTGCCGTCCCGCCGCGACCATCCGCTCCTGGATCGGGTGGGGCTGCCAGCGCGGCTCGTGGAAGCTCTGCTCGTAGAAGGATCTCGCGACCTCGAACCCGACGTCGACTCCGATCAGGTCCATGAGCTCGAACGGCCCCATCCGGAAGCCGCCGCCGATCCGCACGATGCGGTCGATCCGCTCGACGGTGGCCACCCGGTCCCCGAGCAGTCGCAGCGCCTCGAGCCCGAATGGCCGCGCCACCCGGTTGGCGAGGAACCCGAGCCCGTCGGCTGCCCGCACCGGCTCGCGGCCCATTCGCCGGGCGACCTCCGTCGCGAGCTCGAGCGGCGCCTCGGAGCTCTGCGCCCCGGCGACGATCTCGACCAGGGGCATCAACGCGGGCGGGTTGAAGAAATGCATCCCCACGACCCGCTCCGGGCGCGGGACCGGGGCGGCGATCGCGGTCACCTGGAGCGACGAGGTGTTGGTTGCCAGGACCGCGTCGTCCCCACAGATCCCGGCGAGGCGCGTGAAGAGCCCCCGCTTCAGCTCGAGCTCCTCGGGCGCGGCCTCGATCACGAGCTCGCAGCGCTTCAGGTCGTCGATCAGCCGGGAGACCCGAAGCCGCCCCCCGGCGGCCTCCGCGTCGGAGGCACTCCAGCGCCCGCGTTCCGCTCCCTTGGCGAGCCCCTCGCGAACCCGGCGCTCGCCCGCCGCGAGCGCGTCCGGGGAGGGGTCGTGGAGGTGGGTCTCGATCCCGCCGAGGGCAGCGATCTGCGCGATCCCGGCGCCCATCGTCCCCGCGCCGGCGACTCCGATCCGCTCCACCGTCACCTCGACTCGCGCTCCGGCGGCGCCTCGCCCTCCCAGTAGTCGACCTCGTCGGCGAGTCGGAAGCTCCCGAACAGCAGGCCCTCCTCGTCGGCGATCCCGCCGGGAGGGCGGTCGCCGGCGAGGACCTTTCCCGAATCGGGGTAGAAGCTCAGCTCCGGGGCGCGCATCTCGCTGACCATCAGCACCCGCGCCGGCTCCCCGGTGCCGTTGTGGAGCTGGTGGGCCCCGCGCTCGCCGACCGGGAACGCCACCAGCTCGCCTTCGGCGAGGCGGCGCCACCCCTCGGGGATGCGCAGGTCGGGCCGCCCGGAGAGCACGATCAGCATCTCCTCGTTCGCGACGTGGAAGTGGTAGGGGAAGGTGGACTCGCCGGGCGGGATCTCGTACACGCTGGCGCCGAGCCTCTCGCTCCCCGCCTGGCGACCGACGCGCGCGCGCCGGTAGGTGAAGCCGGGCCGCTCCCGGTCGGCGTCGAATCGCGGCTCGAAGACGCTCGGGGCGGGGGAGGGGTTCACGGCGGCGGCTCCTCGCCGTCCCAGAAGTCGACCGCGTCGCGCTCGAAGAACGCGCCCTGGTAGCCCTCCTCCAGCGAGCCGGGAGCGTCCGCCATCGCGCTCAGCTTGCCCGACTCGGGGCGCCGGACGATGTCGGGCGAGACCATCTCGCTCACGATCAGGACGCGCACCGGCTCAGCGGTCCGGTTGACGATCTGGCTCGCGCCGCGCTCGCCCACCGGGCACGCGACGACCTCGCCCTCGGCTAGCTCGCGCTCGCCGTCCACCGTCCGAAGCGAGGGGCGTCCTCGCAGCACGACCACGAGCTCCTCGTTCGCGAGGTGGTAGTGGATCGGCCACGGGGCCTCGCCGGGCGGGAGCTCGTAGAGGCTCGCGCCGAGCCGCTCGGCGCCCGCCTGGCGGCCGAGGCGAGCGCGCCGGAAGCTGTACACGGGGCCGTCGCGGTCGCCGTCGAAATGCGGCTCGAGGACGTTCGCGCTCATCTGCCCTTGAATCGGGGCTCGCGCTTCTCGAGGAAAGCGTCCATCCCCTCGATCCGGTCCTCGGTCGCCATCGAGAGCTCGTAGAGGCGGCGCTCGGTCTCGAGGCCGGCGCCGAGCGCCGTCTCGTCCGCCGCCAGCACGGCCTGCTTCGCGAGCCGCGCGGCGATCGGCGGGCGGCGGGCCACCCGCGCGGCGAGCTCCATCGCGCGCTCGAGCCACTCGCCCTTCGGGTGGACCTCGTTCACGATCCCGATCGCGTGCGCCTCGCGGGCGTCGAAGCGCCGCCCGGTCAGCACCAGCTCCATCGCGCGCTGCTTGCCCGCCACCCGGGCCAGGCGCTGGGTCCCCCCGCCGCCGGGGATGATCCCGAGCGTGATCTCGGGCTGGCCGAACACGGCGGTCTCGGACGCGACCACGATGTCGCACAGCAACGCCAGCTCGCACCCTCCCCCAAGCGCCCATCCGGAGACCGCCGCGACGAGCGGGGTCCGGGTCGCCGCGAGCCGCTTCCAGAACGCCGTCGAGGAGTGCACGAGCGACTCCTGGAAGCTGCGCTCGCGCAGGGCGCCGATGTCGGCGCCGGAGGCGAAGACCTCGTCGCTTCCGGCGATCACGATGCAGTGGATCGCGGGGTCGGGGTCGTAGCCCTCGACCGCGCCGGCGAGCCCGTCCATCACCTCGGGCGAGAGCGCGTTGCGCGCCTCCGGGCGATCGAGCCTGCACAGCGCGACATTGCCCTCGGCGGAGCGCTCGACGAGGTCAGCCATGCGGGGTCATCGCGTTGATCCCGGTCGCGCCGCGGCCGATGATCAGCTTCTGGATCTGCGAGGTGCCCTCGTAGAGGGTGGTCACCCGGGCGTCGCGAAGGTAGCGCTCGACCGGATGGTCGTCGACGTACCCCGACCCCCCGTGGACCTGGATCGCGGCGTTCGCGCACTCCACGGCCGCCTCGGTCGCGTACAGCTTCGCGATCGAGGTCTCGACGGTGTTCGGCTGTCCCTCGTCCTTGAGGATCCCGGCGCGCCGCACGAGCAGCCGTGACGCGTCGCGCTTGACGATCATCTCCGCGATCAGCTCCTGGACGAGCTGGAAGCTCGCGATCGGTACGTCGAACTGCTTTCGCTCCTTCGAGTAGGCGACCGATGCGTCGACGCATCCCTGGCAGATCCCCACGCACCCGGCGGCGACGCTGTAGCGGCCGCTGTCCAGGGCGCTCATCGCGACCTTGAACCCGTCGCCGATCTCGCCGAGCATCGCGTCGTCGGGCACCTCGACGTCCGTGAGCGAGATCTCCGCCGTGTCCGACGCGCGCAGCCCGAGCTTCCCGTGGATCTCCTGGGTCTCGAAGCCGTCGTTCGCGGCGGGGACCAGGAAGCAGGCAAGGCCACGGTGCTTCTTCTCGGGCTCGGTCTGGGCGAAGATCAGCGCGACCTCGGCGACGTTGCCGAGCGAGATCCACATCTTCTGCCCCGAGATCACCCACCCGCCGTCGGTCCGGGTGGCGCGGGTGCGAAGCGAGGCGGCGTCCGAGCCCGAGTCGGGCTCGGTGAGCCCGAAGCACCCCAGCGCCTCTCCCGAGCACAGCCGCGGGAGCCAGCTCCGCTTCTGCTCCTCGGTTCCCCAGCGCTCGATCGACCCGCACACGAGCGACGTCTGAACCGAGACGACGGTGCGCATCGCCGAGTCCCCGCGCCCGATCTCCTCGACGATCAGGCCGTAGGTCACGTAGTCGAGCCCGCGGCCTCCGTACTCCTCGGCCACCGGCGCGCCGAGGTAGCCGATCTCGCCGAGCTTCGCGGCCAGCTCGCCGTCGAAGCTCGCGGCGCGGTCGTTGTCTCGCGCCCGGGGGACGATCTCCCGGTCGGTGAACTCGCGCGCGGTCTCCTGGATCAGGCGCTGCTCGTCGGTGAGGCTCAGGTCCATCGAGGACGAAGCCTATTCGTGGCGGGCTAGGGCGAGAGCTCTCGCTCGACCACCCGCTGGAAGGCCTCGGACGCCTCGCGCGCCGCGCGGGGCGCGGGGGCACCGGGTAGCTCTCGGCCGTCGATCGCCGAGATCGGCTGGACCTCGCGCGTCGTCGAGGCGAGGAACGCCTCGCCCGCGCCGAGCAGGTCGTCGATCGGCCACGCGCCCTCCTCGACGTGGAGCTCACGGACGATCTGCGCCCGTGTGATCGAGTCGAGGATCCCGGTGTCGAGCGCCGGCGTTCGCAGGCCGCCCTCGGGCGACACCCAGAAGATCGCGGAGGTCGGCGCCTCCAGAACGGTCCCGTCCGGCTCCACGAGAATCGCCTCGTCGGCGCCGCGGCCCTGGGCGATCCGAGTCGCCTCCATGTTCGCCGCGTAGGAGATCGACTTCACGCCGGTGAGGATCACGCTCGGCGCGTAGGTGACCGTCGCGACGCTCAAAGTCTCGGGGTGCGGGGGGAGGGGCTCGGTGAGCAGGATCCGGCGACCCCCACGCGTCAGGACTATCCGCAGCGCGGCGTCCTGTGCGCCGAGTTCGCTCAGCAGCGCGTCGATCTCGCGCTCGATCGTCGCGCGCTCTATCGGGAGCTCGATCGCGCCCGCCGAGCGTTCGAGCCGGTCGAGGTGGTCGGCGAGCGTGAACGGCCGCCCGGCGTACAGCCGCACCATCTCGAACACCCCGTCGCCGCGCAGGAGGCCGTCGTCGGCGACCGGGATCCGTGCGTCCGCGGTCGGAGAGATCGAGCCGTCCACGCTTGCGAGCTCGGGCACCGCCATCGGGGCGAGGCTACTCGACAGCGGGGCGCGAAGGCGCGTTGGGGGATTGGCCGCTGTATGCGCGGTCAAAGCCCCAATCGAGGAGAGCAAGAACGTCTGATGGCGGAGCTCGCGAGCACGCAGCGCGGTGTTGTGGCGCGCTCTCAACTCCGCACCGTCGGGATCTCTCGGCACGCGGTCGACCGTCGCCTCAAGGCCGCTCGGCTTCACCCGCTGTACCGGGGCGTGTACCTGGTCGGCCACCCCGTTCCGGCCCCGGGAGCACGCGAACTCGGCGCGGTTCTCGCGTGCGGGCCCGGTGCCGTGGTGAGCCATTGCGCCGCCGCCGGCCTCTGGAAGCTGCTCCCCGTTGCACCCGAGGTGATCGACGTCACCGTCCCG
>JBOGZL010000413.1:0-2475 GCA_050697195.1 Solirubrobacterales bacterium
AGCTCCAGATGGAAGGCTCGATTGGCTAGCCCCACGGCGGCGCAAGCGGAGCCTCAATGGCTCGTCGAGAGGCGCCGCAAGGGCGCCTCTCTCGCTCAGGAGCTCTCCCTCCCCGACCCGAAGGCGAAGGGGTGGGAGTTCACCGACCTCTCCAAGCTCGACCTCGACGCGTACGAGCCGGCGCCGGGATTGGCGGCGGGGCTCGAGGACGGCGGGCCGGGACCCGAGGTCGCGATCGCGCTGGGCGACGCGGTCGCGGCGACCCCCGACCTCGTCAAGGACCGGCTCGGCTCGGTGGTGCCCGCGGCCGGCGACCCGTTCGTGGCCCGCAACGACGCCGGGTGGCGCCAGGGCGCGCTCGTCCACGTGCCCGCCGGCGAGGCGCTCGCGGAGCCGGTTCGACTCGCCGTCGAGCCGGGGGCCGAGGGAACCCGGCTCGACTGGCGAACGCTGATCGTGGTCGAGGAGGGCGCCGAGGCCGAGGTGTGGGAGGAGTACGGCTCCGGGGGCGGCGCCGGGTTGTTCAACGGCGTCACCGAGATCGTGCTCGCCGACGGCGCCAACCTGCGCTACGTCTGCAAGCAGCAACTCCCCGAGGAGAGCTGGGTGTTCGCGACCCAGCGAGCGGAGATCGGCCGCGACGCGTCGCTGGAGTGGCTCGCGCTCGGGTTCGGATCCGCGCGCGGAAAGGTCCGCATGGAGACGAAGCTCGCGGGGCGCGGATCGAGCGCCAAGGTCACCGGGGCGTATGCGGGCCGCGCCCGCCAGCACCTCGACTTCGACACCACCCAGGAGCACGCGGCCCCGAACACCACCTCCGACCTCGCGTTCCGCGGCGTGCTCACCGACCGCGCGACGGCGGTATGGCGGGGGATGATCCGCGTCGACCCGGGGGCGCAGCAGACCGACGCGTTCCAGGAGAGCCGCAACCTGCTCCTCTCGCACCGGGCGCACGCCGACGCGATCCCGGGGCTCGAGATCGAGGCCAACGACGTCCGCTGCACCCACGCCGCCGCGGTCGCCCAGGTCGATCCCGAGCAGCTTCACTACCTCCGCGCCCACGGGCTCGGCGAGCCCGCCGCGAAGCGGCTGGTCGTCGACGGCTTCCTCCAGGCGCTCGTCGAGCGGACGGCCGAGGGCGCGGCGCGCGAGGCGCTTTCGGAGGCGCTCGAGCGCCGGCTGGCCGCGATCCTGGGCGCCGCGTAGCGGTTACCCTGGCTCCCGATGGAGAACGAGCTGCGCGGCAACGACCCCGGGTACTGGGGCCACTCGCTCGCCAATCTCGCGGAGCTGATGTTCCCGCTGCTAGACGCCGCCGGGACGAGATCGGTTCTCGAGATCGGGTCCTACGAGGGGGACCTGACGCGCGAGCTGTTGCGGTGGTCCTCCCGGTCGGGCGGGAGCGTCGCGGCGATCGAGCCCAAGCCTCCCGACTTGCTGCTCGAGCTCGCACGAGAGCATCCCGAGCTGGAGCTGATCCGCGAGACCAGCCACGAGGCACTGCCCCGAATCGAGATCCCCGACACCGTGATCGTCGACGGCGACCACAACTACTACACCGTGCGCGAGGAGCTGCGCCTGATCGAGGAGCGGACCGCCGCGGAGGGGCTTCCGCTGCTGCTCTTCCACGATGTCGGGTGGCCGCACGGGCGCAGGGACACCTTCTACTCCCCCGATCAGATCCCCGATCAGTACCTCGAATCGGTTGCGCCGGGCGGACACGTCTTCCCCGGCGACCCGGGGCTCGCGGACGGCGGGCTGCCCTACCGGTGGGTCTCGGAGCGTGAGGGCGGACCTCGCAACGGCGTCCTCACCGCGGTCGAGGAGTTCGTCTCCGGACGCGATGACGTGCGGCTCGCGATCGTCCCGGCGTTCTTCGGCCTCGGTGTGGTGTGGGAGCGCGACCGTCCCTGGGCGGGCGCGGTGGCGGAGATCCTCGACGAGTGGGATCGAAACCCGATCATCGCCCGCCTGGAGGCCAACCGGGTGCTCCAGCTCGCCACCGAGCATGTGCGTCGCGCTGAGGTCTCGACGCTTCGTGAACGCACCGAGAAGCAGGAGCGCCTGTTGCGCGGGCTCCTCGGCTCGAGGATGTTCGCGCTCGCCGATCGGCTCGCCGGACTGCCCCACCGGGGAGGGTCCCGGTCGTGGCGACAGCAGGCGTCGGACGCGCTCGGAGACGACGGCTCGCTGACGCGGGCTCGCCGCGAGCACTAGCCGCGGCGGTTGCGCCGCCGCCGAAGCAGGGTGCGGGGCCAGCGCAGGGGAGCCGTGAGCCGCCAGCTCACACTCTTCTCCACGTCGTCGAGCACGCTCTCAATCGCCTCGGACTTCAGCTGTGCCGACACCGCCTCCCCCTTCGCGGCCGCCGCCTCGGCCTCGGCGCGCAGGGCGCGCTGTCTCCAGTCGGTGGCGGCGTTGGCCTGGGAGAGCTGGCCGTCCCACTTCTCCGCGATCCTGATGTGCGCCTCGATC
>JBOGZL010000414.1:0-1794 GCA_050697195.1 Solirubrobacterales bacterium
GGTATGTAGATAGTCGGACGCGGCGCCTTGCTTTGTTACAGGTGACATCGAGACGATGCTCTCTCCCGCACTGTTTGCTTTCGATACCCCTCTCGGGTATGCTAGGCGAGATGGTTGAGACACGTTCTTACCGCGTGCCCGGCATGAGCTGCGCGACCTGCACGGCGGCGATCGAGGGCGAGGTCTCGCAGGTGGCCGGCGTCGAGTCCGTGTCGGCCGATCTGGAGACGAAGCTCGTGAATGTCCGCGGAGAAAGGCTCTCGGACGGCGAGCTGCGGGCGGCGATCGACGAGGCGGGTTACGAGGTCGACGATGGCGACGCTTGAGAGCCCCGCCAGAACGGAGCTTCGCATCGAAGGCATGACGTGCGCGTCGTGTGCCGTTCGGATCGAGAAGAAGCTGAACACGCTCGAAGGCGTGGAGGCGAGGGTCAACTACGCGACGGACGCCGCCTCGGTGCGCTACGACCCCGCGCGTGTCAGGCTCGAGGAGCTCGTCGGCGCCGTGGAGGCGGCCGGCTACCGCGCCGCCCGGCGCGATGAGCAAGCGACCGCTGACCCGGCTCGGTCGCTTCGCCGCTCGCTTCTCCTCGCGGCGGCCCTCACGGCACCCCTGACGGCGATCGCGATGATCCCGCCGCTGCAGTTCGGAGGCTGGGAATGGGTTGCGCTCGCCCTCGCCACCCCGGTCGTGTTCGGCTCCGGCCTCCGGGTCCACCGCGCTGCGCACGGCAACGCGCGGCACGCGACGGCGACGATGGACACGCTCATCTCGATCGGGACGCTCGCGGCCTGGGGCTGGTCGCTCGTCGCCCTCGTGGCCGTCGAGGACGGCCACACCTACTTCGAAGTGGCGGCCGTCATCACGACACTCATCCTCCTGGGGCGCTTCTTCGAGGCGCGCGCTCGGCGGCGGTCCGGCGCTGCCATTCGCGCCCTGCTCGAGCTGGGCGCGAAGGAGGCGCGCGTGCTGCAGGACGGGCGCGAGGTCGTCGTCCCCGTCGACGAGCTCGCGGTCGGCGACCGCTTCGTCGTTCGGCCGGGCGAGAAGATCGCGACCGACGGCGTCGTCGAGGAAGGGTTTGCTGCCGTCGACCAGTCGATGCTGACCGGCGAGTCGGTTCCCGTCGAGGTCGGCCCGGGCACCGAGGTCGCGGGTGCCACGATCAACACGTCCGGCCGTCTCCTCGTGCGCGCGACGAAGGTGGGAGGCGAGACGGCGCTGGCCCAGATCGCGCGGCTCGTCGCCGAGGCGCAGGCCGGCAAGGCCCCGATTCAGCGGCTGGCCGACCGCGTATCCGCCGTCTTTGTCCCCGTCGTGATGGGGATCTCGCTCGCGACGCTCCTGGGCTGGCTTCTCGTTACCGGCGACGCGCCCGCCGCCTTCGCGGCGGCGGTCGCGGTCTTGATCATTGCCTGCCCGTGCGCTCTCGGGCTCGCGACCCCGACCGCGCTCATGGTGGGCACCGGCCGCGGTGCCCAGCTCGGCATCCTGATCAAGGGGCCGGAGATCCTCGAGCAGACGCGCCGGGTGACGACGATCGTCCTCGACAAGACCGGCACGGTGACGGAAGGACGGATGTGGCTTGCGGACGCCATCCCGGCTCCGGGGGTCGAGGGGGCCGAGCTCTTGCGCCTCGCCGGGGCCGTCGAGGACGCGAGCGAGCACCCGATTGCCCGCGCGATCGCCGAACGGGCGCGGGAAGAGCTCGGCCAGCTTGCCGTCACGGAGAGCTTCACCGACCGGGCGGGGCTCGGAATCGAGGCGGTCGTGGAGGGGCACGCTGTCCTCGTC
>JBOGZL010000415.1:0-28079 GCA_050697195.1 Solirubrobacterales bacterium
TACCGAAGCGATGCTGGACGATGTCTTCGGGCGTGCCCGGGAGCTGGGCCGGCCGGCTTAGGAGCTAGCCTCGCGCGACCACGGGGCGCAGCATCGACCACAGGGGGACGTCGCGGGGGAGCCGGTCCTCGCCGTCCAGCTCGAAGCCGAAGCGGCGATAGTAGGGGAGGTTGTCGGGGGTGCTGGTCGTGAGATGGATCGGGACAGCGCGCTCCTCCGCCTCGGCGATCATGTGCTCGAGGAGCGCCGCGCCGGCGCCACGGCGCTGCGCCGCGGGATCGACTCCCAGCGTGTGGAGGAAGACGTGCGGCTCGCGCGGGTGGGCGGCGTCGACCGCCGCGGTGGCGCGCAGCCCGCGGACGATCGCGCCGGGCCCGCACAGGGCGACCCCCCACGCCTCGTGATAGAAGGAGGCGAGGGACGGCGGCCAGCGCTCTGGCGGGTAGGTGATCGCGATCCCGCGGAGCCGACCGTCCTCGCTCGCGCTCAGGACCTCGCCGAGCTCGCCCGCACGGGCGAGCGCGCCGCGGTAGAAGCGCTCCACCATCCGCCGCCGGGGGTGGGCGCGCCGCGGCCCGATCGAGCGCCACGCCGGGTAGTCGCGAAAGGCGTCGGCGAGCAGGCACGCCGCGTCGCGGGAGCGGTCGACGGGTAGCGGGACGACCTCCACGTGCCCGATACTGACACCGAGGGCGATGTTCCCGATCAACCTTCCCAATGTCCTCACCGTGCTGCGGATCCTCGCGGTGCCCGTGATCGTCGTCGCGCTGCTCGAGGAGACGCCGGACGGCGACGTGCTGGCCGCGGTCGTGTTCGCGCTCGCGGCGGTCACGGACGGCCTCGACGGCTACATCGCGCGCCGGCGGGAGGCGGTGACGACCTTCGGCAAGCTGATGGACCCGCTCGCCGACAAGCTGCTGATCGTCGCGGCGCTCGTGACGCTCGTGTCGCTGGGCCGGCTCGCGGCATGGGTGGCGATGGTGATCATCGCGCGCGAGCTGGCGGTGACCGGGCTGCGCTCGATCGCGGCCGAGCAGGGGGTGGTGATCGCGGCGAGCTGGCTCGGGAAGCTGAAGACGGCGCTGCAGGTCGGGGCGGTTTTCGCGCTGATCATCTGGGACCCGGCGCCGGTCGCCGTGGACGTGCTCGTCTATCTCGCCGTCGCGCTGACCGTGATCAGCGGCGCGGACTACTTCCTTGGCGTGCGAAGGCGGATCGAGGACGAGCGGCGGCGGCGGGCAGCGGCGCGGGGAACCCGCGAACGCGTGGCGGGCTAGGCGCAGGGCGCCTCGAGCCACTCGCGCATCGTGAGGTGGTGGCGCGAGTGCTCGCCGGACTCGAGCTCGGCGCGGATCTCACCGACGAGCCCGGATCGCTCCGCGACGACGTTGTGGCGGTGGATCGTCTCGAGGTTCTCCTGGCGAGCGCACACGAATCCGCCCTCCTCGAGCGTGGGGTAGGCCTCGACGACGCGCCGGATCATCTCCCGCACGCAGTCCTCGACGAAGCGCGGATGCGCGTGGGCCTTCTCGACCACGCTGAGCTCGTCGGGGCGCTTCATCAGCTCGTAGATCTCGGAGCTCATCGACTGCTCGACGATCCGCAAGAGGTCGGGTGCGTCGAGGGCGACGGCGGATTCCTCGGGCCTCCCGACGTAGAGCGTCCCGATCCCGCGCTGGTTGTGGGTGGCGACGGGGACGGTGTCGAGCACCTCGGCGATCTGCTCCTGCGTGTAGCCGCGATCGGCGAGCCGCTCGCGCGCGCTGTCGGCGACGAGCCCCTGGGCGCACGGACAGGCGGTCATCCCCTGGGCCTGGACGCCGGTGAGCGTGCGGGTTCCGCGCTCCGAGGAGACGGCGGTCCCGTACAGCGTGTAGATCTCCTGGGTGGGGGCGCCGGAGACGGGCGCGGGGACGGTCTCGGGATAGCGGGCCGCGATCGAGACCTCGGCGCGCATCCCCTCCTGGCGCTCGCGCACGCGGGTCGCGATGTGGGCCGCGAGAACCTCGGACTCGAACGCCTCCCCGAGCACGACCTCGTCGATCGTCTCGTTGAAGATCTCCTCGAACCGCGACATGTGGACGCCCGCCTGCTGGGGGTTGAGGTCGACGAGGCCCTCGAGCTCGGCGTAGTAGAGCTGCTCGACTTCGTGGCCCGCTCCGTCACCGGACGGGCGCGCGTTCCTGACGCGCAGGACCTTCTCCACCCCGGTGAGTCCGACCCGGGTGAGGCTGAGCTCGGTCTGGGGGCGCTGCGCCTGGGCGTCGAGGGGGGTGGGGGAGACGACCTCGGTGATCTCGCTCATCGCAAACGGGATCTTAGGGCCAGCCCGAGGTCGACAGGGCGGGGATATACTCCCCGCGGGCTCGGGAGAGTCACCTTGGGAGGGCCACGTGGAAGCCGAGGAGCGGCTTTAGATTGGCTAAGAAGGGTCAGGCGCTGGCAGCACGGGAGGAGAATGGCGCCGCCGAGGACGCGGCGGCCGTGCTCGACGGCGAGCAGCCCTTCGCGGACGTCGAAGAGCTTCGCGGGCTGATCGCTCAGGGGCGCGAGCGGGGGCACCTGACCTTCGAGGAGATCGCGGGCACGCTCGAGGAGGTCGAGGTGACCAAGGAGCAGGTCCAGCACCTGCACGCGTACCTGGTCGAGCACGGGGTGGACGTGATCGCCGGCGACGGCCTGACCGCCTACAAGGAGGCGAAGGGGGCTCAGGCGGAGGCCCAGAAGAAGCGGGAGCTGGATCTCACGGTCGAGCCGAGCCTCGACTCGCTGCGGCTGTACCTGCGCTCGATCGGCCGGGTTGAGTTGCTGACGGCGGAGCAGGAGATCGAGCTCGCCCAGCGGATCGAGCGCGGGGACATGATCGCCAAGCGCCACATGGTCGAGGCCAACCTGCGGCTGGTGGTGTCGATCGCGAAGGGGTACCTCGGGCGCGGCCTGAGCTTCCTCGATTTGATCCAGGAGGGCTCGCTTGGATTGATCCGGGCGGTGGAGAAGTTCGACTACCGGCGCGGATACAAGTTCTCCACCTACGCGACATGGTGGATCCGGCAGGCGGTGACTCGGGCAATCGCCGACAAGGCGCGGACGATCCGGATTCCGGTCCACATGGTGGAGAAGCTGAACCGGGTGGCGCAGATCGAGCGCCAGCTGGTCCAGCGCCTGGGGCGAGAGCCGGAGCCGGCGGAGATCGCCGCCGAGCTGAAGTGGAGCATCCGCGAGGTGCGCGACATCCTTCGCGTCGCGCAGCTTCCGGTCTCGCTCGAGAAGCCGATCGGGGACGAGGAGGAGACGGAGTTGGGGGACTTCGTGGCGGACGAGGCGGCGGAGTCGCCGTTCGAGTCCGCGACGGAGAGCCTCCAGCGAGAGGACGTCCAGCGAGCGCTGGAGGCGCTCCCGGCGCGTGAGCGCCAGGTGATCGAGCTTCGGTTCGGCCTCCACGGGCACGAGCCGCTCACGCTCGAGGAGGTGGGCCGGGCGTTCGGGGTGACGCGCGAGCGGATCCGGCAGATCGAGACGAACACGCTGAAGAAGCTGAAGCAGCTTCCGGAGGCGCAGCGGCTACGGGAGCTCGGCTGAGGCGAAGCGCGCGCTCCCGCTAGAGGGGCTTGCGCATGAAGACGAGCGAGAAATCTCCCATGGGGCGCCGGTCGAACTCGACGTACCCGTTCCTCGAGTAGAGCGCGAGGTTCTCGACCAGCTTCTCGTGCGTGTACAGGTAGACGGAGTCGAACCCGGCGCGCCGCGCCTCCTCCTCCGCGAGCTCGAGCAGGCGCCGTCCCAGCCCCGTGCCCTGACGGGAGGGATGGACGGCGACGTTGTCGATCCCGAAGCCGTCGTCGGTGACGTCGAGGACGAGGACGCCGACCACCGCCCCCTCGCTCTCGGCGACGGTCACGCGGCGGTTGCGGATCACCTCCGCGTAGTCCTCGGTCATCGGACCGGGAAGCATCCCGATCCGCTCGACGTAGTGTCCGTAGGCGTCGTCGACGAGCGCGGCGACCTTCGACGCGTCGCGGCGATCGGCGGATCGCAGCGAGTAGGCCCCGGGCTCGTCGGTCGCGGGCATTGCTCCCGTCACGCTAGGGGAGCGGGCGCCGTACCGAGCTCGCGATCGGGTGGGTGACGCTAGCCGGCGACGATCACGCAATCGCGGGCGGCGGCCCTGGCCTCGTACATGGCGGCGTGGGCGCGGCCGAACAGGCTTTCGCCGACCTCCTGGCCGTCCCACGATGCGAGCCCGATCGAGGCGGTCTCGCCGTCGGGGACGGCGAGGAACAGGCGCTCCGCGACCCTGCGCCCAGCGTCGGCGCCGCAGTGCGGGAGGAGGAGGGCGAACTCCTCGCCGGCATAGCGAGCGAGCAGGTCGTCCTCGCGCAGCGCCTGGCGCCACGCCTCGGCGGCGCTGTGGAGGAGGGTGTCGTCGGCGGGGTGGGGGATGCCGCTGTCCGCGGTGAAGTGGTCGAGGGCGATCAGCGCGACGGAGAGCGGCACGGCGCCGGGGACGAGCGCGTCGGCGAAGGCACGGTCCCAGGCGCGCCGGTTGGGGAGGCCGGTGAGCGGGTCGGCCTCGGAGAGCTCGCGTGCGCGGCCGAGCTCGTCGACTGCCTGGACGTGCTCGAGGGCGACCGCGGTGCTGTCGGCGAGGGTTCGGGCGAGCCCGACCTCGCGCTCGGTCGCGCGGTGGGGACGGGCCCAGTAGACGCCGATCGAGCCGAGCGGGTCCATCGTGCGGATCGGCGCCATCACGAGGCTCTTGACGAAGGTCGGCCGGTAGATGTCGTGGGGGATGCGGCGGTCGGCGTAGATGTCCTCGATCACGACGTGGCGGCGGTTGAGCATCGCCCAGCCGCTGATCGAGGCGCCGAGGGGGAAGCGCTCGCCCTTCCACAGCGGCTCGATCGCGTCCTCGGCGACGTAGAGCGAGTGGTCGCCGTCCCGCAGCGCGAGCGTCGCGCCGTCGGCGCCGGTGAGCCGGCGGGCGGCGGAGCACACGATTCGCTGGACGTCCTCGGAGCGCTCCGCGAGCGACAGCCCCTGCACGGCGCCGGTGAGCGCCTGGAGCGCGTCGTCCGCGGAGACGGCGTCGAGGGTGGCAGCGGCCGGCGGCCGCTGGGTCGCGGGCATCTCGTCGCGTGTATCGACGGAGTCGTCGAGGTCTTTAGCGGCGTTCGATGCGGCGTGCGAGCTGCTCAGCGGCCCTTCCGGTCGTCGTCGTAGAGCCCGAGCCGCTCGAGCACGATCCGGCCGTACCCGTGGCTTCGGACGCGGAGGCGGTCGCCGACATCTAGTCCGGCTTCGAGGACGGCCTGCTGCGGGATCGTGACCTTGCGCTTCTCGTTGATCGTCGTCTGGCCGGCACGCCCGAGCCTGCGCTCGTACCTCGTGCGCTTGAAGCCGGACTCGCGGCGCGGGAGTGGGGGAGGCAGGATTCGAACCTGCGAAGGCAGAGAGCCCACGGATTTACAGTCCGCATCCGTTGACCGCTTGGATACTCCCCCAGCGGTGGAAACGAGTGTAGTCGTGTCGTCGGCATAGACGAGGTGATCGATCGGCCCACCGGGGTCGATCTCGAACTCGGAGTACTTGATCCCGCCGAGGTTGATGCCTCGCGTTGCCTCGATCGCATCGGCGGGAATCAGCCAGCGCCGTCCATCCCCGACGAGCACGAAGAGAAGATCGAACCGGGATGGATCGAAGATCTTCGCGACGCCACTCCAGCTCTGGTTTCCTCCGTTGGTTGCCAGCGTCACGTCCCACCGGTGCCCGTCAAGCCGGGGCTCTTTGCACGTCGACGTCTTGACCTGGATCCGCAACAGTCGTCCTTCCAGCTCGACGACCAAATCGAAGTCAGGGCTGTGACCGAAGGGGAGGAGGATCATGGCGCCGAGCCGCGAGAACCACTCGATCGCCGACGCCTCGCCGAGGTCGCCCTGCTGGCGGCGGTTGATGGCTCGTGCCCTCCCGGCGGTGGAGGCGTTCGGTCGATCCACGCGATCGACCTTACGCCTCCATCTCTGACGGTTGGCTCGCGAATGTGCCGAGTCGGATGGACTTGTGGTACAGAACTGGAGTCGCCATGAAGCAAGCCCGAGTCATCTTCGACGAGTTCCACAGCGAGGCGTGGTCGGTGCGCCCCGACGTCGCCCGCCGGATGCAGCCCGCCCACCCCGAGGACTCCTCCTACGCGCTCGCCGCCGAGGCGCTCGCCTCCCACGACTTCACCGTCGCCCCCAACGCCGACCGCCCGCTCACCGACGTCCTCGACGACGCCGACGTCCTCGTCATCGCCCACCCCTCCGACCCCCGGTGGGAGTTCACTACCAACGGCGACTCCCCGCGGCTCTCGCACGAGGAGCTCGACGCCGTCGTCGAGTTCGTCCGCCGCGGCGGCGGCCTCATCGTCCTCGGCGAGACCGAGCACGACAAGTACGGCAACAACCTCAACGACCTCCTCGCCCGCTTCGGGATCGCGCTCGAGAGCCGCACCGTCCAGGACTACGAGCACCACCACAAGGAGGCTCCGTCCTGGGTCCTCGCCGAGCTCGAGGACGGCGCCAACGGCGACGCCGACGTCGACCTCCTCTCCCGCGTCCACCGCGCCTGCTTCTACCGCGCCGGCACGCTCGCGCTCTCCAACGGCGGGCGCGTCATCGCCCGCACCTCCGAGACCGCCACACCCCCCGGCGCGCCGCTCGCCGCGATCACCCGGCACGGGGACGGCCACGTCGTCGTGCTCGCCGACTCCGACCTCTTCGGGGACGACTGCATCGCCGAGCTCGACCACCGCGCCCTGTGGCTCAACCTCGTCTACTGGGCCGCCCGGCCCGCCTTCCGCGGGACCGACGTCCTCCCGAGCTCCCCCGCGAAGTCCGACCCCGCCTGGGCCGACCTCAAGCGGGCCGTCGAGGCGCTCCGCGCCACCCAGGAGCCCGACGGCTCGGTCGACCTCACCGAGCACGACCGCGCCCGCCTCGAGCAGCTCACCACCGCGATCGCCACCGCCGCCGACCGGCTCGCACCCCACTTCCCCCACCAGGAGGACTACATAGGGGCGCTCGGGGACGACCTCCGCAACTGGGCCTCCGCCGACTTCACCAAGCCCGACTTCACCCGCTCCACCGAGGCCTTCCACCCCGAGCGCGACCGCCGCGACGGGATCGAGAACCTCGCCGTCTTCCCGATGTACAAGCAGAACGCCTCCCGCGACACCTGCTTCGAGGCGCTCATCGTCCGCACTCCCTGGCCCACGTTCGTCGCCGAGCTCGAGCGCACCTACGACAACGCCAAGTACGTCCCCGTCACCTTCGTGGACTACACGAGCGGGTACGACTCCGAGTGCGCCGTCCTCTTCCCCGAGACCTTCTCCACAGCCGAGCGCCCCCCAAGCTACTTCGGCGCGATCTTCTGCGATCGCGAGGCCGAGCGTCTCCGCCGCGTCGCCGGCGCCGCGGCCGAGATCCTCGCCCTCAACCTCCCACCCGACGCCGCCTGCCTGCTCGTCTCGCCGGAGCTCTCCCGCGACGCGTACATCGTCTGGGACCTGATCCACGACCGCACCCACATGCGCGGCGACCTCCCCTTCGACCCCTTCATGATCCGCCAGCGCAGCCCGTACTGGATGTACTCGCTCGAGGAGCTGCGCTGCGACCTCACCGCCTTCGGCGAGGCCGTCAAGCTCGAGGCCGGGGGCCACGCCTCCGCCCGCCACGTCCAGTACGCGATCCTCTTCGACCGCCTCTTCCGCTTCCCCGTCACCGGCAGCCGGGTCCGCAACTACGACGGGCTCGGCGGCCAGCTCCTGTTCGCCTTCCTCCACCGCGAGGGCTACCTCCACTGGACCGACAACCGGATGGCGATCGAGTGGGAGCGGATCGCCGCCGGCGTCTCCGCGCTCCGCGAGCGCGTCCAGGACCTCTACCACTCCGGGATCGACCGCTCCAAGGTCGCCCAGTGGGCCGCCGCGCACGACCTCGTCGCCGCCTACGTCCCGCCGGCCGAGGGCTCGCGGTGGGCGAAGGAGGGGCGCGACCTTCCCGACGTCGACGAGCCCAAGCAGCTCGTCGACCTCGTCAAGGACGACGAGTTCCCGCTCTCGCTCTTCTACACCTCGCTGAAGCCGAAGCTCGAGCCCGTGCTCGCGCGGCCGGACGGCGCGATCTGATCACCGCGTGAGCGATCACCCGCGCGGCTTCGCCAGCGACAACTTCGCCGGCGCACACCCCGACGTCCTCGCCGCCGTCGCGGCGGCCAACGACGGCCACGTCCCCGCGTACGGGGAAGACCCCTACACCGCGCAGGCGGAGGCGCGCCTACGCCAGCACTTCGGCGACGACGCCCGCGCCTTCCCCGTCTTCAACGGCTCGGCCGCCAACGTGCTGGCGATCCTCGCATCCGCCCGGCCCTTCGAGGCCGTCATCTGCCCCGAGACGGCGCACCTCAACGTCGACGAGTGCGGCGCCCCCGAGCGGATCGCCGGGGTGAAGCTCTACACCGTCGCCGCGCCGGCCGGCAAGCTCACCCCCGCCCTCGTCGAGGCCCGCCTCCGCGCCATCCGCGTCGGCGACCAGCACGCCGCCCAACCCCGCATCCTCTCGATCTCCAACGCCACCGAGCTCGGCACCGTCTACACGCCCGCCGAGACCCGCGCCCTCGCCGAGCTCGCGCACGAGCGCGACCTGCTCCTTCACGTCGACGGCGCCCGGCTCGCCAACGCCGCCGCCTCCCTCGACGTCCCGCTCCGCGCGCTCGCCACCGACGCCGGCGTCGACCTGCTCTCGTTCGGCGCCACCAAGAACGGCCTCCTGGTCGGCGAGGCCGTCGTCTTCTGCACCCCCGAGCTCGCCGAGGACTTCCTCTACATCCGCAAGCAGGCGCTCCAGCTCGCCTCCAAGATGCGCTTCGTCTCCGCCCAGCTCGACGCCCTGCTGCGCGACGGGCTGTGGCTGCGCAACGCCACCCACGCGAACGCGATGGCGGGCCGCCTCGTGCATGCGGTGAAGGAGATCCCGGGCGTCCGGGTCACCCAGCAGGTCGAGTCGAACGCCGTCTTCGCGATCCTCCCGCCCGAGGCCCGCCGGCGCCTTCTCGAGGCATGGCCCGGGGAGCTCCCGTTCCACGTCTGGAACGAGCACAGCGGCGAGGTCCGCTGGATGACCGCCTGGGACACCACGCCGGAGGACGTCGACCGCTTCGCCGCCGCCGTCGCGGAGGCCACCGGCGCCACTGTCGCGTGAGGGCACTTCGCTGCCGCTACAGTGGAAGCGTCCCGCCCGGATAGCTCAGTTGGTAGAGCACATCCATGGTAAGGATGGGGTCGCCGGTTCGAGTCCGGCTCCGGGCTTAGCTTGCAGCATCAATGCCCGCCGAATCCTCCGCTAACGCGTCCGGTTCGGCGGGGTTCGCAATCGGCTCGGATGAGGCTCCGCGACTGAGCTTCGGGTTCGCCGTTCGCAACGCGATCGGCGTCGCCGTCCCCCTCGTCGCCGGCGTGCTCGCCGACGACGTCGCGGCCGGCGCGGTCGCCGCCGGCGGGGCGCTCGTCGTCGGGTTCGCGGACGTCGGCGACACCCGCCCGCACCGCGCGCTGGCGATGCTCGCGACGGCCTTGCTCGCGGCGCTGTCCACGTTCGTCGGCGTGCTCGCCTCCGACTCGGAGATCGCATCGCTGCTCGTCACCGGGCTGTGGGGGCTCGGGACTGGCCTGCTCGTTGCCGGCGGCCCGATCACCGGCTGCGTCGGGCTGTCGGCGACCGTCGCCCTCGTCGTCTTCGCGGGAAACACCACCGGCTCGCACGCCGAGCTCGAGCTCGCCGGCTTCGCGCTCGCCGGCGGGACCCTCCAGGCCGCGCTCGCGGCGATCGTGCCCACCCGCTCCGGCTATCCCGTCCATCCGCACCCCCTGGCCGCGCTGAGGGAGTCGATCGCCGCCGCATTGTCGTGGGCCGACCCGATCGGCCGCCACGCCGTTCGCCTCGGGCTCGCGCTCAGCGCGGCCACCGCCGTGTACCGCGTGCTGCCCGTCGACCGCGGCTACTGGATCCCGATCACCGTCCTGTTCGTGATGCGACCCGAGGCGGGTCGCACCCGCACCCGCATCGTCCAGCGCTTCCTCGGAACCGTGATCGGCCTCCTCGCGATCACCCTCGTCGTCGCGCTCCTCGAGCCGGGCGATCTCACCCTGGCGCTGATCTGCGCCGTCTGCATGGTCCCCGCGTACGCCTACCTGTGGATCGACTACACCCGGTTCAACGCCGCGGTCGCCGGGGCGGTCGTCGCGCTCGCCGCAATGCTCGGCCTCCCCGAGCCGATCGCTGCCCTGAACCGCTTCGCCGACACCGTCGTCGGGCTCGCCCTGATCCTCCTCTTCCTCGCGCTCCTTCCCGAGTCTCCGCGGCGCTCCTCCGGCGCCCACGGGTAGGGTTCCGCGCGGTGGACTTCGCCCTCACCGACGAGCAGCGCGACTTCGTCTCCGCGATCCAGGACTTCTGCCGCCGCGAGTGCGGCACGAGCGAGAAGCGCGCCGAGCTGACCAACGACTACTCCGAGCTTCACGCCGAGTCGCTCTACCGCAAGATGGCCGAGCTCGGGTGGCTCGGGGTGACGATCCCCGACGAGTACGGCGGGGCCGGCGGCGGGATGCTCGACGCCTGCCTGTTCATGGAGGAGTCCGCCCGCGGGCTGGCGCCGATCGGCGGCTACGCCACCACCCTGATCGTCGCCGGCGCCACCCAGCGGTTCGGGAACGAGGACCAGAAGAGCGACATCCTCGGCGGGATCGCGTCCGGGACGGTGGAGGCGATCGCGATGACCGAGCCCGAGGCCGGTTCCGACGTCGGCGCCCTGGCGACCGAGGCGAAGCGCGTCAACGGCGGGTTCGTGCTCAACGGCCAGAAGGTCTTCTGCTCGAACGCACGGATCGCCGGCCACATCCTCGTCGTCTGCCGGACGACCAAGGGCGAGGACAAGCACGACGGGCTGTCGATGATCTTCGTCCCCACCGACGCCGACGGCCTGCGCGCCGACCCGATCGAGACGATGGGCGGGCGCGAGACCGCCCACCTCTACTTCAGCGACTGCGAGGTGCCCGCCGAGGGCGTCCTCGGGGAGGTCGATCGGGGCTGGATGCAGCTGATGGCGGGGCTCAACGTCGAGCGCCTGATCCTCGCCGCGACGATGCTCGGGACCGCGCGGCGCGCGTTCGACGACGCGCTCTCATACGTCAAGGAGCGGCGCCAGTTCGGCCGCCCGATCGGCTCCTTCCAGGCGCTCCAGCATCGGCTCGCCGACATGGCGACAGAGATCGAGGCGGCTCGCCTGATGACCTACTGGGTGGCGAGCAGGGTCGACGAGGACCCCGACACGATGCTCCCCCGCGAGGCCTCGATGGTGAAGCTGTTCGTCACCGAGCGCGCGAAGCGCATCGCCCTCGAGGGGATGCAGATGATGGGCGGGTACGGCTACTCATCCGAGTACGACATGGAGCGCATCGTCCGCGCCGCCCTCGTCTCGACGATCTACGGCGGCACCTCCGAGATCCAACGCAACATCATCGCGAAGACGCTCGGGCTGTAGCGGCCAGCCACGCCGACTGGAGCAGCATCGTGCTGTCCGGGTTTGGCACCGGCTTGAGCCACTCCGCGCGCAGCGCTTCGGGGTCCACTAGCTCGCCGTCGACCGCCGAGCCGTCCCACCGGCGCGCGAACGCCCGGCTCTCGGGGCCCCAGAACGCCTCGTCGAAGCGGGCCTTCGTCGTCCGCGCCAGCGCGGCGTCGGGGAGCAGTCCGCCGAAGATGCTCCGCATCGCGACGTTGCGGTCGCCGAGGCCGAGCCGGCCGCCCGCGCGGGCAACCGCGGCGATGAACTCCGGATCGATGAACGGGTGGACCAGCAGCGCGTCGGTGTCGCTCGCCAGCAGCCCGAAGCTCCACTGCCCGGCGCACAGCGCGCGGTGCCGGATCAGCCACTTCACCCAGTCGTCCCACCACCGCGGCGCGCCGGCGACGTCGTCCGTCGCCATCTCCACGGCGAGCCGCATCGGCTCAGGCCGAAGCCAGGTCGGGGCGCGTCGCCACTCCCTGCGCCGCTAACGGTGGCGTCGAACTGAGGCGGGGGAGAGCAGCCAGACCAGAAGCCTCAGGGCGTCGCGAGGCACGGGGCGGGCGCGCCGTGCAAGGACATCCGCGTGCTGTCGCCACCGCCATGTTTGGAACAGATGGTCGCCGCCCACCCCGCTCAGGAGCGAGCCACCGCGGGCGGCCTCAAGCAAGGGCTTGTGCATGAACGCGTTGTACGGAAACAGGACCCCGTGACGTCGGAGGACCGGCGCCGCGTGTTGACCCACCAGGTCGATCTCGTCGCTGAGCTCGCGGATCTCCCAGTCGTTCAGCTTCAAGTGGCGAACGACGGGAGCCTGCCACTCGTTCTCCTCGGTCATCGGGGCGCCCGGGAATCGCAGCGTGAACGCAACCGGCGGTTCGAGCCCCTCGCGGCGGGCGACACTGGTCGCGACGGCGAGGGCTGCCGAGGAATCGCGACCACCGGAGAAGCTGACTACGCAGGGCGGCCGGCGAAGCGCGGGCAGCACGGCGGTTTCGAACGCCTCTAGCGGCGCCGCTCCGTTTGCCGACGCTGGGCCCCCGTTCGTCTCATCGTGCTCGCCGAACATCTGTCCCGCGGCGAGTTCGAACCGGGTCGGGCGCAAAGGGTCTGGGGCCCTACCGCCGTCCATCGCGCGGACCGAGCATAGCCACGGTATGCTTGTTCTCGCCTCGCGCCCCGGCCGAGGTCTTTTTTCTGCGGACCGCCCGAAACCGGTCGGTCCCTCAAGCAGCTAGCGAGGAGCGGAT
Source organism: Solirubrobacterales bacterium (assembly GCA_050697195.1). Classification (GTDB taxonomy): domain Bacteria; phylum Actinomycetota; class Thermoleophilia; order Solirubrobacterales; family 70-9; genus DASPWW01. The sequence goes on from JBOGZL010000415.1 coordinate 12,849, forward strand.
GGCCCGCGGAGACGTACGGATCGGAGTGACCCTCGCTTGCGAGGAGTGCAAGCGACGCAATTACGAGACGAACAAGTCGCGGCGAAACACGCCGGACCGGGTCGAGCTGCGCAAGTACTGCCGCTGGTGCGGGCGACACACTCCGCACAAGGAGACGCGCTAGCCTCGCGCGCGGAGGCGGTAGGTCGCGGTGGCGAAGACCCGAGCACAGCGCAAGGCCGAGCGGCGGGCGCGCGAGGCGCGCCGGGCCCGTGAGGGCCGCCCGTCGGACGGCGACCAGGAGCGCGCGCAGCACGACACCCAGGTCCCCGAGTCCGGCGAGGTCGCCGAGGTCGAGGCGGTGCTGGAGACCGGGGGCCAGCCGGAGGAGCTCGGGGAGTCCGTGCGCGGCGGGACCGACGTCGCCGAGCCCGAGGTCGTCGAGTCCGACGACGGGGAGGTCGTGGAGGCCGAGCCGGAGGCGCCCGCCCCCTCGCGAGCCGACGTCGGCGCGCCCGCGCGCGAGACGCGAGACGAGCGCCGCGCCCGACGCGATAAGGAGAAGGAGCAGCGTCGCAAGGCACGGGCGAAGGAGATGCGACGCGAGCCGGCCGAGCGCGAGGAGCGCCGCCGGGGCGCCGTCCTCTCGTTCCTGCTCTCATGTTGGGCCGAGCTGAAGCGGGTTCAGTGGCCCGACCGCGAGACGCTGATCCAGGCCTCCGCTGTCACCCTGATCTTCATCGCCGTCGCTGCCGCCTACCTCGGCGCCCTCGACGCCTTCTTCAACTGGTTCGTGAAGCTGGTCCTCTAGCCCGCGAGCCCTCAACCATGGGAGTCCATTGAACAGATGTTCCGCTGGTATGTGATCAACACCTACTCGGGTCACGAGAACAAGGTGAAGCAGAACCTCGAGCACCGGGTCCAGACGATGAGCCAGGAGAGCCGCGTGCGCCAGGTCGTCGTCCCCACCGAGCAGGTCTCCGAGCTCAAGGACGGGCAGAAGGTGCAGGTCGAGAAGCGCACCATGCCCGGGTACGTCCTCGTCAGCATGGAGATGACCGACGACGCGTGGAGCCTGGTGAAGAACACCCCAGGCGTTACCGGGTTCGTCGGCTCGCGCAACAAGCCGGTCCCGCTCTCGAAGCCTGAGGTGGACCGGCTCCTGCATCGCGAGTCGGCCGAGCGTCCGCGCGCCCGCGCCGAGTTCGATATCGGCGAGTCGGTGAAGGTGATCTCCGGTCCGCTGTCAGACTTCTCGGGCGAGATCGCCGAGATCAACGAGGACGCAGCGAAGCTGAAGGTCCTGGTCTCGATCTTCGGCCGCGAGACCCCGGTCGAGGTCGGGTACGACCAGGTGAAGAAGGTCTAGGGCACAGGCGCATGGCGAAGAAGATCCTGACGATGATCAAGCTTCAGATCCCCGCCGGGGCGGCGAACCCCGCGCCGCCGGTAGGCCCTGCGCTCGGCCAGCACGGCGTCAACATCATGGAGTTCTGCAAGGCGTTCAACGCCCAGACCCAGCAGGACGTCGGAACGATCATCCCCGTCGAGATCACGGTCTACGAGGACCGCTCGTTCGAGTTCATCACCAAGACGCCTCCCGCCGCCGTCCTGATCAAGGAGGCCGCGGGGATCGACAAGGGATCCGGCGAGCCGAACCGCGAGAAGGTCGGAAGGATCACCGCCGACCAGGTGCGCCAGATCGCGGCGCGCAAGTTGCCGGACCTGAACGCCAACGATCTCGACGCCGCCTCGCGGATCGTCGCCGGGACCGCGCGCTCGATGGGCGTGGAGGTCGAGGGCATGGAGGTCGAGGCCTGATGGCGCACGGCAAGCGATATCGCGCCGCGTACGAGAAGGTCGACCGCGACCGGCGGTATCCGCCGGCGGAGGCAGTCGCGCTGCTGAAGGAGACGGCCGGCACCAAGTTCGACGAGACGGTGGAGCTGCACATCCGTCTCGGGCTCAACGTGCGCCACGCGGACCAGCAGCTCCGCGGCACGCTGCCGCTGCCCCACGGCCTCGGCAAGGACGTCACAGTCGCCGTGTTCGCGAAGGGCGACGCGGCGAGGGCGGCGGAGGAGGCCGGCGCGGACGTCGTCGGCGCCGACGACCTCGCCGAGCGCGTCGAGGGCGGCTGGACCGAGTTCGACGTCGCGATCGCCACTCCCGACCTGATGCCGTCGGTCGGAAAGCTCGGCCGCATACTCGGCCCGCAGGGCAAGATGCCGAACCCCAAGGTGGGCACGGTCACCGACGACGTCGCGAAGGCGGTCGGCGAGTCCAAGGCGGGCAAGGTCGAGTACCGCACCGACCGCCACGCGATCATCCACCTCACGATCGGCAAGGCAAGCTTCCCCGAGCGAAACCTGCTTGAGAACTACGCGGCCGTGATCGAGGAGATCGTCCGGGCGCGGCCCGCCGCGGCGAAGGGCCGCTACGTGCTCTCGGTCACGCTCACGACCACGATGGGCCCGGGGATCCGGATCGATCCCGCGCGCACGCGCGAGGCCGAGGTCGTGGCGGGGCTGAGCGGAGACGGGGGGGAGCCGGAAGCGGAAACCGAACAGGAGCCGGCCCCGGCATGACGCCGGCTCGGGCCGCGGCGGCGCTCGGGGCGATTGCCGCCGTAACGGCCATCCCGCTGGGTGCCTCCGCCCTCGCGGGACCGGCCGGCACCGCGACGTGCGACGGGCGGCCCGTGACGGTGACGACCAGCATCGACGGCGACCCGATCGGGAACGGGAACGACGAGATCAGCGGGACCGGCGGATCGGACGTGATCGCGGGCCTCGGCGGCAACGACGACATCTACGGTGACGGCGGAGACGACCGGATCTGCGGCGACGCCGGGCGCGACGCGACCTACGGAGGCCCGGGGGACGACACCGTTGACGGCGGCCCCGGCGACGACACCGGCCCGCCCGGCTTCGCCGGCACCGGCCAGACGCGGATCGTCGGCGGCGCGGGCAACGACAAGATGAGGGGCGGGGAGGGGGACGATCGTCTGCACGGGAACTCGGGCAAGGACAAGATCCTTGGCGAGCAGGGCAAGGACGTCATGGACGGCGGCACCGCGCGCGACACCTGCAAGGGGGGGACGGGCAAGGACAAGGCCGTCGACTGCGAGAGGGTCACGGGGGTCTGAGCCGGCGGCGACCGGCCCGCCGCTCGCCATCGGCTACCATCGCCGTCCCAATTCTCGCCCCAGACCATCGGCGGAGCGAAGCTCGTAAGCCCGGTGCAGGCGGAGCACGGAGACGACCTTCCGAGCCCGCCCGCGTGCGGGCTTTTCATATGAATAGAGAAGAGAAAGCAGCAGTCGTCGAGGAGATCGCCGCCCAACTCGGCGACGCGGGAGCGATCTTCGCGGTCGACTACCGCGGGATCGGCGTGCCCGAGGCCGCGGAGCTGCGGGCGCGGCTCGCCGAGTCGGACGCGACCCTGCGGATCGTCAAGAACCGGCTCGCGAAGCGCGCTGCCGAGAGCGCCGGGACAGCGGAGCTCGACGAGCTCTTCGAGGGCCCCACGGCGCTGACGCTGGTCAAGGGAGACCCTCTCGGTGCGGCAAAGGCGATCGCCGACTTCGCCCGCGAGCACGACGTCCCGACGTACAAGGGAGGGATCATGGACGGGGCCCCCCTTGACCCCGAGCAGTTCATGCGGATCGCCCGCCTTCCCGGACTCGAGGTCCTCCAGGGCCAGCTTCTCGGTGCGGTCGCGAGCCCGATCACCGGTGTGGCCCGGGGGCTGAACGGGATGCTCGCCGGGCTCGCCAGCCAGCTCGGCCAGATCCAGGACCAGGGCCTGGTCGAGGGCGAGGCGGAGGAGCCGAAGGCGGAAGCGCCCAAGGCCGAGGAGCCCGAGGCGGAGGAGCCCGGCCCGGAGGCAGAGGCGGGATCCGAAGAGGGCAGCGAGGAGGACCAGGAGGCCGACGCGGACGAGGCCGGGGAGCCCGAGGCGGAGGAAGCAGACGGCGATTGAAGACTTATCGGGACTATGGGCCCCTTAACCCTTCAAGGAACACGGAATCGAGGAACGAGGAGTAAGGAATGGCGACGAAGAGTGAGATGACGACCGAGGAGTGGATCGAGGAGCTGAAGGGCATCTCGGTCCTCGAGCTCTCCGAGCGGATCAAGGCGCTCGAGGAGGAGTTCGGCGTCTCGGCGACCGCCGTCGCGGCGGCGGCCCCCGCGGGTGCCGCGGGCGCGGACGGAGACGGCGCCGGGGCCGAGGAGGCGACCACCGTGGACGTGGTCCTGACCGGCCCGGGCGACAAGAAGATCCAGGTGATCAAGGCCGTGCGCGCGGCGACCGGCCTCGGCCTGAAGGAGGCGAAGGCGCTCGTGGACGGGGCGCCGAAGGCCGTCAAGGAAGGACTCGAGCGCGACGAGGCCGAGAAGCTGAAGTCGGATCTCGAGGAGGCCGGCGGCGAAGTCGAGCTCAAGTAGGGCCACCCAGCCTGCTAACTTCACTTGTCGGAGTACGGCTCACGCACGTCGTGCGGGTGATTTCGCTTGCGTGCGTGGGCACGCGTGTGATACTTTTTACGGTCGCGCGCCATTGAGCACTGCTGGACGAATTTCTCGCGCAGTCTCGCCCCCACCACCGACCAACTGAGGAGTCGCCGAGTTGGCCCGAGTCAACGCTGCCCCCGTAACCCGAAGGAGCTTTTCACGCCTCGAGAACCCGCTTGACGTCCCGCACCTGATCGACATTCAGCGCCGGTCGTTCGCGGAGCTGACCGATCCAAAGAAGGGACTCCTGCGGGAGACGATCGACGACATCTCGCCGATCGAGGACTACACAGGCAACCTCGCCATCGTCTTCGGCGAGTTCAAGTTCGAGGACCCGCCCCATTCCGTGGGCGAGTGCCGCGAGAAGGACATGACCTATTCGCGGCCGCTCACAGTCAAGGTCGCGTTCCAGAACCGGGAGACCGGTGAGATCCGCGAGCAGTCGGTGTTCATGGGGGACTTCCCGTGGATGACCGACCGCGGCACGTTCATCATCAACGGGACCGAGCGCGTGGTCGTGACCCAGCTCGTGCGCTCCCCCGGCGCCTACGTGATGGAGCCGAAGGACCGCGAGAAGCAGGTCTTCATCGCCAACCTGATGCCGGCCCGCGGCTCCTGGCTCGAGCTCGAGATCGACAAGAAGGGCCGGGTGTACGCGCGGATCGACCGTAAGCGCAAGCTCCCGGTGACCGTGCTGCTGCGCGCGATGGGCTACACCGAGGACGACCAGCTCCTCGAGATGTTCGACAACTCGGTCTACGTCCGCAACACGATCGAGGCGGACACCGAGCAGACGAAGACCGAGGAGGGCGCCCTGATAGAGCTGTTCAAGAAGCAGCGCCCGGGCGAGCCCCCGTCGGTCGACGCCGCGCGCCAGCTGCTCGAGCAGCTCTTCTTCGACACGAAGCGCTACGACCTCACGCGGGTGGGCCGCTACAAGCTCAACGCGCGGCTCGATCTCGACATCGACCTCGACACGCGGGTCCTCACCCACGACGACATCACCGCGCTGATCAAGGAGCTGGTCGGAATCCCGAAGCTGCTCGGGATCCCCGAGGAGATCGACGAGGAGAACCCGATCAAGGACTACGCGGCCGAGGCCCAGTCGTATCCCTGGGACCCGGTCAGCGACCACCTCGACGAGTACGAGCACTTCGGCAACCGTCGCCTGCGGACGGTCGGCGAGCTGATCCAGGAGGCGTTCCGGATCGGGCTCTACCGGATGGAGCGCGTGGTGCGCGAGCGCCTCACGACCGAGGACGCGGACGCGATCACCCCGCAGACGATCATCAACATCCGCCCCGTCGTCGCGGCGCTGAAGGAGTTCTTCGGCTCCTCGCAGCTATCCCAGTTCATGGACCAGACCAACTCGCTCGCCGGGCTCACCCACCGGCGGCGACTCTCGGCGCTCGGCGCGGGGGGGCTGACGCGCGAGCGGGCCCCGATCGAGGTCCGCGACGTCCATCCGACCCACTACGGCCGGATGTGCCCGATCGAGACCCCGGAGGGCCCGAACATCGGCCTGATCGGATCGCTGTCCTCCTACGCCCAGGTCTCGGAGCACGGGTTCGTCACCACCCCGTACCGCCAGGTCAAGGACGGCGTGGTGACGAGCAAGATCGTCCACCTGGACGCCACTCAGGAGGAGGAGAAGGTGATCGCGCAGGCGAACGCCGAGATCGACCCCAAGACCCACCGCCTGAAGGGCTCGCGCGTGCTGTGTCGCGCCCGCGACGGCGAGGTCGTCGCGGTGTCGCCGAAGCAGGTCGACCTCATGGATGTCTCCCCGACCCAGATCTGGTCGGTGGCGACCTCGCTGATCCCCTTCCTCGAGCACGACGACGCAAACCGGGCGCTGATGGGCTCGAACATGCAGCGTCAGGCCGTTCCGCTTCTGAAGCCCGAGCCGCCGCTGGTCGGGACCGGGATGGAGCGCCGCGCCGCGATCGACTCCGGCGACGTCCTCGTCGCCGACGGCGACGGCGACGTGAGCGCCGTCGACGCCGAGCGGATCTCGGTCACCCGGGGGTCGCGCAAGGACGAGTACGAGCTGAACAAGTTCATGCGCTCGAACCAGGGCACGATCATCCACCAGAGCCCGATCGTCTCAGTCGGGGACAAGGTCAATGAGGGCGACGTGCTCGCCGACGGCTCCTCGACCGCCGGCGGCGAGATCGCGCTCGGCAAGAACGTGCTCGTCGCGTTCATGTCCTGGGAGGGCTACAACTTCGAGGACGCGATCATCATCTCCAACCGGCTGGTCGTCGACGACGAGCTCACCTCGGTCCACATCGAGGAGTACGAGATCGACGCGCGGACGACGAAGCTCGGCGACGAGGAGATCACCCGCGACATCCCGAACCGCTCCGAGGAGAGCCTGCGAAACCTCGACGAGCGCGGGATCGTGCGGATCGGCGCCGAAGTCGTGTCGGGCGACCTCCTGGTCGGCAAGGTGACGCCGAAGGGCGAGACGGAGCTGACCGCGGAGGAGAAGCTGATCCGGGCGATCTTCAAGGAGAAGGCGCGCGAGGTCCGCGACACATCGCTCATGGTCCCGCACGGCGAGGGCGGCGTCGTGATCGACGTCCTCACCTTCAACCGCGACGACGGCGACGACCTCGCCCCGGGGGTGAACGAGCTCGTTCGAGTGTTCGTCGCGACGAAGCGCACGATCGCCGAGGGCGACAAGCTCGCGGGGCGCCACGGGAACAAGGGCGTGATCTCGAAGATCGTTCCCGAGGAGGACATGCCGTTCCTCGAGGACGGCAGGCCCGTGGACGTGATCCTCAACCCGCTCGGGGTCCCGAGCCGGATGAACATCGGCCAGATCCTCGAGACCCACCTCGGGTGGGCCGCCGCCAACGGCTGGTACGACGACGGCTCCAAGGCCCACAAGGAGGCGAAGTCGAACGGCGGCCGCGTCTATGTCTCCTCGCCCGTGTTCGACGGCGCCCGCGTCGAGGACGTCGACGAGGCGCTGGTCCGGTGGCAGGACGAGAACCCCGACGGCGGGATCGACCTCGGCGTCGACCGCAAGGAGCGCGCCGACAGCCGGGCGATGGGCGCGGTGCAGCTCTACAACGGGCGCACCGGCGAGCCCTACGAGGCCCGGGTGACGGTGGGCTACATGTACATCCTCAAGCTGCTGCACCTCGTCGACGACAAGATCCACGCGCGATCGACGGGCCCCTACTCGCTCGTCACCCAGCAGCCGCTCGGCGGAAAGGCCCAGTTCGGCGGCCAGCGCTTCGGCGAGATGGAGGTGTGGGCGCTGGAGGCCTACGGCGCCGCGTTCACGCTCCAGGAGATGCTCACCGTGAAGTCCGACGACACGGTCGGCCGGGTGAAGGCCTACGAGTCGATCGTCAAGGGCGAGAACATCCCCGAGCCCTCGGTCCCGGAGTCCTTCAAGGTGCTGCTGAAGGAGATCCAAAGCCTCGCGCTCGACGCCAACCTGATCGCCGAGGAGGGCGAGGTCCCGCTCGAGGAGGAGGAGGACGACCTCCTGCGCGCCGCCGAGGAGCTCGGCATCGACCTGTCCGGCGTGCGCGCCGGCGGCGGTGACGGCGACGGCGACGGCGCAGCCGACGAGCGCGAGGAGCAGGTCGTCGCCGAGGGCCAGGCGGGAAGCACCGACGGAGCCGAGGCCGAGAAGGCCGCAGAGGAGAAGTAGATGAACAACTTCGACGCCATCGAGATCGGTCTCGCCTCGAGCAAGAAGATCCGAAGCTGGAGCTCGGGCGAGGTCACCAAGCCGGAGACGATCAACTACCGGACCCTGAAGCCGGAGAAGGACGGCCTGTTCTGCGAGCGGATCTTCGGTCCGACGAAGGACTGGGAGTGCTACTGCGGCAAGTACAAGCGCGTCCGCTACAAGGGGATCGTCTGCGAGCGCTGCGGCGTCGAGGTGACCCGCTCCAAGGTCCGCCGCGAGCGGATGGGCCATATCGACCTCGCCGCCCCCGTCTCGCACATCTGGTTCTTCAAGGGCGTCCCGAGCCGGATCGGATACCTGATCGACATGGCTCCGAAGGAGCTCGAGAAGGTCCTCTACTTCGCCGCGTCGCTGATCACCTGGATCGACGAGGAGGCGAGGACCAAGGACCTCAAGAAGCTCGAGAAGGAGGTCAACAAGGTCCTCGAGGGCTACGAGTCCGAGCGCACCCAGCGGACCAAGGAGCTGAACCAGTCGCTCGAGCGCCGTGTCGCCTACGTCCAGAGCGGCGAGCCCGAGGGGTTCGACGAGGAGGACCAGATCTGGGCCGACGCGACGGGCAGCGTGAAGAAGCTGTCCAAGGCCGACAAGGAGAAGCTCACCAAGGAGGTCCGGAAGGCGATCGAGACCGAGATCGCCGACACCGAGGCCTACCTCGACGACGCCGCCGAGCGCATGCGCGAGGTGTGGAAGACGTTCCAGGAGATGAAGGTCAAGGACGTGATCAACGACGAGGCCACCTTCCGCGAGCTCAAGGACAGGTTCGGGTCCCCGTTCGGCTGGGGTGAGTACTTCCGCGGAGGGATGGGAGCCGAGTCCGTGCGCGAGCTGCTCGAGCAGGTCGATCTCGAGGCCGAGTGCGAGGAGCTCGAGGAGATCATCAACACCTCGAAGGGCCAGAAGCAGGCCCGCGCGGTGAAGCGCCTCAAGGTCGCGTCCGCGTTCCTCAACTCGCAGAACCGCCCCGACTGGATGGTCCTGGACGCCGTCCCCGTGATCCCCCCGGAGCTGCGACCGATGGTCCAGCTCGACGGCGGGCGCTTCGCCACCTCGGACCTCAACGACCTCTACCGGCGGGTGATCAACCGCAACAACCGGCTCAAGCGCCTGCTCGACCTCGGCGCGCCGGAGATCATCGTCAACAACGAGAAGCGGATGCTCCAGGAGGCCGTCGACGCGCTGTTCGACAACGGCCGCCGCGGGCGACCCGTGACCGGCCCGGGCAACCGGCCGCTGAAGTCGCTCTCCGACATGCTGAAGGGCAAGCAGGGGCGCTTCCGCCAGAACCTGCTCGGCAAGCGCGTCGACTACTCGGGCCGCTCGGTGATCGTCTCGGGCCCGAACCTGAAGATCCACCAGTGCGGGCTGCCGAAGCTGATGGCGCTGGAGCTGTTCAAGCCGTTCATCATGGCCCGGCTCGTCGAGCGCAAGGCGGTCCAGAACATCAAGGCCGCGAAGAAGATGGTCGACTCGATGATCCCCGAGGTGTGGGACGTGCTCGAGGAGGTCATCCACGAGCATCCGGTGCTGCTGAACCGCGCGCCGACGCTCCACCGGCTCGGGATCCAGGCGTTCGAGCCCGTGCTCGTGGAGGGCAAGGCGATCCAGATCCACCCGCTCGTCTGCCACGCCTTCAACGCCGACTTCGACGGCGACCAGATGGCCGTCCACCTGCCGCTTTCGGCGGAGGCGCAGGCCGAGGCGCGGATCCTGATGCTGTCCTCGAACAACATCCTCTCACCGGCGCACGGCGCCCCGCTCGCCACGCCGACCCAGGACATGGTGCTCGGCCTTTACTTTCTCACCTACTCGGGCGGGGACGTCGAGGAGCTCGACGCCGCCGAGCTCGACCCCAAGCCGCACCCGTTCCGCACCGCTCAGGAGGCCGAGATCGCGTACGAGCGAGGGCTGGTGGGCCTGCACGACTACGCGGAGTTCCGGCGCCCCGGCCACGAGCATTTCCTCACCACCGTCGGCCGGATCATCTTCAACGACCGCGTGGAGCGGGCCCTGGCGACCGCGCTCGGGGACGAGTTCGACCCCAAGGCGTACGAGTTCGTCAACCGCTCGCTTCGCAAGCGGGGCGTGAACGAGATGGTCTCCGACCTCGTCGAGCAGTACGGGGCGGCGACCGTGTCGCTCGTGCTCGACGCGTTCAAGGAGCTCGGGTTCCACTTCGCGACCCAGGCGGGGATCACGATCTCCAAGAACGACATCGTCTCCCCGCCCGACAAGGAGGAGATCCTGGAGCGCTACGAGGCGCAGGCACAGGAGATCCAGAACCAGTACGACGAGGGCTACATCACCGCCGAGGAGCGCAAGGAGGCGGTGACGGAGCGCTGGGACAAGGCGACCGACGAGGTCGCGCAGGCGATGGAGGACAACCTCGACGAGCTGAACCCGATCTACGCGATGGCGAACTCCGGGGCCCGGGGCTCGTTCAAGCAGATTCGCCAGCTCGCCGGTATGCGCGGCCTGATGGCGAACCCGAAGGGGGAGATCATCGAGCGCCCGATCAAGGCGAACTTCATGGAGGGCCTGTCGGTGCTCGAGTACTTCATCTCCACCCACGGCGCCCGCAAGGGGCTCGCCGACACGGCGCTGAGGACCGCCGACTCCGGATACCTCACCCGTCGCCTCGTCGACGTTGCGCAGGACGTGATCGTGCGCTCCGACGACTGCAAGACGAAGGACTTCATCGAGATGCCGCTGCGCAACGCCGACGGCGAGCTGAACATGAATCTCGCGGGCCGTCTGGCGGCGAAGAAGCTCACGACGAAGCGCAGCCGTGAGCTGCTGAAGCGAAACCAGGAGATCGACGTCCCCGAGATCGAGGAGATGGCGGAGGCGTTCGGCGACGAGGACGTCACGGTCCCGATTCGCTCGGTCCTGAAGTGCGAAGCCGAGACCGGAGTGTGCCGCCACTGCTACGGGCGCGCGATGGCGACCGGCGACACCGTGGAGCTGGGCGACGCGGTGGGGATCATCGCGGCCCAGTCGATCGGCGAGCCCGGCACCCAGCTCACGATGCGCACCTTCCACACCGGCGGCGTCGCCGGCCAGGACATCACCCAGGGCCTTCCACGCGTCGTCGAGCTGTTCGAGGCGCGCAAGCCGAAGGGCCTGGCGAAGATGGCCGATGTCGCCGGCCGGGTGTCGGTTGAGGAGACCGAGAAGACCCTGCGGGTGATCCTCACCGACGCGAAGGGCGAGGACCACGCGTACTCGTTCCCCCCGCGCACGCAGCTCAACGTCGGGCACGGCGACCGGATCGAGCCCGGCACCCAGCTCAGCGAGGGGTCGCTGTACCCGGCGGAGCTGCTCGAGGTGCGGGGCCGGACCGAGACCGAGCTCTACCTCGTCGGCGAGGTGCAGCAGGTGTACCGCTCGCAGGGCGTCGACATCAACGACAAGCACATCGAGCTGATCGTTCGCCAGATGATGAAGAAGGTGCGGATCGAGTCGAAGGGATCGACGACGCTCCTGCCCGGCCAGCTCGAGGACCGCCACAAGCTGAAGCGGCTCAACAAGCAGGTCAAGGACGACGGGGGAACCCCGGCGAAGTCCGACGAGGTGATCCTCGGGATCACCAAGGCCTCGCTGGCGACCGAGTCGTTCCTCTCCGCGGCGTCCTTCCAGGAGACGACCAAGGTGCTGACCGACGCCGCGCTCGAGGGCAAGCGCGATCGCCTCCAGGGCCTGAAGGAGAACGTGATCATCGGGAAGCTGATCCCCGCCGCGACCGGCCTGCGCCACTACCGTGGAATCGAGATCGAGCCCGTGGAGCCCGCCCAGCCGCCCGAGGAGGCGCTGATGGACGAGGAGGAGCTCGCCGCCGAGCTCGGCCTCGCCGACGAGGGAGAGGTGACCGAGCTCGAGGGCTTCGGCCCGTCGTTCGCCGACGAGCTCGAGGAGCTCGCGACCGAGATCGAGACCCCCGAGGGCTCGGGCTCGGGCTCGGGATCGAGCTCCGGCGACGGGGCCGGCGACGCCGCGAAGAGCAGCGAGTAGCGGGCGAGCCAACGGCGGGCAAGTAGAGGGGCCAGCAACGGGGTTGGCGCCTCGCGTCGTGGGCGGGAAACCCCGGCGGCGCCCACTGGTCGAAATTTCATCCGGCCCCCCGAGCAAAATGTCGACCAGTTCGATGTGTCCGGGTGCGTACCGCATCCGGCACCCCCTCTCTGCCCCCTACATGCCCAATAACGCCCGAGCCCGCGCGCGCGCCGAGGACTAACCTCAGGGTCGTGGGGGCAGAGGCTGGATCGGAGATCCGTGAGTCGGCGCTCGAGTTGATCGGCGAGACGCCGCTGGTGCGGCTCTCCCGGCTCGAGCCCGCGCTGCGGACGCCGCTCGTCGCGAAGGTCGAGTTCCTCAACCCGGGCGGGTCGGTGAAGGACCGCGCGGCGCTGGCGATGATCGAGGCGGCGGAGCGCGACGGCGTCCTGGAGCCGGGAGGGACGCTGGTGGAGCCGACGTCCGGCAACACCGGGCTCGGCCTCGCGATGGTCGGCGCGCTGCGCGGCTACAGCGTGATCGCGGTGATGCCGGACAAGATGAGCCGGGAGAAGATCGACACGCTGCGGGCGTTCGGGGCCGAGGTCGTGGTTTGCCCGACCGCCGTCCCCCCGGACTCGCCGCAGTCCTACTACCGCGTCGCGGACCGGCTCACGGAGGAGATCGACGGCGCGTTCCAACCCAACCAGTACTTCAACGAGGCGAACCCCGCGGCGCACCGCAGCTCGACCGGGCCGGAGCTGTGGCGCCAGAGCGGCGGGAAGGTGACCCACCTCGTCGTCGCGGTCGGCACCGGGGGGACGATCAGCGGGGTGGGCGAGTACCTGAAGGAGCAGGACCCGTCGATCATCGTCGTCGGCGCCGACCCGGAGGGATCGATCTACTCCGGCGGGCCCGTCCACCCCTATCGGGTGGAGGGGATCGGCGAGGACTTCTGGCCCGAGAGCCTGCACAGGGACGTGATCGACCGCTACATCACGGTCAGCGACCGCGACTCGTTCCTGATGGCGCGCCGGCTGGTCGCCCGCGAGGGGCTGTTCGCCGGCGGGTCGGCGGGGACGGCGCTGTGCGCCGCGGTGCAGGTCGCCCGCGAGGTCGACGATCCCGACGCCTTGGTGGCGACGATCATCCCCGACGGCGGCCGCCCCTACGTCTCCAAGGTCTTCAGCGACTCGTGGATGCGGGAGTACGGGTACCTGACGGGCGCCGCCCGCCACACCGTCGGCGAGCTGCTGCGAGAACGCGGCGAGCCGGGGCCGATCCTCACGGTCGGCGGCCACGACGAGGTGGGCAAGGTGCTCGAGCTGATGCGCGAGCACGCCGTGTCGCAGGTTCCGGTCGTGTCCTCCGAGGACGAGCGCGCGTTCATCGGCACCGTCAGCGAGCGAAGCCTGCTGTGGGCGTCGGCCGAGCACCCGGGAATCCTCGGCGAGCAGGTGACCGAGGTGCTCGAGCCGCCGCTGCCCGAGCTCTCGGTCGAGGACCCGGCCGAGGACGCGGTGAGGCTGCTGCGCGGCGACGCCCGGGCGGTGATCGTCGTGGACGACGGACGCCCGCTCGGGATCCTCACCGCCGTCGACCTCGTGGAGGCGCTGAACCGGTGAGCACGAGTCGTGTGAAGCGGCGAATGGAGACGCGTGTCGTCCACGCCGGGCTCGAGCCCGACCCGACCTACGGGTCGGTGATCCCGCCGATCCACCAGACGTCCACCTACGTGCAGCGAGCCCCGGGCGAGGTGGTCGAGGACTACGACTACTCGCGCTCGGCGAACCCGACCCGCTCGGCGCTCGAGCGGGCGCTCGGCGAGCTGGAGGGCGGCCACGGGACGGCGTTCGGGAGCGGGATGGCCGCCACCCACGCGATCCTCAGCGCCGCGCTCGATGCCGGCGACCACATGATCCTTCCGATCGACCTCTACGGCGGCACCTACCGGCTCGTCGACAAGGTGCTCACCCGGTTCGGCCTCGCCTACGACCTCGTCGACCAGGGCGACCTCGACGGCGTCAGGGCCGCGATCCGGCCGCAGACCCGGATGATCTGGGTCGAGACACCGACCAATCCGCTCCTCAACGTGGTCGACGTCGCGGCGATCGTCGAGGCCGCCGACGGGATCCCGGTGGTGGTTGACAACACGTTCGCGACGCCGATCGTGCAGCGGCCGCTCGAGGCCGGGGCGCGGGCGGTCGTCCACTCGACCACGAAGTACCTCGGGGGGCACTCCGATGTCGTCGGCGGCGCGGTGATCGCCGCCGACGAGGATCTCCACGAGCGCGTCCGCTTCGTCCAGAACGCGGTCGGCGCCGTCCCGGGGCCGCTCGACTGCTTCCTCGTCCATCGCGGGCTCCGCACTCTGGCGCTGCGGGTCGCGCAGCACACCGCGAACGGAAGGGCGGTCAGCGAGTACCTCGACGGCGCGCCCGGGGTCGAGGACGTGCGCTGGCCGGGGTTCGGCGGGATGGTCTCCCTTCGCCACCCGGACGCGGGCGGGATCGCCACGCGGACGCGGATCTTCTCGCTCGCCGAGTCACTTGGCGGCGTCGAGTCGCTGATCGAGGTCCCCCAGGCGATGACCCACCAGTCGGTCGAGGACTCCGACGCCGCGGTTCCACCGGACCTGGTCCGGCTCTCGTGCGGGATCGAGGCCGCCGAGGACCTGGTCGCCGACCTGGAGCAGGCGATCGCGGGGTAGGGACGGCTGAGACCTCCGTCGGGTGGCCGGAAGCCATGCGCGGTGGGATGGACAGGGGCTGGGTATAGGGAAGGAGAAAGGGACGAGGGGACGCCGTTAACACCAGAAGCGAGGGCGCCTCGATCTCGAAACCGGCGTTGACGGCGATATACGCCGTTAACACCACATCGGTTGGTTTCAAGACGTCGAAACCGGCGTTGACGGCGACTCCGCTTGCCCTACCCAGCCACCACGACGCGTGCCGCCGCCGCGCCTCCAGGGTGGCAGGCGGAGTCGGGCGCCGGCTACCGCGGCGCGGGCTCCGCGCTGCGCCGCTC
>JBOGZL010000416.1:0-7745 GCA_050697195.1 Solirubrobacterales bacterium
ACGCCGCGCGATCTCCTCGAGCGTAAGGCCGCCGTAGCCCGACTCGTTGAGCACGGCGACCGTCGCATCGAGCACTGCGGCGTCGATCTGCGGATCGCGCGGGCGGCCGAGGCGCGCAGTCCGCGCCTTGGAGTTGGGAGCGGCGTTCACACGAACAGTGTAAACCGTTCTATTGTGTTACGACTCGTAACGTTACTCAGGACTCACCCACACGGCCCGACTGCTCGCCCCACTCGTACAGCTGCTCGCCGGATGGCCCCTCGTTGTCCCCTTCGGCTTCCGGTGTTCGTCGTCTACGGCGGGGAGCTCGACGACATCGCCGACGGGGCTCCGAGGCGCTGGAGACCGAATGAACAGCCGATCCTGGTCCGATGCCCGCTATTTGAGCGTCCCAGGTGGCTAGAGATTCGTCAAGTATTTGGACGACGCTACGAAGTATGTTTAGATACCGCTGAGCATAAGACAGAAATCGTCGCGGAGAGAGGAGTGAGCATGGAGGCGAGCACGGGATCGGGCGCTTCTGGCGGAGGCGGAGTTTCGAGCTTCGCCCGCCAGTCCTCCGGGCTGGTTCGGGAGTTGACGCTCGCTGACGCGGCGTGGTTCGGGGTCCTGGGCTCCGGCGGGCTGTTCGCATTCGTCTTCCTCTTCCCCGGACCCCAGTTCGCCTCGCCGGGAATCAGCATCCCGCTCCTGCTCGTACTCACGCTTGGGTTCGGCGTTGTCATCTACTTCGTGTACGCCGCCCTCGGTTCAGCCATGCCCAGGGCTGGTGGCGACTATCTCTACGAGACTCGTTCACTGACCCCCCTTGTCGGCTTTGCGGTGCCGTGGGCGTGCCAGCTCCTCTTCTGGCTCGCCTTCCCGACCGCAGGCGCGTTTGTGGTGGGGACCTTCGGCCTGTTGCCGATAGCCGACGAGGTCGGTCTTGACGGCGTTGCCTCGTGGCTCGTCACGGAGTGGGGCACGTTCGTCGTTGCCGCAACCGTCGTGGTCCTCTGCTGGCTGATGAACACGATCGGCTTGCGGCTGTATCGGACGGTGCAGCGCTACATCCTGATCCCGCTGCTGTTGATCGCGACTGGGACGATCATCGTCCTCCTGCTCGCGAACCTGGGGACCGATTTCTCGGCGAAGTTCAACGACTTCCACGCCGGCGCGATCACAACTACATCCGTTGAGAGCGCGGCGCAGGCGTCGGGCTATGAGAGCCCGTCGTTCGATCTCGGCAATACGTTGATCTGGGTCGCGGTGCTCGGGGCTTACATCCCCTACACGATGTACTCGGCACAGGGCCTGCTTGGTGAGGTCAAGCAGGCTTCGAGCATGTGGCGCCTGTTCTCGGCATTCCTGTTCGCCGGCGCGTTCGTAGCACTAGTGATGCTCGCGCTGCCGTGGATACTCCTGAGCTCGATCGCCGGCAGTGACTTCCTGAACCAGTATGCATGGGCATACGGTTCAGGGGAGATCGCGCCCGAGTACTCACCGAACTTCAGCGTTTTCCTCTCGATGCTGAGCGGAAATGCGTTGATCACGATCCTGGTCTCGCTTGGTTTCGTGGCGGGCGGGTTCGGCATCGCGAACGTGGTCTTCGTCAACTCTGCCCGCGTAATGATGGCCATGGGGCTGGACGGCCTGCTCCCCCGCTTTTTCTCGGACGTCCACCCGCGCACACACACGCCGGTCAAGGCGCTCACCCTGTGGAGCGTCCTGGCCCTTGTGGTGGCCGCGTTGTTCAGCTTCAAGCCCGACTGGCAGACGACCGTGCTGCTGGGAGGCGCAATCACGAGCGTGCTGGTCGTCGGCGTCAGCTGCCTGGGCGCGGCGATGCTTCCCTCGAGGGCTCGCGGAATCTACGAGTCAGCACCCGTCTCGGCCTACCGGCTGGTGGGAATCCCCTGGGTGGTGATCGCCGGGATCCTGGGAACGATCAGCGTGGCACTGCTGATCGTCTTCGCCCTTATCCTCGACGAGTTGGCGCTCACTGACGCCGGCTCACGTGGGTTGATCGGCGGTGCGTTGGTGACCGGCCTGCTGTTCTACTTCGGCTGGCGCGCCGTTCGCCGCCGCCAGGGCGTGGACACGAGCCTGGCCCTGCGCGAGGTACCGCCGGAGTAGGTCTGCGCAGCGTCCAGCGAGAATCAGTTTCATCTCAGGCTCGGAAAGGAGAGCTAGCAAACGATGTCGTCACAGCCGCAGGATCATTACGTCACCTTCGGGCGCCGAGAGGGGGACGCGGACTTCCCAAACACCCTGATCTCAGGCATATCCACCTTCCTCGGCGCTCACGTGGTTCCCCCCGTTCGAGAGGAGTTGGAAGGCGAAGGGGTGAAGGCTGCCGTGCTGGGCCTGCCCTGGGAGCACACGAACACATGCCGGCCCGGGGCGAGCTACGGGCCGCGGTCGATCCGGCGCGCGACCGAGCACTACCTGAGCTACCACGGCGAATTCCAGGTGGACCTGTTCGACACGCTGGGACTCGCCGACTGCGGCGACGTCTCGATCGTGCCGGGCAATGCGAAGCGGACATTCGAGCGAGCCGAGCGCTGCATCACGGAGATCTACGAGGCGGGAGCCTTCCCGATCATCCTCGGCGGCGACGATTCCTGCCCGATCCCGGTGACCAGCGCGATGAGCAAGCTGATAGACGGAAGGATGGGTTACATCCAGATGGACTCGCACATGGATACGGCCGAGGACGTGGCGGGCGAGCGGCTCAACCACGCGTGCCCGGTGAGCAGAACCGCGGAGCTCCCAAACATGGACCCCCGCAACCTCGCCTTGGTCGGGATAAACGGGCCGCTCAACCCCCGGGTCGAGCGGGAATACGTCGATCGGACGGGCATCCAGATGATCACTATCTGGGACATCGACGAGTGGGGCATCGAGAAGACGATCGAGCGAATCCTCGAGATCGCCTGGACCGATACGGACGGAGTTGTCCTGCACACCGACCTCGACGTAATGGACCAGGGCTTCACCACGGGAGTGACCACGCCCGAGTGCGGTGGACTGACCCCACGCGAGGTAATCAAGATGATCCGAGCTTGCGTCCGTGAGGGTGTTGAGGCCTACGTGATCACCGAATGCTCCTCCGTGTACGACCCGGCCAACAAGTCGGCTCGCGTCGCGACGCGGCTGGCGATGGACGCATTGGGGGTGCGCGCGAATCCCGAGGGCACTGGACGCGTCTGAATCACGATGCGCCTGCGTCGCGGTTCGAAACCCCGCACCCGCATCCTCTTCGCGACGGACTTGCACGGTTCGGATGTCGTACTCCGGAAGTTCCTCAACGCTGCGCGCATATACGAAGCGGATATCGCGATACTCGGCGGCGACCTGACTGGGAAGAAGCTGGTACCGATCGTCGAATCGAACGGCGGCTGGGTCGCGAGTATCGCCGGGGAGGAGCGCCGGGTCAACGGCGCGGACGACCTCGCCGAGATCGAGGCGGGGATCCGGAACCTCGGTCACTACCCCGTCGTTGTCGATCGCGACGAGTACATGCGCCTGGAGGAGGACGCCGATGTTCTGGCGGAAGTGTTCGAGCGCGAGTGCGAACGGCAGGTCGACTCGTGGATGAAGCTGGCGGCGGACCGCCTCGAGCCGCAGGGAATTCCCCTGTACGTGACCGGCGGCAACGACGATCTGATGTCGGTGGAGCCGATCATTGAGCAGGCGCCCTACGTGACCGGAGCTGAGGGCCGCGTGACCCTGATCGCACCCGAGGTGGAGATGATCTCGAGCGGCTACAGCAATCCGACCCCGTGGAACTGTCCGCGGGATATCTCGGAGGAGGAGCTGGGCGCAAAGGTCGAAGCAATGGTCGAACAGCTGGAGGACGTCCAGCGGGCGGTGTTCAACCTCCACGTGCCGCCGGTCGAGTCAGGCTTGGATCAGTGCGCCAGGCTGGACACGAGCGTCTCCCCGCCGAGGCCGATCGTCGGCGAGGAGATCTCGGCGGGTTCGACGGCCGTCCGCAATGCGATCGAGAAGTACGCGCCGCTGCTCTCGCTGCACGGTCACATCCATGAGTGTCGCGGCGTCCAGCGCATCGGGCGGACGACGTGCGTCAACCCGGGGAGCGAGTACGGTGAGGGTGTGTTGCGGTCTGCGGTCGTCGACTTGGCTCCCGAACCGAATGACCTCAACGTGCAACTGCTCTCGGCGTGACTGAGCCGCTCAGCAGGCTGGAGGCTGAGGTGTTCATGCAGCTCCAACGTGACGGCCGAACACCGTACACGGCGGTCGCTGACAGCATCGGCATTTCAGAGGCCCAGGTCCGGCGGATCGTCAAGCAGCTGATCGCGAGAGACGTGTTCACGATCACGGCGGTCGCGGATCCTCGGCTGATGGGCCTCGAGTCGATGGCGTGGGTCGCGCTCGCGGTACGAGTCGCTCACATCGAGCGCACGGCGGCGGCGCTGGCCCGGATGCCCGAGATCGACTACGTGGTGATCACCACGGGCACCTGGAACGTGATGGCGGAGGTCGCCTGCCCCGACGGCGAAAGCCTATTCGGTCTGCTCAAGCATGTTCGCGCCCTGCCCGGCGTCCAACGCACGGAGACCTACCAATACTTCAGTCTCCTTCGCCAGCAGTTCCAGTGGACTGAGGCTACGCCGAGCACGGAACCGGCTCCTTTCGAACCCGGAGTCGGGAGTGCGCCCGCAGAGATCGATGCGCTTGACCGCATGCTGATCGAGCTCTTGCAGGATGACGGTCGGGCATCCTTTCGCGATATCGGGCAGCGACTCGACGTATCGGAGCGAACGGCTTCGAGTCGCTTCACAAGGCTCGTTAAGGACGGAGTCGTCCGCGTTCTTGCGGTCGGGAATCCGCACGAGCTCGGCTTCCACGGGCTCGCGTGGCTCGGGATCGGGTTGGAGGCCGACGCCGACGCGGACGAGGCCGCTGCTTCGTTGGCCAGGATCCCGCAGGTGTCCTACCTCGTCAGCGCCGCCGGTCGCTACGACCTGATGGCCGAGATCGTCTGCCGGGATCGAGCTCAGCTGATCGCTACCCTCGATGGGAGGATTGGCGGCATAGCCGGGATCGAGACGGTCGAAACCTTCTACTACCTGAGGCTTCTGTATCGCAATACAGCGGGTGCTTGGAGCGCTGCCCGCACCCAGACGGACCGCGAAGGAGTCGAGCCGCACGGAGTCGGCGTTGCCTGAGCTCGCCGATCAAGCTCGCGTCCTGATGGAGACCTCCACGGAACGAGGGGTGCCCATCCGCCTGGTCGGTGGTGTTGCGATCTTTCTGCACGCGGATCCGCTGCACCCTGCGTTCGCGCGCGAGTACAAGGACATCGACTTGGTCACCCTCAGCGGCATGGGCAGGAACGTGGCAGAGCTGGTGGAGACCCTCAACTACGAGCCGGTCGCAGAGTTCAATGCTCTGAACGGTCACCGGCGCCTCAAGTACACGGCGGCCGAGGGTGGTGGGGAGATCGACATCTTCGTGGGCGAGTTCTCGATGTGCCATGAGATCCCCATCACCGAGCGGATCGAACGTGACCCGTTGACCTTGCCGCTCGCCGAGCTGCTGCTGACCAAGCTGCAGATCTACGAGCTGGGAGAGCGGGACATGCGGGACGCGCTCGCGCTGCTGCACCACCATGAGCTCGCGTCCCACGACGACGACGCGATCAACATCGACCGAATCGCGGAGCTCTGCGCCGCGGATTGGGGACTGTGGAGAACCACCTGTCTCAACCTGGACCGACTGACCGCGTGTCTCGCCGACGTACCCTTGAACCCGTCGGAGCGAGACGCGCTCCAGGCGCGGATCGACGACGTGCATGAGCGCCTCAAGACGGAGCCCAAGACAAGGCGTTGGCGGATGCGCGCTCGGATCGGCGAGCGCAAGCGTTGGTATGAGCTTCCGGAGGAGGTGGGTTGAGCTATCCATCCGGGCGCTCAGCCGCGGCGATCAGCGCAACGCCCCACTAGGGCGATTGCGACCCCGACCGCCTGCCGCACGGTCTCGCACAGCCCCTATCCGTGGAGCTGAGCACGAGCGGCGGCGCAGGCCACGTCGTGATCGGTGCCGGCGCGCCGGGGATCGCCGGAGGGATCGTTCGCAACTACTACCGCTCGGCCGCGATCTCGGAGGTGATCCGCCGCTCGGTCGAGCTCTTCGAGGACGAGCCGGATGCGTACGGCTTCCGCCAGGTCGGGTACGTCGCCGCCGTGCCCGAGCCCCAGGTCGACGACCTCAAGGCGATTCGCGACCATCACGAGCGGGTCGGGTACGAGTCCGAGCTCGTGGTGGGGCGCAGCGGTGTCGCGAGTACCTCGAGTGGACGTGGCCCGACTGGGACGCCGAGGTTGTCGCCGTGCTGCACTAGCGGCGCGGCGGGTGGGCCGACGCGATGCAGACGGTTCGCCACCTCGCCGACCGCGCCCGCGACGGCTGAAGGCCCGACCGTCACAAGGAGGTTCCCGGGATCTTTCACGAGAATCAGCGCTGATCTGCCGGGCGCGCGGATTCGTCCGCGGGGGCGAGCCGCTGATCCTTCGCGCGATCTAGAGCACAAGCGAGACCACGTAAAGAGCCCCTACGAGCAACGCCGCGCTGAGAGCAACGGTGAAGGCCGCGACGCAGACCCACGCCAGTACTTCGGTCCAGGTCGGCCGGACTTCAACTTCCCCGGGTTCCCTGGAGAACCGCGTCTCAGGGCTGCGCACCTCAACTCCGTAGTACCGCTGGAATCCTCGAATGCCTCGACCCGTGATCTTCGTCCGGATGAATAGTTCCGATTGCCACGGCTCCGTGTCCCAGAACGAGTAGGTCTTGGACCGATAGAGGTGCCCTGCAGAACCGGTCACCACGAGCTCGACGGGCTCATCGATCAGGCGGACCAGCGCATCGGTTGGAGTTGCGGCAATCTCACGCATGCGTTCCTCTGCAAGGCGCCTGGCCTCCGACATGGACGCGTCTTTTACCAGCGGGGGAGCTCGGCTTGGCTGAAGCGAGAACGGTTCGCCGCGCAGGGCCTGCCCAGCTAGGCTCCTCGGTCGTGGAGCGAGTCACCGGCATCGGCGGCTTCTTCTTTCGGGCGCGAGATCCCGAGGCCCTGAAGGTCTGGTACCAGGAGCGGCTCGGGGTGAAGACCGTGCCGGAGAGCTACGAGGAAGGGCCCTGGCGGCAGGAGGAGGGGGAAACGGTGTTCGCGCCCTTCGAGCTGGACTCAGAGATGATCGGCCCACCGGAGCACACCTGGATGATCAACTTCCGCGTCGCCGACCTCGACGCAATCGTCGAGCAGCTGCGCGGGGCCGGGGAAGAGGTCGAGGTCGATCCGGAGCGCTACCCGAACGGTCGCTTCGCCGAGCTTCGCGATCCCGAGGGAAACGGGATCCAGCTGTGGCAGCCGATGGGGCCACCATGAGCCCATGGGTGAAAGCCGGCGCGCCGCGATCTCGGACTCACTCATCGATGGCCCCCTCACAGCGCTCGCTTGTTGTGGTCGCGACCACGAAGGCTAGAAGCTCACTCTTCTGGCCCGTCCGCGAGCTCAGCGCCTCGGCTTCTTGCCGGGGGCGATCTTCGCGGCGCCGACCGAGCCCGGCAGCCGCATAGCTGCCGCTGCCCAGCGCCACGAACAGCGCCGGGCAGCGACAACCATCGCGGCGCCTCGGCCGCCCCTCACTACGACAGGGTCTCGACCGCGGTCCAGATGACCATCATCGCCACCATCACGCCGCCGATCACGATCGCCGCCGTCGCCAGGCCCCGCC
>JBOGZL010000417.1:0-1817 GCA_050697195.1 Solirubrobacterales bacterium
TCGCCCGCCCCGCCCAGTCGCAAGCCGTCCGCCGGCGGCGGCGCGAAGTGGGCGCTGCTGCTGATCCTGCTCGTGCTCGTGATCGCGATCGTCGCCGGGCTCGTCAGCCTCGCCAACAACGCGACCGACGACCTCAGCGTCGACGACGTCATCCAGCAGGAGATCGACCAGCAGATCGACCGCCTCGACCAGTTCATCGAGGAGAACACCGCGCCCGAGTAGGCCGCTCCGCCACCCGCCGTACTACCTCTTCGCGAGCTTCACTCGGCCCCCGCCTCCCACGGCGCCCGACCGCCGAGCACCCCCTCCGCGTAGCGCTCGTACGCGCCCGCCGCGATCGCCTCGCGCGCCCCGGCGACGAGCCGCTCGACGTAGGCGAGGTTGTGGTGGGTGACGAGGCGCGCGCCGGTCAGCTCCTCGGCGCGCGAGAGGTAGTGGAGGTAGGCGCGGGTGTGCTCCGTGCACGTGCGGCACGGGCAGCCCTCGACCAGCGGCCGCGTGTCCTCGGCGTACGCGGGGCGGCGGACGTCGAACCGGAAGCGGTCGTCGGGGAGCGGCGCGAGCGCCATCCCGTGGCGCCCGAGCCGGGTCGGGACCGCGCAGTCGAACGCGTCGATCCCGCGACCGATCCCCTCGACCAGGTCGTCGGGCTCGCCGATCCCGAGCAGGTGCTTGGGCGCCTCGGTCGGGAGGTGGGGAAGCGTCATCTCGAGCACCCCGTACATCTCCGGCTTGTCGCGCCCCAGCGTCCCCCCGATCGCGACCCCGTCCACGGCCGCCGCTGCGACGCGCTCGGCCGAGGCGCGGCGAAGGTCGGGGTGGACCCCGCCCTGGACGATCCCGAACACCGCCTGGCGCTCGGGGCCGTGGCGCTCGTGCCACTCGAGGCAGCGGTCGAGCCACCGGTGGGTGCGCTCGGTGGAGCGCGCGGTGTACTCGCGCTCGGCGTGGTAGGGCGTGCACTCGTCGAGCACGAGCGCAATGTCCGAGCCCAAAGCCGCCTGGACCGACATCGACTCCGCGGGGCCGAGGAAGTGCTCGGTCCCGTCCACGTAGGAGCGAAAGCGTACCCCGTCCTCGGTGATCTCCAGCACCCGGCCGTCGCTCTCGCGCTTCCCCCGCCGGCCCTTGATCTCGTCCGCGACGGTCCCGTGCGCGAGCGAGAAGACCTGGAACCCGCCCGAGTCGGTGACGATCGCGCGCTCCCAGCCCATGAACGAGTGAAGCCCGCCGAGCGCCGCGATCCGCTCCGGCCCCGGCGCGAGCAGGAGGTGGAACGTGTTTCCGAGCACGAGCCGGTACCCGAGCCCCGCGACCTCCGACGCCTCCATCGAGCGCACCGTCGCGCGGGTCGCGAGCGGGATGAACGCCGGCGTGGCGACCGGCCCGTGGGCGGTGTGGAGGACGCCCGCGCGCGCGGTGCCGTCGCGGGCGTCGATCTCGAACCGCAGTCGCTGAGGGTCGGTGCGCACGCCCCGGAGCCTAGAGCCGGCGGTGCTCTTGCCTACCCTGAGTGGCGATGAGCGGCTTCGACGGCCTCCCCGACTCCCGCCACAGCCTCCGCGGCCTCACAGCCGAGGGCGACGAGGCGTGGCTGATCCGCGACATCGCCCGCAAGCTCTACCGCTGCCCGGGGTGCCACGGCGAGGTCGAGATCGGCGCCGAGCACGTCGTCGTCCACTACGTGCGCCGCGCGGGCGGCTCGGACCACCACCACTGGCACCGCCGCTGCGCCGAGGAGGCGCTCGTCCCCGAGCTGCGCCGCGTGAGCCGCGTCAGCGCCGCCGAGTCGAGCCGTGGGCGGCTCGAGTCGCGGG